>CAZVUZ010000111.1:0-11628 GCA_964630485.1 uncultured Ignavibacteriales bacterium
CGCTTCTTCCTGGCCGGCTTGCCGGCCGGATATGACGATATCGGCTATTCAGTTGAAATCGGGTCTCTTCCCGAGGCCGACAAGGACAAGCATATTTGCTTTGACTCCGCCTATTACCCGCCTTCCGGTGTATGGAAATGGGCCGGTCCTGATGCTTTCCCGGGTTGGGATGGCCCGCATTGCTATGTGATCGGTGAGCCAACGGAAGACACGTTGATTGTCTCCATTGATCCCGCGACCGCCACGCAGTGCCAGACGCTTAGCGTGACCATTACCGGGGAGAACACAGCTTTCGGTCAGACCACTCCCACGGCGGCCCTGATCAGCGGCGCTACCAACATTATTGGCTACAACGTCAGTGCTCCCACTGACACGACATTGCTCGCTACCTTTGATATCCCGAGTGACGCTCCCCTGGGTGACTATGATGTGTATGCCGACGGCATCACCAATGGCGGTGAGGGTCTCTTCACGGTTACGGTCCCTGCGGCGGCCGACCTTGTCCTGTCCGAGACCTCGCTCACTTTCGATGCCTTTGAAGGCTCCTATTCGATAATGCCGCAGGATGTGAACATCTCCTCGGATTATCTCTGCGAGTACGATTACACGGTAGCTACCGACGAGGCTTGGCTCACGGTTGATCCGACCTCCGGCACCACCGAGGGTATCGTGTCTGTGACGGCCAACCCGACCGGCGTGCCGGCCGGAATGTACACCGCCACGGTTACTGTGACCGCTGCCGGTGCTCTCAATTCGCCGCAGGAAATTGCGGTGACGATGAATATCGATCCCAACCCGGGACCGAACATGAGCGCCAACGTGGTTGCCAGCCACGCCGCCGGTCCGGTTGACGGCCTGACCATGTTCGGACTTGACTCCGGCGCCACCGACGGCTACGACGCCGGTATCGACGAGTTCGAGCCGCCGACGCCTCCGGGCAACTACGTGCGGACTTATTTCGAACACGCCGAGTGGAATCAGATGCAGGACCTGTACGAGAGGGACATTCGCTGGCCCACCAGCGCTTTCTGCAAGGAGTTCATACTCACGGTTGAGACCAACGCTCTTGACGAAATTACGCTGAACCTGGCTAATGTCATCAACCCCGGCTACTATGCCGTTCGTTTGCTCGACATGGGTGGAACCGAACTCGTCGCCGATTTCCTGGCCGAGGGCTATGATTTCACGGCGACCGAGATGATGACCAATTTCAAGATTGAAGTCTGCGCCGGGGCCTGCCCCGACGTTATCATTACCTGCCCCGGGGCGCCGCTTGACGTCGGTGTTTGCGCCGGCGAACAGGTTTGTGTTGACCTGCCGATAGCCGGCCAGGATTTGGTCGAAGTCGCGAGTGCTTCCTGGGCCGACGGCCAGTTGTGCTTCAACCCCGGAGCCGACGGCCAGTATGTCTTCGACGTTGCCGCCTCCAATTCCTGCGGCAACAGCGATGCCTGCCAGGTGACGGTCAATGTCACTCTTACCAATGCTCCGGCAATCACCTGTCCCACCGACCCGATCGTGGCTGAGATCTGCATCCCGCAGACGGTTTGCATCCCGCTGGTCATTACCGATGCCGGCGAGGTCACTTCGACACAGGGTGGTGTCTGGGCCAATGACGAGATATGCTGGGATGTCCCCGGTTCGATCGATGTTATCGACACCGTGATAGCTACCAACGCCTGCGGCGCCGACACCTGTATTATTCCGGTGACGGTGACCCTGCTCCCCGCGGTCGCAATTGAGTGCCCCGAGGGTGATCTTGCTATCGAAATTTGTGCCGGCAGCCAGGCCTGTGTGCCGCTGGTTATCGACAACGCCATCGACGTTGTGGTCGAAGGCGCTACCTGGGCCGACGGCATTCTCTGTTTCGACGCTCCGGCCACGGATGCCTATCCCTTCAGCGTCACAGCTTCCAACACTTGTGGCGAAGAAGTCTGCGACTTTACCGTGAATGTTACGGTCAATACGACCCCGGTCATTGACTGCCCGCAGGCCGCCATTGTCCAGCAGGTTTCCGCCGAAGAGGTGTGTGTCCCTCTGGCCATAACCGGCGCCGACGATGTTTCTCTGACAACCGTTCCCGAAGGCTGGACGGCCAGTTGGGTTGACGGCAATTTCTGCTTTGACGCCAGCACCATCGGCGTCTACACGGTCCAGCTTACTGCCACCAATGCCTGTGGCTCGGAAGTATGCGACGTTACGGTGGAAGTGGTTGAGTGCCCGATGCCGACGATTGCCTGCCCTCCGGACACCATGTTCTACGATGTCTGTGAGATCGCGGAAATCTGCATCACGCTCGCTATCACTGACTTCGATGAGGTCAACGTTGGCACCGGCGCCTGGGAAGCGGATGAGTTCTGCTTCACACCCGCCGAAGAAGGCACTTTCCCGATTACGGTGAGTGCTACTAACGGCTGTGGCACGGTCGAGTGTGAACTCGTCTTTGTCGTGAATCTCGTCGACGATCCGGTCATTAACGTTCCGTCACCCGCTCCCGAACTCACGGTCTGCGGTCCGCAGGAACTCTGCTTCCCGCTGCGCATCGATAACGCTCTTGAGGTTCAGGTTACCGACGGTGCCTGGGCCGACGGCCAGTTGTGCTTCCAGGCTGACACTGCCGGCAGTTATGCCTTCACGGTGATGGCTATCGGTGAATGCACGGAGGTCGAGGCAACCGTGGAAGCCCTGGTTCTCTTCTATGCCGAGCCGACAGCCGGCTTCACGGCCGATCCTGACGGTGGCTCGATGCCGCTGGAGGTTATGTTTACCAACACTTCCGTTGTCGATGCCCTGGACAGCTACTTCTGGGATTTCGACGACGGTAGCACCAGCGATATGGAAAATCCGATCCACACCTTTGAAGGAATGGGTTGTTTCGATGTCAGCCTGACCGTCTATCATATCTGCGGTTACACCGACACCTATATGCAGACCATCTGCGTGACCGATTCGCAGATCGTGGTCCCGACCGATCGCTGGATCAACATCTACTGCGGAGCGCCTCTGCTGGAAGGTTCGCCGCTGGAAGAAAACGACATCATCACGGCCTATGACCCTGATGGCGTCCTGTGCGGTATGGATATGGTTAAGCCCGATGGTTCCTTCGGTCTCATGCCGATCTACGCCGACGACATTTACACTATCGAAGACGAAGGCGCCGTTGAAGGCGACATGATCACCCTCAAGATCAATGGGGTGGCGGTCGCGACGACGCCGATCATATACTGGACCGAAAACGGCGATCCGTTTGAGATCTGTGAATTCACTGCCGAAGAATGCCTCACCTTCGATCTGGATGCCGGCTGGCACCTGATTTCGTGGAACGTTGCCTACACCGATGACGTCGCCGACGCTATTGCCGACTTCGCCGAGTGTGTCGACGTCGTGTTGAGCTTCGATCGCGGCGGTCTCACCTACGATCCGTCACTGCCGGAATTCTCGACCCTGGCCGATGTTGATTTCTACCATGGCTACTGGCTGCGGTTGAGCTGCCCGGTCACTTTCGAGATCTGCGGCGGACTGATCAGCCCGTTTGACGGTATCGAGATCTACTCCGGATGGAACCTGGTCAGCTACTGGCCCGACGAGGTCATGCCGGTAACCGACGGCTTTGCTTCCATCATGGATAACCTCGAAGTTGCCTACGGCTATGACGACGGCGCCATGGATTATATCCCCGGCGACCCGATCCATAACACTCTGACCGACCTCGCTCCCGGATTCGGCTACTGGGTGAAGTCGGCCGCCGATGACTTGCTGTATTACGGTGATGTCCCGGTGGCGGCTCCGCGCGTCGATGAGCGTCCGATGGCGGCCTCCTACGGCGTGACGGCTTCCCGTACCTGGATGTCAATCTACGGCGCCGGTATCACCCTGGACGGCTCGGAACTGGTTTCCGGTTCGAATATCCAGGTTGTGACCGACGACGGCACGATTTGCGGCAGTGGTGTCTATTCGGGCGGACTGCTCAAGTTCACCCCCGTCTATGGTTATGACAATGTCAACGCCGTCACCGAAGACTATCCGAAGGTCGGCGACGAGTTGACAATCGTGGTCAACGGTGAAGAGGTCAGCCAGACGCTTACCTGGGAGTCCAACGGCGCCCGGGCCAAGCTCGACAACCTGACCACCTCCGCCGGCCAAATGCCGGAGAGCTTCGGTCTCTCTCAGAACTACCCGAACCCGTTCAACCCGAGTACGGCCATCAGCTTCAACCTGCCGGTAGCCGGATTTGCTGAACTCTCCGTGTTCAACATCCTCGGTCAGAAGGTCATCACGCTGGTCAGCGGCAACATGTCCGCCGGCAATCATGAGGTGACCTGGGAGGGTACGGACGAGACCGGTAGCACCGTCACTTCCGGTGTTTACTTCTACCGTCTCACGACCGAGCAAAACAGCGAGACTCGTAAGATGATGCTGATGAAGTAATCATCGCATGTCAATATGACTCTACAGGGACAGGTCTTCGCGGCCTGTCCCTTCTTTTTTGGCCCGAAATAGGTTTGATCTCGTTCAACATCCGCCGGAAGTCGTACGTCAGTTGATTAACAACAGCGTTCAGGGGGCGGCTTCGACCCGCAAACCGCGAATCCCGCCCGTGACAATAACGATTGACAATTGCCCGGGAAATGGTATATTCCGCCGTGCCCAAGTTGAATCTTAATAAAGTACTCTTTGTGGCTCTGGTGGCCCTCGCTAACCTGTTGGTTGATTTCCAATTAGCAATTGCACAGAACGCCGACGGCCGCATCTTTCGGAGCGATCGGACCAATGCTCTGGTGCTGATGTTAGTCTTCTGCTCGGCCGTACTGATTTACACCAGTTGGGCACGTAAGGGGAAGAAGCTCTTCCTGCGTAAAATCCCCGGCCTTGATGCCGTTGAAGAGGCCGTTGGCCGGGCCACCGAAATGGGCCGCCCGGTGCTCTATATCCCCGGTATTTCCGAACTCGACGAAATCGAAACCATCGCCGGTATTTCCATTCTGGGGAGGGTCGCCAAGATCACGGCCCAGTATGAAACGCCGCTGATGGTCCCGGTCCGGTATCCGCTGGTCCTTGCGGCGGGGCAGGAGATGGTCGAGCAATCATATATTGAGATGGGCAAAAAAGACGCCTACGATAAAGATATGGTTCGCTACGTGGCGGGCGAGCAGTTTGCCTTTACCGCCAATGTCAACGGCTACATGATGCGCGAGAGACCGGCCACGAATATCTACATGGGCGCTTTCTTCGCGGAGTCTTTGCTCCTGGCCGAAACAGGTAACGCCGCCGGATCGATTCAGATCGCCGGCACCGCCCGGCCCGAGCAACTGCCGTTTTTCATTGCCGCCTGTGATTATACTCTCATGGGTGAAGAACTTTACGCGGCCTCGGCCTATCTGTCGCACGAGCCGATCATGCTCGGCGGTCTCAAGGGCCAGGATTTCGTTAAAATGCTTATAATCATTGCCCTGATCATCGGTGTGGTGCTGGTCACTTTCCAATCGGGCGACACCTTTCTGTCATGGTTCGAGGCGGTTTAGCATTATGAAAGATGATTTGACAGCATGAGAACGACCGTACCGGTAGCCATCGCCTTCATTTCAGGGCTTGTCCTCGTCGTTTCCTTCTTTTTCAACGAGACTACCTGGGTCGGGGGGCTGTCGCAGGAGTTGAAAGTCTGGTTGACCATCGTCGGCGGTTTCACGCTGCTTTTGGGAGTGGTGTCGATCACCCGTGTCAACTGGTCGGCTGTTGCCCGGCGCAAGGAGGGGTGGATCTACAAGCTCCTCACGCTGATTTCGATTTTCGCCATGGCCATTCCGTCAGTTCTGCCGTCTTCATGGTCACCTCTTTTCGGGCGCGCTCCGGGATCCATCTACGACTGGTTATTCATGAATCTTGACGCCCCGATGATGGCGACCATGTTCGCCACCCTGGCGTTTTACATTGCCTCGGCGGCCTACCGCGCTTTCCGGGCGAGATCAGCCGAGTCGACATTATTGCTCGTGACCGCCTGCATCGTTATGCTGTGGCGCGTACCTATGGGCGAATGGGTCCTGAATCTTTTGCCCGGCAATATCCCCGAGTTTCTTAATTCGTACGTGATGAACGGCGCCAATCTCGCCGTCCAGCGCGGTATTATCATCGGCGCCGCCCTCGGAGCCGCCTCGATGTCGCTCAGGATCATCCTCGGTATCGAGAGAACTTACATGGGGAAGGGCTGATGGCGGCAAGTTTCTGGAACAGGATGCAGGATATCGATCGCCGGTGGGTCTACCTCATGGTTGGCCTGGCGGTATTGATACCGTTCATCATTCCGGCCACTTTTCCCATAAGCATCACGCCGGAAGCGCAGATGCTTTATGACGCCGTGGAAGCCTTGCCGGACTCGGTGACGGTGATGGTCGTGTTTGACTATTACCCGTCGACGATTGCCGAATGCGAGCCGATGACGACGGCGGCGCTGCATCATTTCTGGCGCAAGGATTGCAAAGTCATAACTCTCAGTAATATCCCCCTCGGTGGGCCGTCCATGGCTGAGACGGTTACGCGTGACATTGCGCCGGAATACGGCAAGGTTTATGGTGAGGACTTCGTCAACCTGGGCTATAAGGCCAACTACGTGGCCGTTCTTTCGGGTATGGGTTCCTCGATCGAATCCATTTTTCCGACCGACAACAGCGGCACCCACCTTTCCGAGTTGCCGATGATGGATTCGGTGGTGAACTACGAACAGGTTTCATTCATTTTTGAGGTGGCCGACAACGCCACCGCCGATTACTGGGTGTCGATTGTCAATGCCCAGTATGGCGTGCCGATAGGTTGCGGCACGACCGCCGTCAGTGCGCCCAAGTATTATTCCTTCGTCCAGTCCAACCAGTTTGTCGGATTGCTGGGAGGAATGAAGGGTGCCGCCGAGTACGAACTGCTTGTAGACAAATCCGCCAAAGCCGTCGTTGGCATGGGCGCCCAGTCGCTGGTACACCTTCTGATAATCGCCCTCGTGGTGCTGGGCAATCTCGGATTCTTCCTGAGCGGCAGAAATCGGCGCAGGAGCGTGATATGAGCGGTATTGAGATTTTTGAAATCTGGATAATGGCGTTCTTCACGCTGGCCCTGTTCTCCTTCCTGTACAAGGACAACCCCGTATATAAAGTTGCTGAACACATTTTCGCCGGCCTGTCGGCCGGATATTACGTTGGCCTGATCTGGGACACGGTAATCATTACCCAGCTTTGGGAGCCGATGATTCACGGCGGCCGCTGGTGGCTGTTCGTGCCCGGTGTGATGGGTTTCCTGATGTTCGCCCGGTTCGTTCCCCGCGTGAGCTGGGTCTCGCGTATTGCCCTGGCCTTCGTCATGGGTGTAACCGCGGGCATCTTTCTTACCTCCCAGCTCCATGGGCTGGTTTTGCCCCAGATGCGGGCCACTATGCTGCCCCTAAGCGGTGACAGCGGTTTCAGCGCGACCCTGCTGGCCCTGATCGTCATCGTCGGGGTTATCTCGACCCTTATCTACTTCTATTTTTCCAAGGAACATAAGGGCGCTTTGGGGGTAACAGCCAAAGTAGGCATATGGTTTATAATGATCTCATTTGGAGCCCACTTCGGCTATACGGTCATGGGGCGTGTCTCGCTGTTGATCGGCAGAGTGCAATTCCTCGTCGAGGACTGGATAGGGTCGTTTTCTCATATTTTCTAAGGCATTGATACGTTGAGTGAAGGATTAGACGGATGTCTCGTTGTTTTTCTTATATGTTTACGGCTATCGTGGTAATAGGTGTCTTTTTTGTTATCGGCTGCGGCTACGATCCGGAGAAACCGGTTTACGATACCTCGGCCAACCCCGACGGTTTTCCCGAGGATGCCTGCCAGCTTCTCGACCGGGTCGAGGCCGGCCAGCTGGCGACGTTCGATCTCATTACCGAGGCCTTTGCCGATTTGTACCTGGATCACCAGGAGCTTCTCGAGAACCGTAAGTGGCATGATGTCATTGGGCGGCTCGGTTCGAAGTTTACTCACCGGGCCGACGAACTCACGGGCCGCGGCGTCAATTACTATTCGCAGGCCGCCGGATTTTACTCGCTGGCCTCGTTTGCGAGACCCGGTGATCGGGAGGCGGAGAAAAAGAGCGCCCTGTTCGCTACCTGGGAAAGAACCGTAAAGACGCTGGGGGCGGGGGAGATGGCTCTGCTTCGGAATGCTTCCCTGGCCGACCGCCTTGGCTTTTTGCGCCATTTCGTTTTTGGCGATGAGGACCAGAGGCGTTTTGCCGCACAATATCTCACGTCGCAACTGATAGATCCGCTCCTGACCGGCGACCAGACGTCGAAGCTGGCCCTGCGCACCTTGTCCAAATCGGATAAGGCGTTTCTGGAGTTCCTGCCGCGACCGAGGGAGACGCAGTTCGAACCCGTGGCCCGATGGAACGATCCCGATTTGGAGCTTATCGCCTACAATGTCACCCGGCTCGATACGAACCTGGTGCGCGCCGAAATATACCTGACACCTTCCGATAGCATCAGAGACGGAATGTTATTCGTCGTCAGCCCCGCGGCCGATGTCCAGGCGGGGGAGGCGGTTTCTGAAAGTCCGTTGCCGATGGTTCTGAACATTTTGCATAGTTGCGACTCCACAAGAGCATCGTCAGATATCGCGGTGGCTGTCGGCACCTTTGATCCACTGGGGCAGGATTCGGTACTTTTGAGTATGATGCCGGACGATGGGGGAGGCGGGGCGGCTCCTCGGGCCGATTCCGAAGATGTATATGTCAGGATCAGCCTCGAGCGAACTACCGGGAACGAGCGGTGAACTCCAGGTTCAGATCCGCCGGTAAGTCCCACAATTAATGCTTGTCAAAAGCTCTTCCGGTGGCTACCATGCCTCCAATTCTGATGAGGGAAGTATATGAAAGTAGTGATACCGGTTGCCGGAGTTGGTAACCGACTTAAGCCACATACACTTACACAACCAAAGCCGCTTTTGCATGTTGCCGGCAAGCCGATCCTTGCCTATATCCTGGAGCCGCTGGCGGCCCTGGAACCGGAAGAGGTCGTTTTTGTGATCGGTTTCAAGGGTGACCAGATCCGCAAATTCGTTCAGGATAATTATTCTTTCAAGGCTACGTTTGTTTACCAGGAGGAGCTCCTGGGACTGGGCTATGCCCTGAGTCTGGCCGTGAACGAGATCGGCGACTCCCCGACGCTGGTCGTGCTCGGTGACACCATCGTTGAATGCGATCTGGCCGAGTTTGTGAAGGCCGGAGAGAACGTTCTCGGGGTGAGGCGGGTTGAAGATCCGCAGCGGTTCGGTATTGTGGAGATTTCTGACGGAGTGGTATCCGGGGTAGTTGAGAAACCACAGGAGCCGAAGACGGATCTGGCCCTGATCGGTTTGTATTACTTCGAAAAGACCGACATACTCGGCGAAGAGTTGACGAAGATTGTCAAGGCCGGTAAAACCACTGACGGCGAGATACAGCTAACCGATGCCCTGTCGGGTATGATTGACAGAGGGATCAGGTTCACGCCGTACCATGTCGATGACTGGTACGATTGTGGCAAGAAAGAAACCGTGCTGGCCTCGAACCGGCATTTTCTGAAGAGACTCCAGTCGCCCGCCTGCCCGGAGGGGTGTGTCATCATTCCGCCGGTTTATATAGCCCCGACCGCCAGGGTGTCAAACTCGATACTCGGCCCTGACGTATCTGTTTCCGACGAGGCGGTGGTGGTCGATTCGGTAGTGAGAAATTCGATAATCGGCACCCGGGCCAGGCTGGACAAAGTAGTTATAGAGGATTCTCTCGTCGGCCGCAGGGCCCGCGTCAAAGGACGACAGAAAATTCTTAATATCGGTGACTCTTCGGAGATCGAGTTTATCTGATCTTCGGCGATCATGGATTCTGAAACCGAAGCCCATTGTAAGGAGCAAAAAGATGAGTGGGGGAAACTTCCTCTTTACCTCCGAGTCTGTCACGGAGGGTCATCCCGACAAGATTTGTGACCAGATATCCGACGGCGTGCTTGACGATGTCCTCAGACAGGATCGTCGCGGACGCGTGGCCTGTGAGACCTTTGTATCCCAGGGACTGGTTATAGTCGGGGGAGAGATTACCACCTCGGCCTATGTCGATATTCACAAGCTTGTCCGGGGTATTGTCAAGCGGGTCGGCTACACCCACGGTAAATTCGGGTTTGCCTTCGATACCTGTGCCATACTTAACGCTATCGGTGCCCAGTCGGCTGATATCGCCATGGGTGTGGATCGCGGCGGCGCGGGCGACCAGGGGTTGATGTCGGGTTACGCCTGCCGCGAGACGCGCGAATTGATGCCCATGCCGATTATGCTGGCCCACAAACTTGCGCGCCAGCTGGCTAAGGTGCGCAAGAAGAACATCCTGCCCTATCTCGGACCGGACGGGAAATCGCAGGTTACGGTCGAATATCGCGACCGTAAGCCGTTCCGGGTGGAGGCCGTGGTGGTCTCGACCCAGCACACCGAGGAGATCCTTGATCGCACCGGCAAGAAAATAACGCGCAAGTCAATCGCCGAGATCAAAGAACAGGTTATCAAGCCGATCATTCCGGTTTCGATGCTGGATCGCAAAACCAAATTCTTCGTGAACCCGACCGGCAAATTCCTGATCGGCGGTCCGCAGTCGGATACCGGCATGACCGGCCGCAAGATCATCGTGGATACCTACGGCGGCATGGCCAGTCACGGCGGTGGCGCTTTCTCGGGCAAAGACCCGACCAAGGTCGATCGCTCGGCCAGTTACATGGCCCGATATATCGCAAAAAACGTCGTAGCCTCCGGCCTGGCCTCGAAGTGCACTATTCAGCTGGCCTATGCCATTGGCGTTGCGGACCCCGTGTCGTTGATGGTTTTCACTGACGAGACCGCTCGCATACCCGAAAAACGCATCGTCGAGTTGGTCCGTAAACATTTTGACCTCACGCCGCGCGGGATAATAGCCACACTACAGCTATTGCAGCCAATTTACAGTAAAACCGCCGTCTACGGCCATTTCGGACGCACTGAGAAGCACTTCACGTGGGAGCGGACCGATGTCGCCAAGACTCTGGAAAAGGACGCTTAAACTATGGCTATAAAACGAGACATCGCCAATATCAAACTTGCCCGGCAGGGCAAGGATAAGATCGAGTGGGCCGAACGCAGCATGCCGGTACTACGCCTTATCCGCGAGCGCTTCACCCGCGAAAAACCCCTGAAGGGGATCAACCTGGCCTGCTGCCTGCACGTTACCACCGAGACGGCCAACCTGATGCGGACCCTCAAGGCCGGCGGCGCCAATGCCGCCCTGTGCGCCTCGAACCCGCTGTCCACCCAGGATGATACCGCTGCGGCGCTGGTCAAAGAGTATGGCATTTCGGTTTTCGCACGACACGGTGAGAACAACAAAACCTATTACCGCCATATCCATCAGACTCTGGATAACAAGCCGCATATTACCATGGACGACGGCGCCGACCTGGTATCGACCCTGCACACCGACCGCAAGGAACTCGCGGAAGGTATCCTGGCCGGCACCGAAGAGACAACGACCGGCGTGATTCGCCTGCGTGCCATGGCCAATGATAACGCCCTGTTGTTTCCGGTGGTCGCCGTCAATGATTCCAAAACCAAG
>CAZVUZ010000112.1:0-3012 GCA_964630485.1 uncultured Ignavibacteriales bacterium
AATACTCAACCAGGTACTTGCGGCCCGCGCCGACCTTAGAGTCAGCATAACGCGAATCCTGCACGAGGATATCCTCCAGGACCTGAGTTGCCTGGGATTCGAAATCGACGACGGCATTTATAAAACCGCCGGTGGCCACGGCCTTGACCAGAGGCGAACCTTCCGCCTTCGACTGCAAAAGGGCCTCGGCTTCCTGCGCGACCTTAGGAGCAATATCCTGGGGTTTGTCACCGAGCAATCGGGCATAACGAAAAACCGGAAAAGCAAAGCGCCCCATTTTCGGGTCTTTCGGCTTCTCCAGGTTTTCATAAATGAACTCGGCATTGAAAATCTGGCTGTCACCCTCGGACTCGAATACGTCTGTATACTGCTCGCGGAAGGCACCGGCCAGAGCACCGGCGAACTGGTCTTTGAATCTATCCTTACTCATGCTTTCTTTTCGATTCCGATTCCCAAATGGCGGTTTCGTACCCAGGGCGCTGGCACCCGGTTCAGCCAGCTAAAATATCTGATTTGGCGGGCCATGTCAAAAGCAAACCGAACATATTAACGTGCCCGATCTACAGGGCCTTTCTGACTGACTTGAGAAAGCGCTCGACCTCGGCCGTCGCCTTACGATTATTCGGAGCCTGCCTGATGATCTTAACCAACGCCGAACCGATGACCACACCATCGGCATACTTACCAAGCCGCTCTGCCGAGGCCGGCGACGACACGCCGAAACCGGCCACGAATCTCTTGCGCAGGCGTTGCTTGAGGGACTTCAGGTAATCGTCAGTGTCCTGACCGAATTTCCGACCGCTGCCGGTAACACCTGTGACCGTAACGGCATAGACAAGGTCTGTGGAACTTCTGTCGATAAGGCGCACGCGCTTCGGCGAAGATGTCGGAGATACGAGGAAGATCATCGAAAGCCCAATGGACTCGGCGCACTTGCTGAAGTCTCCCGCCTCCTCGACTGGCAAATCAGGGATGATGAAACCGTCGACACCTGCCTCGGCGGCCTCGCGGAGGAAACGCTTCTCACCGTGGGCGATAATCGGGTTATAGTAACCCATCAATATTAACGGGATCTGAACGGTCTCTCTTATTTGCCGCACACCGTCGAGAATCATATCCAGATTAGTACCGTTAGCCAGGGCAACATGGGAGGAATACTGAATCTGGGGACCATCGGCCATGGGATCGGAAAAGGGCATGCCAATTTCGATCATGTCACATCCGCACGCCGCTGCCGTTTCGATCAGTTTCATTGACGTTTTCATATCCGGAAAACCGGCCGTAAAGAACGGCACCAGCATCTTCCGAGTGCCGAGTGTGCTGAGCACGCCTGCAATGCGATTGGAACCGGCCATCACAGGTACTCCTCGACTATTCCCATATCCTTATCACCGCGCCCGGACAGACAAACGACGACTTTCTCGTTCTTTCGGAATTTATTCTTTGCCTTGACGATATAAGCCAACGCGTGAGAGGATTCGAGGGCCGGGATAATCCCCTCCAGGCGTGAGCTCATCTTGAGCGCCTCCAGCGCCTGGCGATCGGTGACGGACGCATACTCCACGCGGCCGCTGTCCTTCAACAGCGAGTGCTCCGGCCCCACTCCGGGATAATCGAGTCCGGCCGAAATCGAATGCGGCAAAATCACCTGGCCGTGCTTATCGTAAATCAGATAGCTGTAGGAGCCATGCAGAACACCCGGTTTACCCTTAAGGAGAGTCGCGGCATGCTGGCCGCTGTTGACACCGAGGCCGCCGGCTTCCACACCGATCAGGCGCACTTTCTCGTCCTTCAAAAACGCCGAGAATATCCCAATGGCATTGGAGCCGCCGCCAATGCAGGCCACGATTGTGTCCGGCGCGCCGCCGATCACCCGCCGGCATTGACGCCGCGTTTCACGACCGATAACGGATTGAAAGTCCCGAACTATCATCGGGTACGGATGTGGTCCCACCACGGAGCCAATAATATAGAAAGTGTTCCTGACATTGGTAACCCAGTCACGAAGAGCCTCGCTGGTGGCATCCTTGAGAGTCCGAGATCCGGAAGTCACGGGGACGACTTCCGCCCCGAGCATTTTCATTTTGGTAACATTGGGCGCCTGGCGGCGGATGTCCTCCTCGCCCATGTAAACAATACACGGCAGGCCGAAGCGGGCACACACGGTGGCCGTCGCCAAACCGTGCTGACCGGCGCCGGTCTCGGCAATAATGCGCTTCTTCCCCATGCGCCGGGCGAGGAGAATCTGGCCCACGGTGTTGTTGATTTTGTGCGCCCCGGTGTGAGTGAGATCCTCGCGCTTGAAGTACACCCGTGGCCCGCCGACATGGGCCGTGAAACGTTCGGCGAAATACAATGGCGTTGGTCGCCCCACATAATCCGCGAGGTGCCCTTTAAGTTCGCGCTTAAAAGAAGCATCACCTTTCATGGCGGCATAGAAACGCTCGAGTTCCTCAAGGGCGTAGACGACCGTCTCGGGCACATAACGACCCCCGTAGGCGCCAAACCGCCCGCTTTTGTCGGGCATGTTCTTTCTGCTACTGGCCATAGCGCAATCCATTCGCCTTTTTGAAGAACGCTCGCATTTTAACCGGCGACTTGATACCGGGTGAAGTTTCCACCCCCGAGTTCACATCCACGACCAGCGGCCGAAAGCGGCGGATTCCTTCGCTCAGGTTTGCCACATCCACACCTCCGGCCAGCACGACGTTGTCGAAACGCCGGGGAGGCTTCAGCGTCCAGTCAAATCTCTTCCCGGTACCGCCCGGCATATCCGGGAGGGCGTTGTCGAAGAGTACCAGATCTGCCCCGGATGACAACGCCGGCAGATAGTCTTCGCGTTCGGAAAGCTTGAAAGCCTTAATCACCTGGAGGTTGTTCTTTTGCAGACGAACGATGTCTCGTGCCGGCTCATCGCCGTGAAGTTGCACCCAGTCAAGGCGCAGGCGTGCGGCCAATGTCAAAATGCGCTCGACATCTTCATTGACAAAAACCCCGACGCGGTTCACCACC
>CAZVUZ010000112.1:3022-11480 GCA_964630485.1 uncultured Ignavibacteriales bacterium
TCTCACGAGCCTGACCGATCGTCACAAAACGCGGCGAGCAGCCAAAGAAAATCATCCCCGCGAAGTCTGCTCCAAGTCGCGCCGCGAGGACCGCATCGGAAGGTCTCGTCAGCCCGCACACTTTTATCTTAAGCACCCTGGCCTCCCCTTAATTCACCGATGAGTACCGCCGGATCCTCGGCGCGCACGAGGGCCTCGCCGATCAGGAAACAGTTGTACCCGGATCGCTGCAGGCGCTCGACGTCGGCGCGCGTCAGGATACCACTCTCGGCCACCCGGGTGACACCGGCGGGTATAATCTCTCCCAGCTTTTCGGCGGTTTCCAGACGCACCGTAAAATCTCCCAGGTCGCGATTGTTGACACCGATTATCTCTGCACCCGCCTCGAGTGCGATTTCCACCTCAGCCCGATTATGTGTTTCCACCAGGCCGTCGAGATCAAGGTCCGCGCAGACCCCCAGCAAATCGGCCAGCGACCGGGGCGAATGCAACCGAACGATCAGCAACACCGCCTGCGCGCCCATATACCGGGCATAGTAAATTTGATACGGATCGACGATAAATTCCTTGCACAGGATCGGTAAATCGGCGGCCTGTGCGGCCAGGCCGATATTTTCCCACCGTCCATAGAAATATCTGCGATCGGTGAGCACCGAAAGCGCCGCGGCTCCACCGTCGCGGTATTTTCCTGCCAGTTGCGCGACATCGAAATCCGGTGCGATTATACCCCGCGAAGGCGATCCTTTTTTCAGCTCGGCAATAATGCGAACGCCGTCGCCGGTAAGTGCCGAACGAAAGGCGCCTTTCGAAGTCGGCGGAAGATCCCGCTCGAGCCTGCCTTGCGGCATCTCCAGCTTGAGGTCTTCGACCTCAATGCGCTTGTTGGCCGCTATTATGTGAAGAATATCGCTCATAGATCCGCTTTTTCGATCAAATCCCACCCGTTACCGCTTCGATTGCGACTTTCGGCTTTGCGAAAACAGAAGTAGAAAACCGCCGTCGACAAGATATACAGTACGATCGTGATATTCATAGTCACCGTATAGCCGTAGTTTTCGATCAGGGTTCCCCCGACCGCCGTTGAGATCATCCAGGAGGAAGTCCAGGCCACCATTAAAAGAGCATTGACCAACCCCTGTTCGTTCTCATGCGACAGCTCCATGCCCAGATTGGTTACCAGCGGCTGGCCAAGATTCATCAGGCCGCCCCTGATGACAAAGGCGACGAAAGCCAGCGGCAGAAAATAGGCATACGACAAAACCGCCATAAACGGTATCGACGCCATTTGCGTAACGACCACCGTCCTGACCAGGCCGAAACGCTTGACCAGAATCGGTCCCGCCAGGGAGCCTGTCAGCATCGCAAAATGTACGACGGAATAGAACAGCCCGATGGTGTCGGGGGCCAGTTTAAACCGATCCCGGAAATAGAGGTTCAGAAACGGTATGATCAGTCCGGCGCCCATACCAACGATGAAATTGGCGAAGGTGATCTTGAAGTAGAACCCTCCCCGTTCCTTCAGCTGCGCCCGGCTGATGGTTATGCGGTCCTCGCCGTGACTCGGGCGGGGTGATTTTATCATAAGGAACGGAATCAGCGACAGCAGACTGATGGCTATGCCCAGGTACAGAGTATACTGGTAGCCCAGGACCAAATCGCCGGCACGCTCGCCGAGAAAAGCGGCCAGGCGCCCGGCCCCGAGAGCGCCGATCATGCCCGCCAGAAGGTTGGTGCCGAATGAAAAGGAGAAGAGATAGGTTCTCTCTTCGTGGTTGGAGTTGCGCATGTAAAAAGGGCCGGCGGCCACGCGGTAAAACGCGAAGGCCATGCCGGAAAGGACCGAACAGCCGGCCATGAGCATGAACACCTTCAGGCTCACGATAAAATAGCTGAAGATGGCGAACAGCACCACACTAACGACGAGGATGGGCCTGAGGCGCATGCGGCTAAGGAGAATTCCGGCCGGGATGGCGATCACCGTCATGCCGACCGCCCGCGTGGAGGCGATCAGGCCGATCTCGCTTTCCATCCAGCCGATTTCCTTGAGATAGAGATTCAGCAGCAACATGAACACCTGGAAGTTGATCCCCATGAGAAACGAACCGATCAGGTATAACCGGGCGTTCCGGCTGAAAAGCTGCAGGTGGGCGATGTAGTCACGATATCCGCCGCGAAATTTATCCGCTATAGAGTGGGGCGCTCTGAAGGGAGGAATGTCGGATTCGGGCAATCTCATCAGTCAGTTCTTGAGGCCAGGGTCCACTCCTTGAGTTTGGCGGCGGCCTTGCCCCCGTCGATAGCCTGCTGTGCCAGGGCCACCCCTTCGGCGACCGACTCGGCCTTGGCGGCAACATAGATCATGGCCCCGGCGTTGAAAACCACGGCATCCCGGCAGGCGCCCGGCTTACCGGCCAGGACGTCGTTCAGGATGGCCAGATTGTCGGCCGCGTCGCCGCCGACAAGAGACTCGAGCGGGTGGCTTTCGAGGCCGACATTGGCCGCGGACAGTACGCCGCGCAGGCGGCTCCCGGATTTCACTTCCAGGAAATCGGAGGGCGCGGCAACGGAAAATTCGTCGAGTCCGTCGCGGGAGTGCACGATTACAACATGCTCCGAACCGGTCATTTCCAGAACCTCGCCCAGGAGCGGGATCAGATCCTTGTCGTAAACCCCGACCACCTGCCTTTTGACATGGGCGGGATTGCACAGCGGTCCAAGCATATTGAAAACCGTCCGGATCGCCAGTTCTTTGCGCGGCGCGGCGGCATGTCTCATGGCCGGGTGGAAGCGCGGCGCGAACATGAAACCGAACCCGGTCTCGTTGATGCATCTCTGGACCTGGGCCGGCCCGGGATCAATATTGCCGCCGCAGACCTCCAGCAAATCGGCCGAGCCACAACGGGAACTTACGCTGCGATTGCCGTGCTTGGCAACCATTACCCCCGCCCCGGCGGCCACGATCGACGCCGCCGTGGAAATATTAAAAGTGTGAGCGCCGTCGCCGCCCGTGCCGCAACCGTCAACGGCAAATTCGTCCCAGAGCTTGATTGGCAAAGCATGACGACGCATCGATTCAACGAACCCGGCGACCTCCTCGGCTTCTTCCCCCTTCACTCTAATGGCGACAAGGAACCCGGCCACCTGAACCGCCGAGGCCTGGCCATCCATGATGGCATCCATGGCCTCGGAGGCCTCCGTCGAAGTTAACGAATCCCCGGCAAGAACCTTCTTGAAACATTCACCGAGCATCTAAAGACTCTCCACAAAGTTTTCGAGGATCTTCTTGCCGCAGGGCGTCATAATCGACTCCGGATGGAACTGCACTCCGTGAAGCGGCATGCGGCTATGCTCAATAGCCATGATGAGGCCGTCGTCGGTCCAGGCGGTTAAATTAAATTCATCCGGCAGGGTATCAAGACTGACAATCAGCGAGTGATACCGGGTCGCGACGAAAGGACTCTCGATGCCCTTGAAAAGGGTGGCTTCATTGTGATGGATCTCGGAGGTCTTGCCGTGCATGAGGCGCCTGGCGTGGACTATGCGACCGCCGAAAACCTGGGCAATGGACTGGTGCCCGAGACATACGCCCAGTATCGGCACCTTGCCCGCCCGGTCTTCGACAAGCTCGTTCATAATGCCTGCGGCCTCGGGACGCCCCGGACCGGGTGACAGAACAATGCCTTCCACCGCCATGCCGCGCACCTTATCGACGGTAATAGCGTCGTTTCGGTAGACGCTCACTCTCGCGCCGAGTTCGGAAAGATATTGAACGAGGTTGTATGTGAATGAGTCGTAGTTATCCAGGACCAGTATCATTCGTCATCATCTCCCCGCACGGCGCTGATGAGAGCATGCGCTTTAGCCTCGGTCTCAAGAAACTCGCGGGCGGGTTTGGAATCGGCGACAATGCCCGCCCCGGCCTGGATATAGTAACGCCTGCCCTTTTTCACGACCGTGCGGATGGCAATGCAGGAATCGAGATTACCCCAGAAATCCATATAGCATATCGACCCGGCATAGACACCCCGGCGCTCCTTCTCCAGCTCGTCGATAATTTCCATGGCCCGGATTTTCGGTGCCCCGGAAACAGTGCCGGCCGGGAAACAGGCCAGGTGACCATCCAGAGGAACCGTATTGGCCTTGAGTTTGCCGACCACTGAACTGACGATATGACTCACATGCGAATACTTCTCGATAATCATGCGATCCTTGAGCTGGACCGTTCCCGGACGGCTTACCCTACCGACGTCGTTGCGCCCGAGATCCAACAGCATGGTGTGTTCGGCCAGTTCCTTGGGATCGGCCAGGAGATTGCGGATCAGCTTCTCGTCTTCCTGTTCGTCTTTACCGCGCGGGCAGGTGCCGGCAATGGGGCGCATCTCGATATTGCCCTTCTCCACTCGCACCATCATCTCCGGCGAGGCGCCAATCAGCGATGTCTGCCCGAAATTGAGCATAAACATATAGGGTGAGGGGTTTATCCGTCGCAACCGCCGGTAAACCGAAAGGGCCGACCGGTCGGTATCGATGTGCCAGCGCTGGGACAGAACCACCTGGAAAACGTCGCCTTCCTTTATGTAGCGTTTGGCCCGAACGACCAGTTTCTCGAACTCGGCTTTATCGTAATGAGGCATTATCCGGGAAATCTCGGTAACTTTGTCCGCCGGCGGCCTGCGTGTGGCCTGCAGTTTCTTGACATAGAGGTCGACGGCGGCCACGGCGGCCTCGTACTTGGCCTCCAGCCCATCCTTTCCCTGATCATGCAGGATATTGGCAATAACGATGATTTCCTGCTTGAGATGATCGAAAACGACAATGCGGCTGAACAAACCGAAACGCATGTCCGGCAAACCTATCTCATCCGGATTGACATCGGGAATGCGCTCCATCAGCCGGATCGTGTCATAGGAAAAATAGCCTACGGCGCCACCGGTGAAACGCGGCAAACCGGCCACCGGCGCCGGTTCATAGATCTCGAAAAGTCCCTTCAGGAATTCGATCGGGCTGGCCAGAGTCTTCTTGCGAGTGGTGCCCTGCTGGAGGGTGACGTTGTGGCCGTTGCTCTCGATTATGAGAAACGGCTCCAACCCCAGAAATGAATAGCGCGCCAGCTTCTCGCCGCCATCGACGGATTCCAGAAGGAAGGAGTCTTTTTTGGCGGCCGCGAGTTTTATGAATGCCGACACCGGCGTATCGAGGTCGGCGCTGATGCGCCTGAAGACCGGGATGACGTTGCTCTTCTTGTTGAGCTTTTTGACCTGGGCCAACGTAATCATCAGAACAAATAATCTCCTGAGGCAATGTATTCCACCGGACCGGTCAGCGCGACCTCATCGGTGTCTTCATCCCAGTTTATGTGCAGGGAGCCCGTTTCAAAAACGACCTCACATTCGCGGTTGACAACGCCCAGGACGACACCGGCGCATACCGCCGCCGCCGCACCCGTTCCCGAAGACCCGGTGGCCCCGGCGCCACGTTCCCAGTCGGCTACCTGTATTTTGTGGCGGCTCACAACCTTAACGAACTCAACATTGGTCTGGTTGGGAAAGTCCCGATGCGTCTCGATCTCGGCGCCCATCGTTTGCCAGTCGAAGTCGAAGCTGTCAACCAGCAAAACGGTGTGGGGGTTGCCTACCGAAAGGCAGGTCACCGGCAGTTCCACATCACCGATCTTCAGGGGGGCATTGATCAAATACCGGCTCTTCGACTTCACCGGTATCTGCGCTGTCTCGAATTGAGGCGACCCCAGCGAGGTCCTGGCAAGGTAACCGGCGCCTGACTTCTTGAGAATTGATACGCAGTGGTCGACATCGCCCATATTGAGATCGAACCGTTTCGTGCGTTTATCCTTAAGGTGTTCATGAAGGGCGGCGATGCGAAGGCCGTTGCCGGACTTCTCCGCCCACGTGCCATCGGCATTGTAAATATCCACCTGGCGGCGGGCGGCGTTAGACGTCAGGTACAACACTCCGTCAGCCCCCACACCCGATCGCCGGTGACAGATTTTCTGAGCCAGTTCTCCCCATTTCTTTTGAGGAACGCGGCTCTCTTTGCCCTCAACGACGATGAAATCATTGAACAGGGCATGGTACTTGTCATAAGAAACGTGCATAGTCCTACTATTAAACGACTTAAAGTCCGCTTGGCAAACAAAAAAAGGACCCGCCCAAAGGCGGGTCCTGTAATAATCGCAATGAATCTCAATTACATGTTCTCGGTGAACAACTTCCCGAGGCGCGCGATGCCGTCCTTAATGCCCTGGAGACTGGCATTGGAGTAGTTCAGGCGCAGTGTGTTGTGGCCACTTCCGTCCGGGAAGAACGGTGAGCCATAGACATAGGCCACCTTCAGCGCTATCGCCTTCGGTAGTAAGTCCTGCGACGACATATGCTCCGGCAGTGTCACCCACAGGAACAGGCCGCCTTCGGGCTCGGTCCACCTGACACCACTCGGGAAATTCTCGCGCATGGCCTGAAGCATGACGTCACGCTTTGCCCGGTAATCATTCTTGATTTCTTCGATATGCGGCTCGAGCTTGCCGGACTCGATGTACTCATGCAAAAGGTACTGGCAGAGCGTATTCGTGTGGAGATCCGTGCATTGCTTGACCCGCTCGAAATAGCCCATGACGTCCTTCGGGCCGTTCATCCAGCCGATGCGCAGGCCGGGACAGGCAGTCTTGGAGAAAGTCCTGATCGCAATGACGGTGTCCCCGCCGAGCGACTTTAGCGTCGGCTGGTTTTTACCCGCGAACCGAATGTCACCGTAAGGGTTGTCATCGATAATCGGGATGTCGTAGGCCGCGGCCAGTTCGTTGAGCTGGATGCGCCGTTCAAGCGACATCGTTATCCCGGTCGGGTTGTGGAAATTGGAAATCGTGTAAATAAACTTCGGCTTGTGGGCCTTGATTTTCTCCTCGACCTGAGCGGTGATCATTCCCTGGTCGTCCATCTCGACGGCAGCATACCGGGCGCGGTAGTAGTTGAAGGCCTGGAGAGCACCGACATAGGTCGGGTTTTCCGTGATGATATAATCGCCCGGCTCAATGAAGGCTCGTGCTACCAGCTCAATCGCCTGCTGGCCGCCTGAAGTTATCAGGATATTGTCGGTCTCGGAAGGCGTACCACGTTCGGTAGCGCGCTTTGCAATAATCTCTCGGAACTGCGGAACACCACGGGAAAAAGAATACTGTACTGCGGTAGGACCATATTTATCAATGACCGTGGCCATGCATTTCTTAATATCTTCAAGCGGGAACAACTCCGGGGCCGGAAGACCGCCGGCAAATGAAATGACTCCCGGTTGGGAAGAATACTTCAGTATTTCTCTGATAATCGAGGATTCCAGCGACTTGACGTGCTCCGTAATCGGCCACCTGTCGACATGGACCTCGTTGTTTTCGATCGTGAGCATGGGAATTTCCTTTCTATATCTTCAGCCCGCGCGGCGACCCTGAGATCGGAGCGGCGAGCGTAAAGCGTTTTTAACACCTCTCCAAAGTCTACTTTTTAGACTCATATGAATATACAACAACAAGGGTCAAAACTCAATGGAAATCGGCCCATTGTACTTTGTTACCGGATTTGCAATTAGGAGGCTTCGAAACGGATCGGGCAAGAAAAAGAGCCACCGAGCAGGATCGAACTGCTGACCTACTGATTACGAATCAGTTGCTCTACCATCTGAGCTACGGTGGCTTATGACTTCAATTATCGGCTGCCATAATACAGCCCCACACCCCGGGTGTCAAGTAAAACGCAACGGGATCTCAATGGTGGCGGCGCGGCAGGAATACCATCCACAACCCGATCGCGAGCAAAATAATCCCCAGACTCAGCTTACCGTAAATGTCCCAGGTGGCGCCCGGCTTAAGCGTCGAGAACCCGGGTTCGTCGGGATCGTAGAAAACAATTACCGCTGTCCCCGGAGGATACTCCCCCACCAACGTCTCGGCTACATCGAAACGTCTCCCCTTGGTGCCAAAACCGGGAGCGTGTACGTTGGAGATCTCCTCGTAGCTCTCTGTGCCAACAGTGTACTTATAGTAGATCTCGGGTTGGTAATTGCGGCCGCCGGTGATAGAGGCGGAAGTGACAATGCCTTCCACGGTCGGCCACTTCTTCATGCCTTCCGCGTATTGCAGGCTCGGCATCTGCCAGAGGATCAGGGCCGTACCGGCAACTATGATCACCAGCGCCAGCCCGCGCACATTCCCGGATATCGCCCTATGATGTGACATATGTCCAATTACCAGACGAATGGCCAGCACAAGCACCGCAATTATACCTACCACGAACAAACTGTACATCTTGTAAAACAACCTTTCCGCGTTAAATATCCCCAACCGCATGCCTGTCTGCAACTCATTATAACGTTTGAGCGCCACTGGGGTTTCCTCCGAGAGCGACGTTCGACCGATGTTCAAACTTGCGGCGGGCAAGCACCCCGCCTACGCTTG
>CAZVUZ010000113.1:0-3554 GCA_964630485.1 uncultured Ignavibacteriales bacterium
GCGACCTGTGCGACAACTGTCCCGATGATCCCAATCCCGGGCAGGAGGACGCCGACTTTGACGGCGCCGGTGATGTCTGCGATGTCTGCCCCAACGATCCTGATGATGACGCCGATGGTGACGGCGTTTGCGCCGATGTCGACAACTGCCCCACCTGGTACAACCCGGGTCAGGAAGATGCCGACACCGACGGCCTGGGCGACATATGCGACAACTGCCCCAATGACCCCAATCTTGGTCAGGCCGACGGCGACAGCGATGGTGTCGGCGATGTCTGCGATAACTGTCCCACGGATCCGAACACCAATCAGCTGGACAATGATGAAGACAACATCGGCAATGTCTGCGACAACTGTCCCGATGAACCCAATCCGTTGCAGGAAGACGCGGATGGTGACGGCGTCGGTGACGTTTGCGACGTTTGCACCGACACCGACAATGACGGTTTCGGCAACCCCGGCTTCGCCGCCAACACCTGCCCAGACGACAATTGCCCGGACAACAACAATCCCGGTCAGGAAGACTCCGATTCCGACGGCCTGGGAAATGTCTGCGATCCGTGTCCCAATGATCCCGACAATGACGCTGATGCCGATGGGATTTGCGGTGACGTCGATAACTGCCCGGCCACTCACAATCCCGGCCAGGAGGATTTTGACGGCGATGAAATTGGTGACGTTTGTGACCCCTGCACGGACACCGACAGCGACGGCTTCGGTAATCCCGGGTTCACCGCCAACACCTGCGATCCTGACAACTGCCCGACCACCTTCAATCCGGGCCAGGAGGATGCCGACACCGACGGAGTCGGTGACGTCTGCGATAACTGCCCGGACTATCCGAACCTGGATCAGACCGACGCCGACACGGATGGCCTGGGCGATGTTTGCGACAATTGCCCCAACGACCCGAACCTGGACCAGGCCGATGCCGACACGGATGGTCTGGGTGATGTCTGCGACGCCTGCCCCAACGATCCCGATAATGACATTGACTCCGACGGCATTTGCGGCGACGTTGACAATTGCCCGACGGTCAACAATCCCGGCCAGACTGACGCCGACGCCGACGAAATTGGTGATGCCTGCGATGCCTGCACCGACACCGATGGCGATGGTTTCGGTAATCCGGGTTTCATAGCCAATACATGTCCGGAGGACAATTGCCCGGACAACAACAACCCCGGCCAGGAGGATGTCGACACCGATGGCATCGGTGACGTCTGCGATAACTGCCCGGAGGATGCGAACCTGGATCAGGCCGATTCTGATGACGACACCATCGGAGACGTCTGTGACAACTGCCCCGCTGACGCCAATACCGATCAGCTTGACAATGATGCCGACGACGTCGGCAATGTCTGCGACAATTGTCCGGACGACGCCAACACGGATCAGAACGATTTGGATTTGGACGACATCGGCGATGTCTGCGACGCCTGTCCAAATGATCCGGCCAACGACGCCGACAACGACGGTGTCTGCGGCGATGTTGATAACTGTCCAATGGCCTATAACCCCGGCCAGCTGGACGGTGATGGCGATAATGTAGGTGACGTCTGCGACAACTGTCCAAACGACTTCAACGATGATCAGCTGGACAACGATTCTGATGGCCGGGGGAACATCTGCGACAATTGCCCGGACGACTTCAATCCTGCTCAGACTGATACCGACCTCGACGACATAGGTGATGTTTGCGACGCCTGTCCGAACGATCCCGACAATGACGCCGACGCCGATGGACTATGCGCCGATGTTGACAATTGTCCGGCCGACTACAATCCGGGCCAGGATGATTTCGACGGCGACGATATCGGTGATGCCTGCGACGAATGCACCGACACCGACGCTGATGGTTTCGGTAACCCCGGTTTCGCTGCCAATACCTGCGCCACGGACAACTGCCCCACTACGTTCAATCCCGGCCAGGAAGATGCTGACGCGGACGACCACGGGGACGTCTGTGACAACTGCCCGGACGACTACAACCCGGGTCAGGAAGATACCGATACGGATCAGCTCGACGGCATCGGCGATGTCTGTGACAATTGTCCCGAGGATTACAACCCCCTCCAGGAGGACACCGACGAGGACGGCATCGGCGACGTCTGTGACGGCTGCTGTATTCCGCCGATACGAGGCGATGTCGACTATGATGGCCACCCGGTCGTTAATGTCAGTGACCTTCTCTACCTGGTGAACTACTTCTTCTTCATCGGCCCGCCCCCAGAGTGTTTTGAAGAGGCTGACGTCAACGCTACCGAAGGACAAATCGATATCGGAGATCTGGTGCATTTGGTTGAATACATGTTCAACGGCGGCCCGGAACCTGCCCCCTGTCCGTGGTAGTAGACCTGGCCGACCACCTCTAGTTTGACACGACCGCTCCTGCCCCGGCAGGGGCGGTCTTCTTGTTGGGATCGCATATCCTGCGGCCATCCGGCCGCGGCGACATGCTGTTCTCTGCGAAAGGCCTTGCATATAAGAGGACCGCGGGCTATATTTTATTCAACAGATTCACAGATTACCCGTCTGTACGACACTTCTTTACCAGTACACTTTTGCGGTGGAGGAATCACGCGCGGCGGCAGAGTGCGGGCCCACAGATTCAATCGACGAAAATCGCTTCTCATAGATTCCAAGATACGCTTTCTCGGAAGCTACTAACAGATTTGGTGGAGGAATAAGTAATGAACAGAAAAGCGTTGATTATCGCCGCGGCTCTCATTCTGGCAGCGGCAAGTATCTCCGCCCAGAGTGTGAGCCTCGATCATGTCGGCGGTGCCTTGGGTGACGGCACCCTCATGACAAATCGGCTGGACACCTTCTACGTGCGTGTGACAAATGACCTGGAACACCCCATGGACGGTATCGCCAACGGTTTTAGCGTCTATTCACCCGACGGTGCCACCTGGACCGAATGTTATGGTGACACTATCGGCACCCTCGGCATGGCCGCCTTCGACGGTGGATTCTTTTTCCCCACCTTTGGCGTAGACGGCCAGGATGCCGATACCGTCGGCTTCGGAGCCTTCAGGATCTTCGGGCCGGGCTTGCCCGCATTGTATGACGAGATAGCGCTGGGGATCATTTTTGGCCCGATAAGCCCGGAAGATTATAACAAGACCATCTGCCTGGATTCTGCCTTTTACCCGCCGGCCGGTGTCTGGAAGTGGTCTTCTTCGGCGGCCGGCAATCAGTTCCCCGCCTGGTCCGGACCATATTGCTTCACTGTCGGCGGCGGGATAGTCTTCACCGACACTCTGAAACTTTCCACCCATCACCTGGCCTTCTATATGGACGAAGGAGATTACCCCCCACGGGCGCAGTATGTCAGTACGCTATCATCGGGAGATCCTCTTTCGTATGCCGTTATGGGAAAGACCGGCCTGGCCAACGTCCAGCCGGCCTCAGGCACGACCCCCGATTCGTTCTCGGTGTCCATTACCCCGTTTGGTCTGCCCGCCGGTACTTATATCGACACTGTTACTGTCCTGGCTCCCTCGGCCGTCAACACTATTCAACTGGTTACGGTTGAGCTCGTGGTCAGGC
>CAZVUZ010000113.1:3654-11446 GCA_964630485.1 uncultured Ignavibacteriales bacterium
GCTCCCTCGGCCGTCAACACTATTCAACTGGTTACGGTTGAGCTCGTGGTCAGGCCAGGGGCACCGGCCATCACCCTGGATCATGTGGAGGGTATGTGGGGGGAGCAGAACCTCATGATCGATTGTCCGGTCACCTTCAACTTGCGAGTGACCAGCGACAGCAACAGCTACCAGGGCATGGTAAATGCGTTTCGCGTCTTTTCACCCGATGGCGCCGACTGGACCACGACGATCGGCGACACGACCGGAACGATCGGCATGACGCAGTTCGACCTCGTTTTCGTCGTCAATGAGTTTGGCGTCACCGGCTCCGGCGCGGACACGATTCTGTTTGGCGGCGCCTCCATGATGGCCGGCGGTCTTCAGCCGGGCTTCGATGACATCGCCTTCACGATGCAAATCGGGCCGCTCGACTCCATCAACATCGGCAAGACCATCTGCCTTGATTCATCCTGGGCCCCTCCTACGGGCGATTGGCTCTGGAGCGGTCAAATGGCCGGGACGGTTATACCTGCCTGGGACGGCCCCCACTGTTTCACCGTAATGCCGGCCCCACCGTCAAACCTGATTGTTACATCCAATGACCTTGATTTCGAGATCGTTGAGGGAGGACCAAATCCACCCAGTCAGTTCTTCGGGCTTGCCTCCGATGGTGTCGCCCCTCTGAGCTTCACCATTGCGGCGCCGGAAGTCGCGTGGCTGCATGTGAGCCCAGTTTCCGGCACCACGCCGGATCTGATCGAGGTCTGGGTTGATGCCGACAATCTTCCCCCAGGAGACTACACCGCCCAGATCATCATCGAGTCACCCAACGCCCTGAACTCGCCATTGAGCATGAATGTATTCCTCACCGTGGAACCGGGGCTAACAGCCGAAGCCTTTCGTATAGGCATCCTTGCCAATACTTTCGGTAACCTCGATGTCGGCACCTTTGGAGTCCACGCTGAGGCCACAGATGGTTTCGATCCCTCATGGGATGAGCCCGAGTCACCGCCTCCGCCGGGGGACTGGGTACGTGTTTACTTCCCCCACCCGGAATGGGGCCAGTTCCAAAGCGAGTTCAACAGCGACATCCGCTATCTACTCAGTCAGGAATGCAAGGAGTGGGAAGTCGTGGTTGAAACCAGCAATCCGACTGACGTCGATATGAGTTTCATCCCCGTTGTCTTTTCATCGGTTTTCAGCGTCTCGCTCTTCAGTGCCGATGGTGACCTGGTTGCCAGTAATGTCGTCGATGGCGGGTACGAGTTCTTCAGCGAGGGTGGCCAGACACATTTCATTATACGCGTCTGTGACTTTCCAGTCTTTGATATGCGCCTCCGTTCAGGGTGGTCCCTGATTTCCTCGCCGATTGAACCCCGCGATCCATCTCCAGTGGCGGTTTTCGGTGACGACTTGCCCTTCTGGCAACTCTATGGCTGGGACCAGGATCACTATTATAGTCCGACGGAACTTCACGGCAACCAAGTCGGATATTGGCTGCTTGCTCCTCATTCCACGACTGTGGATTTTGAAGGTTCTCTGCCTGAGGAAGTCGACACTCTGACGTTCCTCTACCTCAATCGGGGCTGGAACCTGATCGGCTGTCCGTTCGATTTCAACACCGACTACACTGAAGCAATCGTTGACTCGGCCGGAATGGTCTTGATGCTGGACGAGGCGGTTGCGAGAGGCTGGGTCTCGCCGGTCTTCTATGCCTGGGCGGGGCTGATGTACATTCCCGTAGGTTTCCTCGAACCCGGGTATGGTTACTGGTTTGCCTCTCTGGTCGACAACATAAGCCTGGGACTGGCCCCCATCCCGCATACCGATATGGCCGCCAGAAGTCGGAACGAGGCACCCCTTGCCGTCTCGGGGGCCCACGAATTGACCATTGGCTACGATGGAGGCAGTATCTCGGTCGGTTTCGCCGATGACGCCACCGACGGCTTTGACGCCTTGTTCGATCTCCCGGCGCCGCCCCCATCACCAATCTCAGAATCGGCCAGCCTCATTCTGACGCCGGATCTGGAGATGGGCTTCGGCGAGTACACTCGCGATATCAGGGAATCAGGCAAATCCGCCGAATGGCCGCTCTTCGTCGAGGCGGATAACAGCCTGGAAGTATCGGTGAACGGCATCACCCGGATAACATCACTGGGATACCAAGTGTCGCTCAGCAACGCCGCTACAGGTTCACAGAGGCGTATAGAAGAGGACGGCATGCTGTCCTTATCTCCGGGCGAATATATCCTGACCGCAAATTACATGGGCAATATCGAGTTACCCCAGGAATACTACCTTGCGGCCAACTATCCCAACCCGTTCAATCCGAACACGACTATTGAATTCGGTTTGCCTTCTGCAACCGACGTTAGACTATCCATCTACAACATTCTTGGACAACGGGTTACGACACTCATCAACAAAAGGCTCGAGGCGGGCGAACACCGGATCGACTGGCACGGTCAGGACGAATCGGGTGAAGCCGTTTCAACCGGCATTTACTTCTACCGGATTACCACCCCGGATTTCTCGCAAACTCAGAAGATGATGTTGTTGAAGTAGCGGCTCGAAGTAAAACCGCGAATCTACTATGCAGAACCGTTCCCAACTTCGGGAACGGTTCTTTTATTGATCTCACAGATATGGTCCGGGTAGAACGATCGGGTAAGACTGCCGATATTACCTCAGATAGGCTACGTTTGAAATTAAAAGTTTGAAGATCGAGAAAATTTGCGTATATTCATCACAGGACAAATCACGACCGGGTGGGATGCTGCTTGCGTACATCCGGGTACACACCGAAACTCTTCTAGTCGCGGACGGCCATCAGGAAGACTCGTTAAGGAACTATACATACTGCGAACGACCGACATGAGGAGAGTGTCATGACTTCGGATTTCAGGTTCCTTGCGCGGCTTTTAGCTGTCACTGCCATTACTATACTCGCCGGATTCTTCGGGTCCCGATCCCAATCCAACGATCTTCCCGCCATTGAGGTGTGGGTTATTGACACGGCGTTGTCGTCCGGTCAAACCGACGCCAGGATTCCGGTGTATGTCCGTAATTATTCTGAGGACATAATGGGTTTCACCCTGCTTCTCCAGATGGACCGGCCCGACCTGGCAGGATTCGAGCCGGAGATCGATACCGTCGGAAGCCTGATTAGCAACTGGGAGTTTATCGACAGCCGTAATTTCGGCGGCCAACCAACCAGCCTCAGAGTGGTTGCCATGGCCGATCTTCCCGGCCCACCGACCACCCCGGGGATAGCTCCGCAGATGGGCCAGGTGCCTCTGTTCTACCTCCGAACCGTTGTCGCCGATGTTCCCGATACGCTGGGTGATCGTACGGTGGAGATACACATCAACGATGAGACTTTTGAGAATTTCGGATTTGCCAACTTCGACGGTCAAATCATCGGGAGCATCCGTGATTCGGTCTTCGACACCGCCTATTACAATTGCATTGAATACTCTGAGGATAGCTGCATCGCCTGGGAACGGGTGGATGGTCCCCCGGAGCCCTACGACAGTCTCCTGCCTTACTGGCGCTACGTCTCTTATTTAGACACGACGCAGGTCTTTGTCGAGGACGGCTCGATAACCGTCACGGGCGGTTACGCTTGCGGGGACCTGAATGGTGACAGCCTGATCGCGGACATTTCTGATTTAATTCTCCTTGTGGATTATATGTTTACCGGTGGCCCCCCTCCGGCGGCCCTCATGGCGGCCGACTGCAGCGGTGATGCATCCGTCGATGTGTCCGACCTTGTATGTTTCGTCGACTATATGTTCGGCAGCGGAGCCCCTCCGGTTTGCGGGTACTGATTGCAACCCCACACCGGTTGACTTTAATTAGCCTGAGGCCCTGACATGTGCTTTTGGGGGTAATGGATTACGAGGACCATGTCGATACTAATCTCTAAGCTGTGTTCTTGCCCAGGACGAGGTCCGGGAACCAGGGCACATGACCTGAAATCAGTTGACAACAGCAGCGCGAATGGTTATTATTTTAGTGTCTGCATTTACCTGAGTTCATCTTCTGGATTACGACTTCTGGGGTATTAGGTGTCTAGATCATATAGTGCGGTTGCGGCCTGTATACTATCTGTAATTCTGCTCTTTTACGCCCCGCTGTATCCAGCGTATGGCGGTGATGTTCCCGAATTCGGAGTGGCTGACATAGTCGGAAACGCTCTGTCGTTTTGTCAGAACAACGGTCAGTATGATGACCGGGTACATTTCCGTGCCGAGGCCGGCCAGGCCGTGATCTGGCTTACCGAGACCGGCCTGTATTACCAGTTCATGAAGCCGTTAGCCAACGAGATTTCCCCGGACTTGCCCCAGCGTCTGGGTTACAGCTTCGCGCCTGCTTCTGACAGCTTCGCGGTTCGTTGGGTGGGACTCTCCCTCATCGGCGCCAACCCGCAATCACCAATCGAACCCGAAAAGCAAAAGCGGTTCTACTCCAACTTCCTGCTTGGAAACGACCCTTCCGAATGGCACACGCGCGTCCCCAGCTACGGCGAAGTAGTTTACCAGGGGATTTATCCGGGCATAGATCTGAGATACAAAGCCAGTGCCGCTAAACTTGAGTATGATTTCGAAGTCGGCGCGCAGGCCGATCCGGATCTGATCAATATACATTACACGGGCATTGACTCGTTATCCGTCGATTTTGATGGCAACCTCGTGGTGCACACCGAATTCGGAGATATTTTCGAGAAAGCCCCGACAACGTATCAATTTGACGGTGACCAGCAGGTTGAAATCACCGCCGAGTTCGTACTCCTGAGCGATAATTCCTTCGGTTTCGATCTCGGTCAGGACTACGATCCTGATTTGCCCCTCGTCATTGATCCGGTTCTAACCTTCAGCACCTTTCTGGGCGGGGCCGCCAATGATTTTGGCCGCGCCGTTGCCATTGACACGGCCCTGGCTGTATATGCCGCGGGCTATACGGCATCATCAGATTTCCCTCTGGCCAACCCCTTTGACAGCACCTTTGGTGATACCGTTCTGGGCGTTTTTGACGCTTTCGTTGTCAAACTTAACAGCTCCGGCGACCAGTTGCTCTACAGCACCTACCTCGGCGGCTCAGACGCCACTGATCGGGCCCTGTGCCTGGCCGTGGATGACTCAGGTGCGGCTTACGTAAGCGGTTATACCGAGAGCGACGATTTCCCTGTCGCCGGAGCGTTCCAGGGCACTTACGGCGGTAACCAGGATGCCTTCCTGGCAAAGCTCTCCCCAGCCGGCGACTCGCTTATCTACGGCACTTACCTCGGCGACACGGAAAAGGATGTCGCCCTCGGGCTGAGTGTTGATGATCAATACCGCGCCTATCTGATCGGACACACGGGCTCGGCGAATTTTCCGACCGCCGGAACTCCCTTTGACGATAGCCACGGTGGCGACCAGGATGTTTTCGTTACGCGTTTTAGCGGCGGCGGCGATCAGCTTGAATACAGCACCCTCATAGGCGGATCTGCCGGCGATCATGGTATGGCAATCGCTCTCGATTCGACATATTCCTGTTATCTCACGGGCTATACGGCCTCATCCGACTTCCCACATAAGTCCGCCTACGACTCCACCTACAACGGCGGCCCGACTTACGGTGACATTTTCGTCACCCGTCTGAGTAGCGACGGCGATAGCTTGATTTACAGCACCTATATAGGCGGCTCCGAGGATGATTTCTCCCTGGCCGTGGACATCGACCCCATGGGCGCCGCCTATGTTACCGGGTACTCTCTTTCTACCAATATCCCTCTCGTAAATTACATAGACAATACCTACGAAGGCTATTTCATGGCCTACGTGGCCAAAATAGAGCCTGCCGGTGATGCCCTCGCCTACGCCACCTATCTGGGCGGCTGGGGCGATGAATACGGCACTGGCATCAAGGTTAACCAACAGGGTAAGGCGCATCTGGTCGGGGCAACATCCTCAGGCAATTTCCCTATCGTCGACCCCTTTGACGGCGAATTCAGTTACGACCATGACGGTTTCGTCGCCTGCATCAACGTATCCGGTGGGTCGCTGAGCTACTCGAGTTATCTCGGCGGCATTGATGATGACTTTGCCTACGGCCTCAGCCTGGACACGGCCGATAACCTCTATGTCGTCGGTTACACAGGGTCGGTGGATTTCCCGACCCTCGAACCGGCACAGGACTCGCTCGATGGTGGTTATGACATGTTCGTGGCCAAAATCGCCCCCCAGCCATTCACGTGCGTAGACAGCGACAATGACGGCTTCGGTGACCCCGGCCATCCCGAGAACGACTGCGCCGATGACAATTGTCCCGATGACTTCAATCCTGAGCAGGAAGACGCCGATTTGGATGGCGTCGGTGACGTCTGCGATAACTGCCCGGCATTGAGTAACCCCGACCAGGAAGACACCGACCTCGACGGCATCGGCGACAGCTGCGATACCTGCACTGACCTCGACGGCGACGGTTTCGGCAACCCGGGCTTCCCGGCCAATACTTGCCCCGAGGACAACTGCCCGGCAGTCTATAACCCCGACCAGGAAGATGCTGACCTCGACGGCATCGGCGACAGCTGCGACACCTGCACCGATATTGACGAAGACGGTTTTGGTGATCCCGGATTTCCTGCCAATACGTGTGCATCTGACAACTGCCCCGAAATGAGCAACCCCAGCCAGACCGACGGCGACATCGACGGCCTCGGTGACGTGTGCGACAATTGCACAGCAATCTATAATCCGGAGCAGGATGACTTCGACGGCGACGGCATTGGCGACAGCTGCGACACCTGCACCGACTGGGACGACGACGGCTACGGGAATCTCGCCTTCCCGGCCAACACCTGCCCCGACGACAACTGCCCCTTTACGTATAATCCGGATCAGACCGACGCCGACAGCAATGGTATCGGAGACGCCTGCGACGCCGGATGCTGCATGCCGCCGTTGCGAGGTAATGTCGACTTCGATCCAACCAATGAAATCTCTATTTCTGACCTGGTCTATTTCGTCGACTGGATGTTCTCAGGCGGGCCTCCCCCACCCTGTTTCGAGGAAGGCAACATTGATGGCGACGCCGGCGAAACCGTCGATATTTCCGACCTCGTCTACCTGGTCGATTACATGTTCGCCAACGGTCCCGAGCCTGCCGCCTGTCCGTCCAAGGCATCTCTTTTCCGTCGCTATTTCCCCGGCAGCCAGCGCTGACAACCCGGCCCGACCTCATTCATAGCATCTCTTGACGCCATTGAAGCTTGTGCGTCATTTCACATTCAGGCGTTATGTTTGGTATGTCAAACACCTCCCGGGGGTGGATTCACTGCTCCCTTCGGCGTTGCCCCCCAAAGCCACGCACTTCTGCCTCTCATGACTATTCACCAACCCTCGCTTGTGAATTGTTTCACCATCACGGATACTGTTAATGGACATAGGCAGACACTTACACTATCCCCGAATGATACTCCAGTGACCTCTGCGCCGGACAGCCTCTATGATTGTCGTCACCGTCCTAATTGCCTCTTCGCCACCCGTCACCCCTTGCCCCACGCGGCTGTCGCGCACCATCAATTATATCCTGGCAACCCCGCAATTACCCGCCCGGGCAACGTCATCCAGTCGTCCTTCTTTGTCTTCAATTGTCCCGTCTCACCCTCCGGAAAGCATCTCTGCAGCCACCAGGTTTTCGTCCTCCGAAGCCAGTGCTCCTATTCCGAACGGCTCTGCACGCCCCCCCTGGGCACGCCTTCCTTCTTTTCGCTTTTTATTACTACATAAGCCCGTAATTGAGTAAAACGGTTGATATGGGCATA
>CAZVUZ010000114.1:0-1630 GCA_964630485.1 uncultured Ignavibacteriales bacterium
TTTTCATTTATGGATATCTGGGCGCTCCAGGTCCCCTGGTGGACTCAACAGCGGTACCGGTGGTCATGTATGTCGAAGAGCCGAGCTATCAACTCATGGCGTCACCGCCCGATTTCAACATCGTCAGTAATCCGGAAATGTATCTTGAGGAGAACCTTGCGATATGGGAAGCCTCGGGGGCCACGCTTGAACTGTCATTCAGCAATTCATCACCGTGGCTGGATATGGAAATGTATGCGGTATTACTGACTACGCCGTGCTCACTGTATTTCGACATTCACACCGACAGTCTGCCCCTGGGGACATACAACGACGTGATAGAGGTCACCGGTTATCTGCCGGGCGGTGGACCGCCGGTGACGACGCTCGACATCCCAGTGACACTGATCGTGACTCTCGACACCGGTGTGGTCATCCTGACTGATCCGGAAACTCTGCAATGGACCATCGTCGAAGGTGAGCAATTGTGGGATTCGCTCCATGTCTACGAGCAATGGGGACGCAGCATCCCATTCCGGGAATCCGTCACCAGCGAGTGGCTGGAGATCCCGCCCGACTGGTCCATCGTGCATATCACTCCCTGGAATTTGCCCCTGCACGTCGATGCTTCTGGTCTGATTCCGGGCTACACGTATGTGGACACGATTCATATTTTCCCCGACACCGACGGCGTGTCGTTCCCGCCGGTGTACGTAATCGCATCGCTGACGGTGACCGAGGGCGGACCGCAGGTCCAGACCTTCCCCGAGTACCTGGAGTTCTTTTCCACCTCAGGGGCCCTGGTTCTTGAGCAGTGGTTACACATCTTCGAGATCCACGGCTGGTCCGTACCCTTCTGGATCGACAAAGCCCTCGGCAGTCCGTGGTTGGAAGTTCCCTGGTCAGACACCACCCAGCCACCGTGGATTACACCTGATTCGGTCCTGGTCCGGGTCCTTGAGGACACCCTGCCGGCCGGAATATATACGGATACGCTCATCATATACAACACGCTCGATTGTAGCTGGGTCTATTTCGACTTGAGAGTTCCGGTTACCTACTACGTCGGGCCAACGCTCCCGGTTGTCAGGACTATCCCGGAGGAGATCGAATACACGGTTCAGCAAGGATGGGGCGTGTATGACCAGGAGATCTATGTCTACTGCGAGATGGGCGACACTATCGGCTACGTGGCGGAGATGATCGACAGTAGTTCCTGGTTGCAGTTTACGGACACCAACTGGGTGCACTATACGCCGAGCCATGTCGGCTTTGATATACTGCCGGGTAACCTGCCACCGGGGATATATCATGACACCATGCTCATCTGGCACCCCTGGGACGACTGGCCGTATTTCGAGGATGTCAGAGTTCCGGTGACAATGACGGTCCTGTCGGATTCGATTCCGTTCGTGATCAATACGGAGCCAACTGATTTGGCGGTAACGCTCGACATGGGCGAGTATTACATCGATTCACTGTATGTCTTTGAGGAATTTGGCCGCAGTGTTCCGGTCATGGGTTACAGCCACAGCCCCTGGCTCTCCATCCCGGATCCCTGTACTTCCTACTGCTTTACCCCGGTAACTCTGCCGGTCGTGTTCGACACCGATTCGCTTCCTCCCGGTGTATACCATGATTCGATCTGGAT
>CAZVUZ010000114.1:1730-11316 GCA_964630485.1 uncultured Ignavibacteriales bacterium
TGTCTTTCGCCGGCGATTGTCAGGTGGGACACGACGCTTTCGCAAGATGTTTCCCGGCGGCTGTCATTCTCCGATACCGCCTATAACGTGGTTTATCCGGGATTCGACCGCGAACGGGATGTTGTCATACTGCCGGGCTATACACCCGGCGACTTCGACAATGACGGTCAACTCGATATCGCCGACCTCGTCGCTCTGGTCGACTACATGTTCCTTGGTGGCGAGCCGCCCTGTCTGGTTGATGCCGTGGATGTCAATGGCGACTGCCAGGGACCCGATATTGCGGACCTCGTTTTCCTGGTTGACGGAATCTTCTATATTAACCCGCCGCCGGAATTCCCTTACCTGCGGTGCGGTTGTATCACGACCAGTCGTCTCTCGACGACTCAGATCGACCCTGAAGTAATAGTCGATGTTCTTGTCGAAAACGGCGAGACGGTCATTACGCTGTCGGCACCCTACGAACTGCGCGGTCTGCAACTGGAACTGGCCGGTAAGGCGCCAACCGCCGAACCCGAGCAATTGATCGCCAACGGTCTGGAGATGTTCGCGGGAACCGAGGGCAACCGCATGAAGGTCGGCGTACTCGATTACGACGGCGCCGGTGTGATCGAGGCCGGGAAGAATCGGATTCTGCGTCTCGAAGGCGAGTTCCGGGTGCTCTCGGCAATCGTCGCCGATGGGCAATATCGGTCAATTGCGGCCTCGATTGGCACCTCGACCGATCCGCTTCCCGAAGACTTCCGCCTTGACCAGAATTACCCAAATCCGTTTAACCCGGCTACGGAAATCAGCTTCCGTCTGCCGGCGGCGGCGGACGTTACGCTGGAGGTTTATAATATTACCGGTCAGAAGGTGGCCACCCTGGTCGAGGGCAACCTTGCAGCCGGGACTCACAAAGTGACATGGGACGGCAGGGATCATTCCAGTGGGGTGTATTTCTACCGCCTCGACACGCCGGGCTTCTCTGATACCCGGAAGATGATTTTACTGAAGTAAGATCCAACAGCCAGGAGCAGATCGCAAAAACGCGATTTCGCCTGATTACCCGGGGCCGCAACGGCGGTCCCGGGTTTCATTTTGTCGTTCCCGTGAGTTTATGAGAAGGATGTTTAATTAGCTATCGTTCTGATCGGCATCCCGTCGAAGTTCTGAGCCATTGGCGTTCTTGCCGGCCAGAGCAAGTTTGTTAACTTTGCCTGACTGGTACTTCGGAAGTGATGCCACGAATTCGATCACTTTGGGAGCCTTGTGGGGGGCCAGGTTCAGCAGGCAGTGTTCCTGAATCTCTCGAGCGGTGGCCATAAAGCCGTCTTTGACAACCACCACCGCCTTGACGGCCTCTCCGAGGATATCATCCTCGATTCCCAGCACCGCCACCTCGAGCACCCGGTCATCGGTGAGGATTGTCTCCTCGATCTCCTTGGCGCTGACGCGCTTGCCACCCACCTTCAGAATTTCTTTCTTGCGGGCCACGATGAAGAAGAAGCCATCCTCATCGCAACGGGCCAGATCGCCGGTCATCAGGCAACCATCCCTGAGAACCTCCCGCTGTTCCCCGGGATGGTTCCAGTATCCGAGCATGACGCAATCACCCCGGACCGCAATCTCACCCACCTTGCCGTTCGGCACCTCCTTGCCGTCGCCGTCGATCACCGTGACATTCACCCCCGGGACCGGAATACCAATCGACCCCATTTTCTCTGAGAGTCTCTCGGGAGGCAGCCATGTTACCCGCGGTGAGGCCTCGGTCTGACCGTACATGATGAATACCTCTTTCCCCGCCATGGCCTCTATGACCCTGCGGGTCACCTCCGGAGCCATGGCTCCACCCGCCTGCGTCAGATAGCGAAGGTGCGGGAGTTTCTCGGCCACGAACTCCGATTGGTTCAGGAGAATCATAAAGTTCGATGGCACCCCGGAGAAACCGGTGGCGCGCTGCTCTCTCATGGTCTTGAGGACCACCTGGGGGAAGGCAAAGCGATTGTCTATAACGACCCGCCCCCCGACCAGCATATGGGTCAGTAGCAGGGAATTGCCGTAGATGTAGTAAAAGGGCAGGATGGTCATGATCGCATCGTCGGCCGTCAGTCTCAGGTATTCCACCGTGGCCACGGTGTTGGAAACGAGATTCAAGTGCGATAGCATGACGCCCTTGGGAACACCGGTACTTCCGGAGGTATAGAAAATGGCCGCCAGTTCGCGGGGGCACTCCGGCAGGGTCCGGTGATTGAGATTTTCGAGCGGCCCCACGGCATGGATACCTTCGGTCAGTTCGGCGAAGTTGCGCGTCGGGTCGGTTTTTTCGAAGATGCTCGCCAGAGTCTCCGTCCTGATCCCCGGCGACAACGAATTCAGATCGGCATCCGAAATTATCAGTTCCAACGGCGACTTTTCACCAATGATGCTCGGCATTGTCCGGGAAAACTTACCCTGAAGTATCAGCGCCGAGGCACCGCAGTCTTTCAGGATGAATCTGACTTGATCCGGTTTGTGGGAGGTATCCAGCGGCACCGCGACATATCCGGCGCTGAAGACAGCGAAGAACGCCACCACGTATTCGATGCTGTTCTCGTAGAGGATGGCCACCCTTGATCCCGAAGGAAAATCACACCGTTGGAGGTAGTCGCCGAGCCGGGCGCTTCGTTCAATAAGATCCCGATAGGTGATCTCACGCTCGGCATGGGTCACGGCGATTCGGTCGGGTGATATGGCCGCCCCTCGGCGCAGTAAATCAAAAACCGTCATAGACGTCCTCAATATAGATCGTATTCCCAAGCAAAAGTCATAGAGGGATTATCGTCAAGTAAAACCCGTACCTTGATCGGGACGGGAGCGAACCAGCACGGCACACATTCTCCGGTAAATTACTTCAGAGTAAACGCCTGCCCCTGTGCTTCGCGCAGAGACATATCGTGCGCGAGCGAGGCGTTCGATCGCTGAGGGTTCCCTGTAAGATCCAAAAAGAAAACCCTCCGCGCCGGGCAGGAGGGTTGAATTTTCTTTCCTGTATTTACAGGCTAGCCGAGAATCTCGGCGCTATTGCATTTGCACAGGCCGACATTCACCGGGCGCATCTTCCACGCACCGTTTTCGCCCTTGATTGCCTTACAGACCTTAACAAACTGTATTGGCTCGGAGCAAACCGGGCAGGTCATAGCATGGGCTCGTTTGTTCGCCTTATCGGCAAACGACATTCTCTTAGCCATCTGAGAACACTTCCTCTATTTCGATACTGTCTTTTCGTTCCAGCGTCTTCAACTCTCTTTTAACAGCAACGAGGAGGTCATTTGTTTCCTTAAGGACTTTAAATTCCCTATCGTCGCGGAAATAAGGCGCAGCCTTTTCGAAATGTTCAGACGCCGAATCGAACTGCTTATTCCTCAGCGCCAGGAGAGCCTGACAATAAGCTTTTTCGGAAGGATTAAGCACTGTGTTCACCCTTTCTTAAAAGCCTCTCGACCTCTTTCAGCCTCCTGACATAAGGCTCAACTTTGTAGCCTTTGAGCTTGAGGTAATATATGCTTATTGCCGACAAAAGCAAGGCCTCTCTGTCAGCCTGGTCGTGGGCCCGCGTCAGGGCCGCATCCAGGACCGAGAGCAAATGCTGTCGGTCGGAAGACATTTCCTCGAAGAGACTCACCACCCCACCTAAAACATTGTGGAACATAGTGATAGAGCTGTCAGTTGGTTCATTCCCGGAGGGGCCGGGTGCTTCCGGAGGGCGTTTTAAGACGATTTTCTCAGCGTCCTTGGCCCGAACCTGATGCCAGCGATCGATTTCGGAGCGAAGTTTTTCGATGGCCGGAGACGTTTTCTCGTCGGCGCCGATCTGGTTTTTTATATCGCCGAGCATCTGGTCAATCCGATTCAGGTCGCTCGGGCGCAGCCGATCTTCTTCCAAAAACCGGTTGTGTTCGGCGAACCACTCGGAAATATCTTCATTGATGTCAGAACCACCCCTGGAACCGCAGGCAATGTCGTCAAGGCGGTTAATGCCGCTCAGGACGGACAGGCGTTTCTCCTTAAGATCGACCGCTTTTTCGATGAACGACTCGAGGAGCTTTTCCAGAGAGGTCAGCGTCTTGGCGTAACTCAATCGGGGTCCCCCACAAGCGTCTTGGTGATGTTTCTTTCCACGGTGCGCGTGGCGGTTTTGGCCGTCAGGTAATCTTCAAACAGTCCCGCCAGGCGATTGACCATGTTTTCCAGTTCCGGCGAAGAGGCCTTTTCCTTTTTCTCCGTTTTGGTGATCAGACCGGCCAGCTTCAAATGCGCCAGAGTCTTGAGAGTGTCCTCGCGGCCGGCCGAGTTGAGCCGGCAGACCTCATTCAAACTGCGGTGACCGTCAGCCAGGGCCATGACATTCCACTCGCTGGCGATCAGGGACACGTCCCTCGTACGTCCAGCCTGCGATGCGGAGATGGTGTACACCGCCTCCAGATCGGGAAGGGTGTCCTTGACCATGTTCATCTCATCGACCCGTCGCAATCCCTCAAGGATGATATTCTCGACGGACAGGTTGACCGTGATCTCTTCATCAGTCGGGAACTGGTTCTCGTAGAACTTGAAGGATCCGCTCTGCCAGGCAAGCAGGGAATACAGTAATTCCTCCACCTGCTTCTTGACGACACCGCTCAGGTCGGCCCGATCGATATAGCGCCGGCCGATCATGATCTCCCCCAGGCGCTTGGTGTTTTCGTTACGGGCCTGAGTGTCAATCGCGTCCTGCAATTGCTTGTCGGAAATAACGCCGCGCTCTTTCAGGAGTTGGCCAAGATGATAAGTCTGGCGGGGACCGTATCCATAAATGACACTGCCCTCCTTGAAGTAGACCATTACAATCGAGTCATCCTTCTGGATCCCCAAGGTACCGGACTTGCGGCTGGAAGCTATCAGTTGGAATATTTCGGGTAACGTGAAGCGCTCAATGCGTCCCTGTAAATCAAGATCCATTACTTGCTCCGTGCCATCCTTATATATGTTAATTGTCGAAATGGTGACCAATCAGCGGGGCAGAACTACCGGCCGGAATGGGGGATTTGAAATGCCACCCCCATGTCACTTAAACCCGTCCAGCAGCAGACACGTCCCCTGCATTATCAATTGCCGAAAACAATAAGACTCCGAGAACCTTTAGTCAACAACAACAAAATAAAAAAGCGTCCAAACAGCCGGATATTCATGCATTTTTTCGCACTCTCGGGTATCGTGAGGCATCCGGCCGTCACGGGGACCTCAATGCGGCAATCGGGATAATTTTAGTGTTTCACGAAGCGGGTGAAGATTCGTATATTTCTGTCAAACGGAGTACACGGATGCCAATGACAGATAAAACGAAAATAACCCGCCTATCTCCTTCGGGCACCGGTTACCGTCTCGATTTCAGCGGCGAGTTGGAATCCCTGCTGATATCCGAGGAGACGGTTCACCGCCTGCGCCTGGTGGAGGGTGTTGTAATAACCACCGCTCAACTCGAGACCCTGCAGGTCGAGTCCGAGCGCTTCCGCTGCGATCGTACCGGGGCCCGGCTTCTGGCTATGCGCGATCACTCGATTGTTGAGTTTAAAGTCAAACTGCGCCGCAAGGGTTACTCCAACGAAATAGCCGCCGAAGTGACCAACAAGTACCTCCGCATGGGGGCTCTCGATGATGCCCGCTATGCCCACACCGTCGGCCGCTCTCTTGTGGCCCGACGCCCTTGTGGCCGGTCCTACCTCCTCGCCCACCTGCAACGCAAGGGTATCGAGCGCGCCCTGGCCGAGCACACCGCCGATATCCTGTTGAATGACTGCGACTCCCATGATATGGCCGTGGCCGCACTGACCTCCGGGTGGTCCCGCTTCGGTCATTTAGAACTTGAAACGGCCCGCACCAAAGCGTATAATTACCTGTCCCGGCGCGGTTTTAACTATGAAGCCGCCCGGGCCGCTTTCGATCACCTTTGGGAACAGAAAAACAAGGAAGCTCAAGATCAAGACAGCACAGGTTAGGCAGTCGTTTCTGGATTATTTCGTCAAACACGATCATCGGCTGGTGCCCTCATCGCCGGTGATTCCGTACGACGATCCGACCATCCTTTTCACAAATGCCGGGATGAACCAGTTCAAGGACATATTCACCGGCACACGCAAGGTGGATTACAAACGCGCCACCAGCTCACAGAAGTGCATCCGGGCCGGCGGTAAGCACAATGACCTCGACAACGTCGGTTTTACGGCCCGGCATCATACTTTCTTCGAGATGCTCGGTAACTGGTCCTTCGGCGACTATTTCAAGGAACAGGCCATCTACTACGCCTGGGAATGGGTCACTAAGGAACTGGGGTTACCGAAAGACCGACTTTATGCCAGCGTATATGAAACTGACGACGACGCCTTTGCCCTCTGGGAGAAAATCGCCCCGGAGCTTAAGAACGGGCGTGTCATGCGCTTCGGGAAAAAGGACAATTACTGGTCCATGGGCGAGACAGGCCCCTGCGGACCGTGCAGCGAGATACATTTCGACCGCGGGGAGAAATACGGCACCGGCCCCGAAGCCGTGGTTAACGGTGAGTCAGATCGCTTCACGGAGATCTGGAACCTGGTCTTCATGCAGTTTGATCAGCTTCCGGATGGTCGATTGGCGGAACTGCCATTCACTTCGGTCGATACCGGCGCCGGGCTCGAGCGCCTGACGGCTATTCTGCAAGGGGCCGACACCAATTACGGTATAGATCTCTTTCAGCACATCATCGGCGCTATTTCCGAGGTCACCGGTTCTCGCTATGAGGACAATGTTTCTTCGCATAATGTAGTTGCCGACCACCTGAGAGCCCTGTCCTTCGCTATTGCGGACGGCGCCGGCATTTCCAACGAGGGTCAGGGTTATGTGTTAAGACGCGTCCTCCGACGCGCCGCCCGCCATGGCCGCCTGTTGGGTGCCTCAGAGCCGTTCATTTACAAACTGGTGCCCAGCCTGGTGGATGTCATGGGCGAGGCCTATCCCGATCTGAGGGAAAAACAGAGCCATATCGAAAATGTCATCAAAGCCGAGGAAGAATCATTCGGGCAGACGCTCGAAACAGGTTTACTGCTTTTCGAGAAGGTCGCCGGCAAGGTCAAAGACGCCGGTGGAACGGTGGTCGAGGGCGAGGATGTCTTCAAGCTCTACGACACTTACGGCTTCCCCTTTGACCTGACCGAAATCATCGCCGCCGAGCAGGGATTGTCACTCGATCACGAGGGTTTTGAGAAGGCCATGGCCCGGCAGAAGGAACTTTCCAGAGCTTCGGCCGATTTCCACGTCAACATCAAGGTCGATCTTGACAAGACCATCGAAAATCTCGCCTCGCTGGGACTCGAGAGTCAGCCGACCACCGAGTTCTTCCGGGACAGCCTCAAGGTTGACGCCCGGGTGGTGGCTGTCGATCATAGTCGATTCCCCGAGATCTCGATCGTTCTGGACCGCACCCCGTTCTATGTTGAGGCGGGCGGCCAGATCAGTGACATCGGCAAGCTATACAACGCCCGCACCTCAATCGAGGTCACCGGGATGCATAATCACCAGGACTATTACATTCACCTCGGCAAAGTCACCAAGGGGACCCGGGCCGACCTGGAACTGGACCTGCCGGTTACGGCCGAGGTCGATGCCGAGCGGCGGTGGGACATCATGCGCAACCACACCGTCACCCATCTCACCCACGCGGCCCTGAGGCAGGTTCTGGGAGCGCACATAAAACAGTCGGGATCCTTCGTGGGACCGGAACGCATGCGTTTTGACTTTTCGCACCATAAACCGATGACGCCGGAAGAAATCACCGAGGTGGAGCGCATCGTCAACAACCAAATCATCAAGGGCACACCGGTCGAGACAGCCGTCATGGATATAGATTCCGCCCGTGCCTCCGGCGCCACCGCCCTTTTTGGCGAGAAGTATGGAGAAGAGGTCCGCGTCGTGAGCGTTCCCGGGTTCTCCAAAGAACTTTGCGGCGGTACGCACGTGGCCGATATCAGCCAGATCGGCCCGTTCTTCATCACCCTTGAAACCGGCATCGCTTCCGGCGTCCGTCGAATGGAAGCCATCACCGGCCGGGAGGCCATAAATTACATGCTGGCCGCCAAGGTGTTCCGCCAGCAGACGGCTCAGCTGGTCGGTCGACCGGAACCGGAAGCACTCGAGGGTGTCCGCCAGATCAGGGAATCGGCGGCCTCGCTCCAGAAAGAGATACGTAAGGTCAAGGAACAGATGTTTGCGGGTACCGGACAAACAGTGGGAAAAACGACGGCAGTGGGCTCTCTGAGTGTGATCACCCACGATTTTGGGACTACCGATCGCGGGACCATGGCGGCCTGGGCCGACACGCAAAAGGCGCATAACGACCCGGTGGCCGCATTTGGGCTGGGAGAGGTCAACGGCAAACGGACCTTCATCGCCGCCGGCAGTTCTTCCGCAATCAATCAAAACAGCGTTAATGTCGGTAAAACAGCTTCAGCCGTTTTACCGCAATTCGGCGGCCGTGGCGGCGGGAAGCCTTCTTTCGCCCAGGGCAGTGTCGCCGACGATACCGATTCCGAGAAGTTCTTTGAGGCCATAGTAGCCACTTTTTCAGAAGGGAAATGACAGCTGATGGTCAACCGAGGCATTCTGCAACTGCTGGTCGAGACCGGCGAGCGTCGGGGCGGTGGATTCCTGCTTCTGCTCGACCCCGATCGCGTCAGTGCCCGTGCCTATCTGGAGCTGGCCGAGGCCGCTCAGGAATGCGGTGTCGATGGTATCCTGGTCGGGAGTTCTCTGGTCCTCGACGGTGATTTTCCGGACGCGGTAAGGGTCATCAGGGAGAAGACGCAACTTCCCGTAATCATATTCCCGGGCTGCAAAAACCAGGTCTGCCCTGATGCTGACGCCATCCTCTTCACGAGCCTCATATCCGGTCGTAATCCCGAATACCTCATCGATCAGCAGGTCAGGGCGGCGCCGATGATCAGGCGATACGGCCTGGAGCCTATACCAACCGGCTATATGCTGATCGAATCGGGGCATCTGACCTCGGTTCAGTACATGTCGGCAACCCTGCCCATTCCACACAACAAGTCCGATATCGCCTGTGCCCATGCGCTGGCGGCCCAGTACCTGGGCATGAAAACGGTTTACCTGGAAGCAGGTTCCGGCGCCGGACAACCCGTCCCGAGGGACATGGTGGCGGCCGTGGCCTCTTACGTGGAGATACCCATCATTGTAGGTGGCGGCATACGCACCCCGGAGACCTGCCGGGAAATGATCGCCGCCGGAGCATCGTTTGTCGTGGTCGGCACCGGTGTCGAGAAAGACCCCGATTTCAGCTACCTGCGAGACCTCACGACAGCGACACATTGCAAGGAGTCCCTTACCGTATGAATACAGAAGAGAAGCTGGAACACCTCAGTACGATCGCTCGCGAGGCGAGCATCCTGCGCAAATCGGTGGTCGAGACCCTGGGACCGGACATCCTGAATATGGCGGCGCTGATATCCGGCGTATTCGGCTCCGGCGGCCGCATGTTAATCGCCGGCAACGGCGGGTCGGCGGCTGACGCCTCCCATTTTGCCGCGGAAATGGTAGTACG
>CAZVUZ010000115.1:0-7878 GCA_964630485.1 uncultured Ignavibacteriales bacterium
AACTGGCAATATGATACCGACCTGGACGACCCCAACAATCTCCCCCCGGAGACGCCGGTTGTCCGCGTCTTCCAGCGCACCGGCTGGAAACAGGAATACGTCGGCTACACCGAATAGCCCCGACGCTAAAAAAACCCGCCCTGAAGGGCGGGTTTTTTTTGATTATCTCAGGGCATCAAGGCAGTACGGATACCTACTCGATACTGATGTCGTACGGCATCCGCGTATAGAGACCGTCGGGTAAAAGCGAGGCGGCATTGTCGGCCAGGGCGCCGCCGCCGTCATCACTTCGAATAAGACTCGCGATGCTCTGCCACCACGAACCGCCGGGCAGGACAAGCCACGGAGTTTTGCGGGGGTAGATCGCGACGCGGTAGTCATCCAGTTCCAGTTCCTCGGCGGTGCTCGTAAGGGCATCGTAAAGACCGCCCAGTTTATCGACAAGACCGTTGGCAACCGCCTGGCGCCCGGTCCATACCCTGCCCCGTGAGAGGGCGTCGACGGAATCCACGCTGAGATCCCGGCCGTCGGCCACCAGTTTAAGGAAATGCTCATAGAAAGCCGTCATTTGCGACAGGTACTTGCGGCGCTCCTCCTCAGTAAAGGGGCGGGCCCAGGAGTACATGCCGGCGAAATGCCCGCGGGTATACAGTTCCTTCGACATGCCGATTTTCTCGTACAGCCCGCTCAGGTCCGGCTTGCCGGCATAGATACCAATCGAACCGGTAACCGTTCCGGGATTGGCAAAGACGGCACCGGCCGGCGTCGAGAGATAGTATCCTCCCGAAGCGGCGACGTTCGACATGGATACCACCAGGGGTTTCTTCTCGCGTGCCTTGCTGATGACACGGTGGATCTCCTCACCTGCCAGGGCATAACCGCCGGGCGAGTTGATGCGCAGGATGACGGCGCGGGTGTCAGTCTCGGCAACCGCCCGTGAAAAGGCCCGGCTCATCTCCGAGGGCGTAACCGCCGCCGGGGCCTCGACCGGAAACATCCCGGACGAACCGAAACCGATGTCACCGTCCGCCACCACCAGGGCCAGCACCGGCGCCGGCGGCCAGCCGTCGTTCAAAAGGGTGTCCGCCAGGTAGCGCCGAAAAGAAATCTCCGGCATACGCGGGAGGACCTTGTCTTTGAGTTGATCGCGATAACTCAAGCCATCTACGAGGCCGGCGTCGAGAGCTCCCTGGGATGTATACGGCCCGGCGTCAATCAACTTCCTGACCGAATCAACCGGCAGCTGCCGTCCGGCGGCAATGGCCGCAGTCATCTGGTCATAGAGGTCGTCCAGGAGCTCGTCCACCTGCTCGCGGTGCTCATCGCTCGAGCCGGTGCGAGTATACTGGTCCGCAGCCGTCTTGTAGTCGCCGATCTTTACTATATCAGCCTTTATGCCGAGTTTGTCGAGGGTGCCGGCGTAGAAGGTCAATTCCGCTCTCAAACCGATCAGATTCAACTGGCTCACCGGCGGGATGTGTATCCGGTCGGCCGCCGAGGCCACGTAGTAACCGATATTGTTGGGGTGCGAGACGTGACAGGTAACGTCCTTGCCCCGCCGCTTAAAATGAAGTATTGCCTGGCGCAATTCCTCGGCCTGACCGAAGCCAAGCGATAGCCCCCGCAGGTTGAGCGCCATGGCGCCAATGGACGGGTCTTCGGCCGCACGGTAAATATCCACTAATAACGTGGCAAAGCCTATCGGTTGGCGACCGAAGCGCGGTTGTGGCGGGTTTTCCGAGATGGACCCGCCTATCCCCACCGACAACCGGCGTGCGCGGCGGTTTACGATCGAGGGTTGCGGCAGGCTGCTGGCGCCGTAATAGAACGTACTGTAACGGTGATTGGCGTCACGGTCATAATTATTCTGGTTACCGACGAAGTACTGGAGCAGGTTGGCCCGCACCCCGACCTGGAAATTCTTGTCGGAGTCCATGGATCCCGTCATGTAAACACCTTTGGCCGTGGCCCACTCGACATGATAGATAAAATCGGCGTTGCTCAGTTTGGTCCCGGTGGAAAGGAACATGTCGGCCGAAAAGGTTAATGTGCGGCCATTGGGACGGTATGCGAGCGAGTAGCGCTGTTCGATTTCCGAGCGGTCGCCGTCGCCCGCACGGGTGCGGTTGAGGTTCTCGAAGGTTGCCGCCCAGTGCAGTTTTCCCCTGCCGCCCATAAGGCCCACGTTCCAGAAATGCTTTTTGTGAAGCTGGTCCGGGGCGTCTTTGTAGTAACGATACGATCCCCCAATGTGAGTGGTGGTTCCCAGCGAAAGCCCCATGCCAAAAACATACTCTTTGTAATCATCGCCGACCGGGCTGTGTATCTTGCGGTAGGCCACGCCGAATCGCTCGCGATTTATCGCCAGGCCCCAGCTGCGGCCGAAGTCGTCATCCCTAAGCTCGGTCATAAGCTGAAGGCCCGAAGCATTGAAGGAACCGAGCGCGGCAGGATTGATCCACAACGCCTCGGTGCCGAAAACGGAGGCGGCCGGTTGATAGTAAAAGACGCCTTCGGCACTCGGAATGCGCTCCGGGTGAACAGGCGCCGTTAACAGAAAGGCGGCCAGAAAAACCGCCCCCAGATACATAACTCCGGATTTTAACTGCAAATCAATCTCCTTAGTCACTGCCTCGAACATATATATTGCCACTGCCCCGGGTGGTTCCCGAAATGAGGCCGTCGCCTTCGCCCACCAGCAGGTTCAGGCGATCCGACTGTACCACTTCCGTCTTGAATGCGAATCCGGTGGCCTCAATTCGCCCACCCTCATCCACCGCCAGATTGAGAGCGGCCGAAAATCCCGGCGGCATGGTGATCTCGATATCCTCATAACGGTTGCTGACCATAAGCTGCGTGGCGTCCATTGAGTCAACTTCTATGATTATCGGTCCGTAGCGGCAACGAATGTAGTTCTTGCTCCCGGTCGGTCTGAAGCCTTCAATCTCGACGACACCGTAGCTGTTGCGCACGTTGACCGCCCCCGTCACATTGCGAAGGCTCAGGTCGCCGCCTTCGTTGCGAAAGCCCGCCACCCCCTCAAGGCATTCGATGTTCGACGCGATGAGGCTCGAATTGCTGGTGGCTATTGAGATCTCCCCCCGAACCTTGTCGACAGTTACCCGCCGGTTGGCCGTGGCCACATCCAGGGGACCGTTGACATCCGAAATGTCGAGCCGTCCGAGCGACGAGTTATTTATCAGACCGGTAAATGGCCCCGAGGCATCAAGATCGAAATAGACCGCATCCATATCCACGAAGCAGGATTCCGGCACCATGAGTTCCGCCTCAACCATGCCGTATTCGGACTCATCCCAGGGCGGTGGGTTGGGAGCGCGAAACTCGAGCTTGACTCCCTTGGCGGTGCTGACAAGGGTGACCGCAATCAAATCGATGAAATCTATCGCTCGCGATTGCGAACGGGTTTTGGCCTTCTTGTAGTAATACAACGAGGGCCGGTCGACATCACCGGCATTGATCACCAGCTTTCCCCGCAGGGTCGTGGCCGCCCTGACAATCACGCTATTACCCTTTTTCATGGGTGCACTGGTCTGCAAAACGCGGGTCGAGTAAAGACCGCCGGTCTCCTCGTAGACCTCCTGTGCCGATATGAACCGGGGATAAAGCACGGCAAGAGCCAGTAGTATCAGGGCTGTGTACTTCCTCATCAGAATCTACCTCTGTCTTTGTGGTACACCTGGTAAAGAAAGATCGACGCCGCCACGGCGACATTCAGTGATTCGACCTTTCGATCGTGCCCCAGGCGCAAACGGTAATCGGCGAGTTTCAACGTCGTCTCGCTCAGTCCGGTCGCCTCGGAGCCGACGGCCAGGACCAGACGATTCTTCAACACCCGCCCGGTCAGGATTTCGGCCGAGGTGCGACCGTGAACATCGGCCGCCATCAGAGCGAATCGTTCGCTCTTCAAAAACGGTGCCAGTTCCTCCCGGGCGATAGGGGCCACCGGTACCGCAAACACGGCCCCGGCCGAACCGCGGACGACCTTGGGGGCATAAGGCTCGGCACATTGACCGAGAAGAAGAACCAGATCGATGCCGAAAGCGGCCGCGCTACGCAGTATCGTCCCCAGATTGCCCGGATCGGCGATATCCTCACACATCAATACTCTACGGTAATGGGGGCGGTAGTGTTCGGCCATTTCCGGGGCCGGGGTGTCGAAAATGCCGATTATCCCCTGTGATGTCCGGGCATCGCCGATCGCGTCAATTTCCCTGGTCGACATCGCCAGACGCTTTATCTCGGGGCCCCGGAAACGCTCGAGAAGTTTCTCGCCTCGATCGGAGAGCATGCTCATGCAAAAACAGAGTGTTCGGGGCAGGCACTTGTGACGGATCGCCTCCTCAAGCACCCTGACTCCTTCCGCCAGGAACATCTTTTTTTCTCTTCGGCCTTTTTTGGTCGTAAGAGATTTTATATCTTTAAGTTCGCCTTTGGTGACAGTCACCGATGGAAGCCTTCTGTGTGTCTCATAACTTGGTGGTAATGAATTGCCTCTGACCATGACTTGGCAAGTGAAAACTGTGGTTCTGTTGTTGCTGGCGATGCTGGCCCTGGGCGTGTCGTTCTCACCGACTCACGCTCTTGAGACAATTACCATCGGCGGTGTGACCGGAGCCGATCCCGAGCACCCGGTCGAATCCTACCCGATTCTGCTGGCCCTTTCGGGCGGTGGCACCCGGGGTCTGGCGTCAGTCGGTGTTATCAAGGCTCTTGAGGAAAAGGGCATCCGGGTCGCAGCCGTGACGGGAACATCGGTCGGCGGCATCATCGGCGGATTGTACGCCTGTGGCTACAGCCCCGACGAACTGCAGGACATTGCCGGGAGTATTGATCTGCCGGCCCTTCTCACTAATGAGCCGGCCCGCAAAACAATGTTCCTTTCACAGCGGCAGGAGCGGGACCGCCACCTTCTCTCGGTGCGTTTCGACGGTTTCAAACCCGTGATACCAAAGGCCCTGACAGCCGGTCAGCGTCTGACCTCGTTCCTGACACGCCTCACCGCCATGGCCGGATACCACAGCGGCGGCGATTTCACCCGCCTGCCAATTCCCTTCAAGACCATCTCCACCGATATTGTCACCGGTAATGAAATAGTCCTCGACAGCGGTTCGCTCTCGGAAGCGATGCGGGCCACGATGGGATTCCCTCTGGCCTTCACCCCCCTGGCCAGGGGCGACCAGTTACTTATGGACGGCGGCATGGTAACCCCGATTCCGGTCGATCTCGTACGTTCCATGTGCGATACGGTCGACTTCGTGGTCGCCGTCAACACCACCGCTCCCCTCAACGCCAAAGATGACATTTCGACCCCGGTGGATATTGCCAACCAGGTAACGACCATCATGGTCGCCGACAAGCTGGCGGCGCAACTTGCCCGGGCCGACATTTCCATAACCCCGCCCATTCCCCCTCTCGAGTTGCTCGACATCAAATACCGGGACCGGCTCGTTCAGATTGGCTATGAGTCGGGCCTGGCGGCGGCGGACAGCATAATCGGGTTGATTGCCAGCCGTCGATCCAGCCGCATATTGAGCATTGTCGAGGTAGTAATGGACAGCTGTGTGCCCACCCGGGCCGCCGGCATCGGTGACGGGCTTCGGGGGCGGAGTATGTCCCGGCAGGAACTGGTCGGGCAACTGAGAAAACTTACCGCCGAGATGGGGCTGTTCAGCCTCAAGGCAACCCTGAACACGGTCTGCAGTACTTCCGCCGAGGATCACGACATAAGCCTGTATATCGAGGCGCACGATATCCTGCCCATCAACCAACTGCAAATCAACATTTCCGGCAACCGCGTGTTTAGCGACAGCAACCTGGTCAAATTCTTCCTCGGCAATGATTCGCTCCTGACCCCGGAAGCGCTCCAGAACGGTCTCGACCGGATCCTGCATCGCTATCGCTCCGCAGGTTATGATCTGGCCGACATTGAGACGGTCGAGGTCGATCCCTGTAACGGCTCGCTGAAACTAACGATTGACGAGGCTGTCGTCGAGCGCATCGACGTCGAGGGCAATCGACACACCAGAGACTGGTATATACGGACCAACTTCCCGCTCAAAGTAGGCCAACCGTATTCGACGAGGCGGGCCGACGAGGGCCTCCGCAACATATACGGCACCGACCTTTTCAGCCGGGTGACGGTGGATCTCAAGAAGGTCCGCGGCGGCGCTGTGGTCAAAATCCGAGTGGAGGAGAAAGAAAACCTCCAGTTGCGACTGGGCTGGCACTGGGATGATGAATTTCAGAGCGAGGAGTTCGCCGAATTCGTAAACGACAATGTCATGGGTATCGGCCTGCAGTATCTGCTGCATGCCCGGTACGCGCTGGACCGTCAGACCTACTTTGCCGAATTCAAGGCCTACCGTATTTTCTCGACCATGCTCACGGCACGCCTGAAAGTGAACCACTCGCGCCTCGACCGCAACCTCTTCGACACCGTCGGCAATGTTGTCGATATGCGCAAGGAAAACAGGACCGGGTTCGCCGCCCATTTCGGACAACAGATTTCCCGACTCGGAGCCGTCTCGGCAGGTATCTCCATAGAGGAGTTGGAATACGAACAGGGGCCCGACCTGCCGGACGAGAGCTTCGGCCTGAGGATATTCCGCATCGAATCCCTGGTCGAGACCTTCAATCGAATACCGTTTCCCGAATCCGGCAAAAAACATCTTTTCGAATTGCAGTTCGCCGGGAAAACCATGGGCGGAGATATCGAGTATACCCGTTTCTATTCATCTTTAGAGGCCTACTGGGGGATCGGGAAACACCTGAATTATCACCCCAGACTGGCCGTCGGGATCTCGCGTACCGGCCTGCCTCCCTCGGAAAAATTCTTCCTCGGAGGCATACACTCCTTCGCCGGATATCGCACCTACGAGCTGACTGGTGATAAGGTGATGGTTTTTTCGAACGAACTCCGCGTCAAACTGCCGTTGAGGCTGTATTTGTCGTCCCGCTTCGATATCGGCGAGGTTTACACCTCGGCCGACGACATGAAGCTATCGAACCTGAGGCACGGGCTCGGTCTCATACTGGCCCTAGACACTCCCGTCGGTCCGGTCGAACTGGCCTACGGGCTCACCGAGAACAACCAGGATCGATTTTATTTCAACGCGGGCCTGCAGTTTTAGAAACGGTCGCGGCTTGCGGCATGAAACGTATAATTTGTGGATTCCGGGCAAGGATCCCTTGTATCCGAAGGAGAAAACGATGAAACGCCTGTTGATGTTGAGCTGTTTGCTTTTGTCCCCGTTGCTCTTAGTATCCTGCGGCAAAAAGGCCGAAAAGACGGAGACCACGCCGATGGATCTGGATGAGGCCGAGCACCTGTGTATCAAAGCATCCGAGCAGGTAATCGATCGCTTCGCGCGCGAACTCAAAAGCGAACTCGTCGCGGCGATAAGGGCTAAAGGCACGCCGAGCGCAATTTCGATTTGCGCCGAACGAGCGCCACAGATTGCCGCCGCCCATTCGCGGCCCGGAATCCTGACCATCAGGCGCGTGAGCGATCGCAATCGCAATCCGCAAAACCAGGCCAGCGGAGCCGAAGTGAAGGTGATGGACATGTTCCGCGACACCAGTTACGATAACCTTTATAATTACAGCATGTGGACCGAAACGCCCGACGGACAGGAGTTCCACTATTACAAGCCGATCAAAACCGGCGCCGTCTGCATGCAATGCCACGGCCCCGCCACGGAAATTGAACGAGAGGTCGGGGACATGTTAAAAGCGGCCTATCCCGAGGACAAAGCCACCGGCTATCGGGTCGGCGACCTGAGAGGCATGTTCGTGGTTGAAATCAAATGGCCTGAGGGTCGGCAGACCGCCCAGCAGATTGTCGTCGATGCCCTTTAA
>CAZVUZ010000115.1:7978-11266 GCA_964630485.1 uncultured Ignavibacteriales bacterium
AGCGGCTGGGCTGTCGGTCTTGAGGGAACTATCCTGCACACCGATGACGGCGGCCTGCACTGGACGCCGCAAAGCTCCGGCAGCGGCCAGCCGATACTCGATGTCTGTTTTGTTGACGCCGCCACCGGTTGGGCGGTAGGTGTCGGCGGCATGATCCTGCACACTGCCGACGGCGGCCTGACATGGGCGGAACAGTCTTCAGCATCCGATCGGGTACTCCACGGCGTGGGTTTCTGGAATAGTGAAAAGGGTCTTGCGGTGGGTGACGAGGGGACTATCCTGACCACGGAAGACGGCGGCGATAATTGGGGAACGCTCGCCTCGGGAACAACCAACACGTTGCGGAAGGTGACCTTCCCAGCCACGGACACTGCCTGGGTATGTGGGCAGTTCGGCCAGATCCTGAAAATCAGCCTGACCGAGGGGACCTGTTGCGATTAGAGATTTGATGGGAGGGACCCAGGAGGGGGATTGCCGGCGAGTCTACCAGCGATAACCGGCACTGACGCGGAAGGTCTCGTCGAGTTCGCTGTGATGCAGATAGGCAAAGTCAACGGTGACATTCTTGAAGTCCACGCCGCCGCCGGCCGTGAAACGCCCGATGTCGAAACCGAATCGTCCGAAGACCATTTCCCGCCAGCCCAGTTCCCAGCCAAAATGGGTATCCAGTGAAACCGGGCCGGACCAGTATTGCGCCGCGGACTTAATGCCCTCGAACTTGATATCGCCGCCGACTGCGAAGCGACCGGTGAAATCCTGAAGGCTTTTCTTGAGCATGAAACCGGGTTTTACTGTCGGATAAATAGATTCGGTGTTGGCGCCGTCGTCAAAAGTCTCCCCCGAATAGCGAATGAAACCGGTGGTTATGTCGGTGACCATGAGCCCCAGCCTGAACCAGGGTTGGAAGCGGTAGAGCATACCGGCATCCATGGTCAACCCTTTCCCGGACTCGGTCCCGATATCGCGATAGATGATTTTTGCCGTCAGGCCAAAATCGAACCGCTCGCCTATCCGGCCGGCGGCCGAAGCCGCAAAGAGATAGTCGCCGTGCGACTCCTCGCGAACCACGTACGGACGCTCGAACTCGTTGAGCTGAGTGATCTTAATACCACCGCCGCCAAGATAGTAGACGTAAAACCCGAAAGTGCGTATCAGAGAACCCGCTCGCGGGCGAGCATCGACATAGGCAATAAAATCATGGTTCAACAACGATCCGAAAGTCTCGGCATGCATGGCCGTCACCCCCCGGCCGTCGAGGAGGTTCAAACCGGCGGGGTTCCAGTAGGCGGCGCTACCGTCAAAGGGACCGGCGATAACCGCCCCTCCCATGGCCAGACCGCGACCGCCGACGCCGAGCGAGAATGCCTCGCCGGCATACTTGGCCGCCCTGAGTTCGCCGCCGACCGTCAGCGCCAGGAACACCAACAAAACAATATGTCGAAACCGTCTATAAATCACCATCCGGTCCTTATACAATTTACCTGTCGGCCGATTCACTATCGGATCGAGTCATACAATAAGCAATCTGTGGACGCTCCGGGCAAGCTTTTGCTTAACCGTCGTTAGCAACAGCTTATGAAGGCTATAAAAAAGACGGGATATTCTCCCGCCTTAATTTGTCTATGGTGAATCGCTGCGACTACTGAGGGCCGTCGCTGGTCTTCTTGGTCTTTTCCTTGGAGCCGGTGCATGGCGTGGCGCAATCGGCTTTCTTCTCGCCGCTGGCCTTGACGGCCGAGACGGTCGAAGTTGTGGCTACCGCGGGGATGATTTCTGCCTGGTATCCCTTATCAACAACGGACTTAACCATAGTGGCCTGGTCAACCTTCTCAAGGTCGGTGCACACGAGGGCGATGCCTTCCTTGTGGTCAACCTTGATAACCTTGCGCACACCGGGAACGTCGGTCAAAGCCGTGGTGATGGTGCTTTCGCAAGCGCCGCAGGTCATGCCCTTGACGGAAATGGTGGTGAATCCGCACTTGCTCATATCGGCACACATCTTCTTCGCTTCTTCAACCGAAATTCCGCAACGAGCGGCACATTCTTCGTAGTTCATCTTTGAGGCTGTTTCGGTGGTCTCGGCCTTCTTGGCCGACGCGCAATTGGCCTTAACCTGGCTGGGGCATCCCCCGCACTGGGCCATGATCGGACCGGCAACAAAAGCCACCAGGGCCAGTGCAGCAAGGCTGATTACGATGCTCTTCTTCATTGTGATTTCTCCTAATAAAACTGGGATGTCCAAATACTGTGGTATTATTTAAGTTAATTTCTTTTTCGGTGCGAATCAAGTACTTTGTCGATGCAAAAGGTCTATTTACCCCTTTGTGACAGAGCTTTAGATATAGGACAATCGAGAAGGCCCGGAAGTTCCATTAATTTAGATCGATTTAGTCTTAGATCGTGAAAAGTCCGGATATTTTGGGCCGCTGGCCGGATTTACCGGAACCTCCGGCGGGTCAACTTGTTGTGCCATATATCGTAAAATTGTTATGGCTCTCAACGCAGGTGACATTGACTATGGTAGACATAACCGAGCACGACATCCTTAAAGCCCTCTCTGAACCGACCCGCCTTCGAATCGTCAGCCTTCTCTCCGACGGTTCCCTTTGCGTCTGTCAACTCATAGATATCCTTGACCTGCCCCAGTCTACGATTTCGCGGCATTTGTACCGCCTTCGTATGCTGGGACTGGCAAAGGATCGCCGCATGGGGCGACGAATCAACTACGCTCTGACCAACGAAAGTCACTGGCCCCTGGCTCAATTGAGACCGTTCCTCAACTCCCTGAGGCACCGCGAGCCCTACCGGTCGGACCTGATGAAAAGGAGCGGCCTTATTCAGATCGGCTCCTGCCCCACCGTGACATGTCACCTTCAGTGACTGACAACGCATAGGTATCAAACATAATCATGCAGCATACTTTGAAGATACTTGTCTTGTGCACGGGCAACTCCTGCCGTTCGCAAATGGCCGAGGGGTTCTTCCGTCACCACGGCGGATCCAGCCTCAAGATCCGCTCGGCGGGCCTGAACCCGAAAGGCGTGCATCCGAACGCCGTCAGGGTCATGGCCGAGGTCGGACTGGACATAAGTTCACACCGGTCGAAGCCCGTTGGGGATTTTGTCGATGAACCGTTTGACTACGTGATAACGGTCTGTGATAACGCCGCCGCCAATTGCCCGGTTTTCACCGGGGCGGGCAAGAAACTACACTGGCCGTTTGACGACCCCGACGCCGCCACCGGCACGGAGAGTGAGATCCTGGCGGAATTTCGGAGAGTCCGCGACG
>CAZVUZ010000116.1:0-2097 GCA_964630485.1 uncultured Ignavibacteriales bacterium
TGCTCACCCCAGGCCGGGAAACCGATGGCGGGCCAGGCAGGGACGAGAACAGCGGTCGGGGTTGGTTCCACGCAGGCAAGGCGCATCCAGCGAACATCAGCCAACTGCCACGAGCCTTCGCCTTTTGCTATGCCGCCCGGGTCGGGATCGTCGATGTATTGAACATCTAGATAGTAATCACCGGCGTAGGTACCGGTCGGGTCGATCACGACCGCACCGGACATGTCGGCGCCGACAATATTGGTGCCGAACCGGGCCATTGACGGCCAGTTCTCGGACTGACAGCGCCCGCCGGCGCCATTGGGATCACATCCCGGGGTACGCGTGTTGGTGATATTTCGGGCGAGATCCCAGGTGAGCCCACCGTCGTCGGATACCGACAGATAAAGCTCACCGTTGGCTGCACCACTCGGGTCGGAGCCGTCAAGCCCGCGCTGCGCACAGTCGTTTTCAATTCCGGCCGGGATATCATTGAACTGGGCCCAGAGATAATAGAGCTTACCGTCACACTCCGACAGACTCATCTTGGAACCGTTCAGACTCCAGGCCCCGCCGTTGCACAGCGTCTGATCCCAGCTGAGATCCGCGACATTGCGGATACCGCCCCCGACGAGGTTCTCCCCCCAGTGGAACATGCGGCAACGCAGAAGATCGGCATCGCCACCGGAACCGGCATTGGCCGGCCAGAAGCGGCCGTTCCAGGCAATATGCAAGTAATTGTCGCTGTCGATGAGGGGTGAAAGGTCGGTATACGGACGCCAGCCCTCCTCACCATCGACGTTTTTGGTCAGGTTGACCCGCGGCTGGAAGGTCGCACCGTAGTCATACGATATTTGATAGTAAATGTCGTTGTCCCAGAGGATATCACGCTGGCCGTCCTGGCTCGAAGCCGTATCAACATCACCGTCATCCGGACGATTGGCAATCCACACCAGGGCCATTTTGCCGTCGGTATTCGAGCAGGCCACGGTCTGGGCCCAGGTCGTCCCAAAGACGGTATCGACAACATATGGCGGGTAGTCCCAGGAACCAACCCAATCTTCGCCGACTTTCCGGAAATACGCAATGGGCCTCGGATCGGCATCGTCCGCACGATTGCACATCGAGAATACGTGGGTGACCGGGGTCTGGCCCGGAACGTCCTGGTATTTGAAATCCGGCCAGATGACCGAAATCAGGGAGTCGGTCTGCCAGTTCTGGCCGGTCACGTAAGCGGACACAGAGTCGTCCACGGGAGAGCTCTCGCCAAAGAACAGGAAGATGGGACCATAGTCATAGAAGAAGTGTGACTTGAACCCATAGCCCTGGTCGTTGTGACAGCCAATCACAGTGTGGTTGTCGCTGGCAACATCAATGCCAACATACCCTGCGTAAGCACCATCCTGCTGAATACCCACCTCGCCGAACAACTCCCCATTGTCGGACGTGTACACATTCACCGCCGATTTACGATTTTCGAACGCCGATGAGGCCATGTCCATCCATGAGAAGTGTATGCACAGGCCGTGGTCAACATCATTTCCCCAATCGATCATGCGCGGCATGCGACCATGATGCTGATAGTCGTACCAGGTGTCGCCGACTTTCACGCCGGGAGAGGTCGAGGCGGCCGTGGCCGTTCCGAGAGAAATCAAGGGGTTGACATCAGAGGTTGCCGCCTGGGGATTCTCATCAAACGCGCTTTGCGGGGTGGACCTCGCAACAGCCCTGATTTCGTCCTTCTGAGGCGCCGGTGAGGCCGCCCCCTGGCTGGTGACCGGCAACAATAGCGCCAGCGCCAAAACGGGAATCAGATTTTTTAACAAAAGATGTCTCATGGTCCCTCTCCTCTCTTTGTCGGCCGATTCTTCAGTAATCCTTCATCCGAACCGGGTTCAAACAGTTCTGTGGCCGCCTGTTCAGAAAGCAACATTGGTGTCATGAGTGTCACATTGCCGCATCTTTGTCTCTCCGATCGGCACAGGCCTGAACCGCTCATTAATCTGCCAGGGTCTCGATAGCGGTGGCAATGACAGGGACGGTGGGGATTACTGTAAACGAATATGGACATCATATTGTGAGGATAAAACGTCGCGCCGTCTATCCGGCAAGTTGTCC
>CAZVUZ010000116.1:2197-11108 GCA_964630485.1 uncultured Ignavibacteriales bacterium
ATGGACATCATATTGTGAGGATAAAACGTCGCGCCGTCTATCCGGCAAGTTGTCCCTTTATTTATAATAAACATACACAGAGTGGAATACTATGTCAAGTATTTTTTGGGGGCACACCTACCGAACCACAATGCTGACACGCCGGAAATGATTGACAAAAACCATCTGTAAGTTATCTTGTAGGATAGTGGCAAAAGCCGTCGCTTGAAGAACTTACCACCAATAAGAACGACACCGGTAGAAAACCAACCAATCCCTGAAGGAGGGGAATCATGAAGGGCACGATGATAATTACGTTTGTGGTTGGACTAGTCATGCTCCTGGCCGCAGGTACTGCCGCCCAGATACCCGCCGTGGTATCCGTAACACCGGCACAGAATGCACTGCAGGTAGACGCCAACACCGACATTACAGTAACCTTCGACATAGACATGAACCCCGCGACTATTATTCCGTCCAGCTTCCTGGTCGTCAGCAAGTCAAAGGGCTACCTCTCGGGAACGGTTACCTACAGTGAGGTCACCCTTACGGCCACCTTCGATCCGGCGGTCGACTTTGACAACGGTGATATTATATCGGTAATCCTGACATCCGCCATCCAGTCTCTGGGTGGCGCGCCCCTCGATGGCGGCTTCACCTGGAGCTTCACCGTGGTCGTTTCCGACGATCCGGGCGATTTTGCCCCCCGGGATGTCTATGATGTCGGAACCGGACCCTACGATGTCGTGGCCGCGGATGTCAACGACGACGGTCTGGTGGACATGGTGTCGGTCGATGCGGCCGATGAAATTATGACGGTGATGATTAACCAGGGTGACGGCACCTTTGCCGCCGCCTCAACCTGGGACATCGGCAGTGACTGCTGGTCGGTGGTGGCTTTCGACATGGATCGCGACGGCGACATGGACCTGGCTACACCGGATCGAAATGCATCGGCCATATATATCCTGAAGGGTTTCGGTGACGGTACATTTCTGCTGGATTCGCTTTACGCCACAGGATCGGGATGTCAGAGCATCGTTGCGGCTGACTTCAACGGCGACGGTGCCGCCGATCTGGCCACGGCCAACTCAAGCGGCAGTTCCGTCAGCGTACTGCTCAATGACGGCAGCGGCGTATTTGCAGCGCACGCAGACTACAGCTGTGGTGGCGGACCCTTCTCGGTCTGTGCCGGTGACCTTGACAATGACGGCGATATCGACGTGGCTACCGCCAATCCCGGCGGTGGTGTGGCGGTCCTTCTCAACGATGGCACGGGTGTTTTGACCCTGGAAGATGTCTTCAGCGCCGGCGGCGGCAATTGGTCGGTTACGGCCGCTGATCTCGACGGGGACGGGTACCAGGATATCGCCACCACGAATTTCATGACCGGCAAGGTCACCGTGCTGATCAATGACGGAACGGCTACGTCATGGGCAGCTACTGGATACACAGTGGGCTCACGCCCGTTCAGTGTGGCCACCGGTGATCTTAATGCCGACGGCGCCACGGATATGATTACGGCCAACTACAACTCCGACGACCTGTCGATCCTGTACAATCTCGGAAGCGGAGTTTTTGACACACATATTTTGTATGACTCCGATGACGGACCGGCGGCGGTGAATGTAGCCGATCTCGATGACGACGGCGACCTCGACATATTGGCCGCGGCCCAGATCGGCAGCAAGGTAATGATCCTTCGAAATGAACTGAGCCTCGTGCCGACACCGAGTGAGATATCGTTGTCGGTCTTCGGTGGCGGCGATAACCCGGCTCCGATAAGTGTGGTGATAGAGTCAAACGGTGACGATCTCACCTACACTGTTTCCGATAATGCCGCCTGGCTCGACGCCACTCCCCTCTTCGGGCTGACCCCGGGGACGACCTCAGTCCTGATCGACATCGAGGGACTTGTCGTCGGCGCCTATTACGGAGAAGTGGTTTTCACCCCCGATAACCCCGAAGCCCTGGCACGGTCCGTTGCAATCGAGTTGCACATTACCAATCGTCCGGCGGATCATCGTTCGGCCTTTCACAATCGCGGCGAGATAGCATTCACAGTGAGCAATAACGGCACCTTTGGTTCCGGCTTCGTGCAGAGCGCTATGGTTGACTATTTCACGGGCGAACCACTCCCCTCCTGCGAATATCCGAAAGGCTCCGGGAACAGATACCTTTTTGCGGGCGCGCTGTGGGTGGGAGCCGTCGTCGGACAGGACACGCTGGTGTCGGTCGGGGCCGACGGCTGGTCTGCGGCGGGCGAGATGTTCTCGGTAGATGAGGGCGATGGCGCTCTGGTCCGACGCTCGACACTGGACCCGATGAGCCCGGAGTACGCAGGAGCCATTTCCGAACAGGACTATATCGCTGCCTATACCGATACTGTTATGGAAAATACTACTTACGACTACTTTGGTCGTCCTCACGTTCCGCTCAATATAAAAATCACTCAGAGCTCCTATGCCTGGTCCTATCCGTACGCGGAGGACTTCGTCCTGATGGACTACGCCCTCCGGAACATCGGATATCAGAGGCTCGAAGACGTCTATATCGGCTTCTATGTTGACGGCGACGTTTACCACGAAAGCGTCGGCAGTATCGGCTTCCAGGATGACCTTACCGGATTTATCGAGACGGCGACGGTATATAGCGGTTTCTGCCAATACACCGACACCGTCAATCTGGCCTGGATCGCCGACGATGACGGCGATCTGTCAACCATGTACCCGGTACCGGCCGTGGCCGCGACCTGTCTGCTTCGATCGCCTGCGGAATCGCCGGAAGTCTCCTACAACTGGTGGATATCCAACGGCAACGCCGAGCTGGACTTCGGCCCGCGGGAAAGATCCTATGTCGGTGCCTGGCCGGAGGAGTTCCGCGATTTCCAGACCGGCGGTATCGGTACTCCGGAAGGAGATATCAACAAGTACTACCAAATGCGTAACCGCGAGTTTGACTACGATCAGATTTTCACGGCTCAGATACAGCCCACCGATCCGCTCTGGATGTATCCAAACCAGGCCACGGCTGTGGACTTTGCCAACGGATATGATACCCGGTATCTGCTCTCCTTCGGACCATTCGACATCAACCCCGGAGAGACTCTGCCATTGACGGTGGCCAAGGTAATGGGCGACAACCTCCATACCAACCCTGACAATGTCTACAACCTCCCCGACGATCCCGAGCTCTATTACGACAACCTCGAGTTCTCGGATCTCACGCTCAACGCGCGCTGGGCCTCATGGATCTACGACAACCCGGGCGTCGATACCGACGGCGACGGCTATGCCGGCCAGTTCCAGGTTTGCTGTATGGGGACAGTTTGCGATACGATCTGGACGGCTGGCGACGGCGTGCCGGATTTTCGAGCGGCCTCGCCCCCGCCGGCGCCGAAGTTCTGGCTCGACCCCGGACCAAGCTCCATGGAGGTGAGATTCAACGGGCTGGCATCGGAAACCACCCACGACATATTCTCCCGCCGGATCGACTTCGAGGGATACAACATCTATCTCTCGCTTGACGGAAGCGCCGGATCGTTCGCGGCGGTCGGATCATACGATATCGAGGACTTCACCAAGTACGTCTGGTACGCCCCCACCGCCTCGTGGCAGGTTCGGGACTACCCCTTTACCATTGAAGAACTGCGCTGCCTCTACGGAACGTCATGTGGTGACCTTGGTTTTAACCCCCTGTTCTATACCGAATCGACGCCTTATGTCCTTTCCGGATATCCCGACTCGATCTTCTATTTTGAAGCCGTGGGTCTCAACCACTCGGTATTCGGTGTTGAAACGCCAATTGTCAAGACTTACCCCGGCCAGCCGTATCCCACCAGCCTCGACCCGGCCTCGGCCCAGCCGGATGAGTTGACTGCCGATGGATACCTCAAGTATTTTGAGTACCGGATGACAATCACGGATCTTCTGCCGGACAATTGCTACTTTGTCAATGTCACCGCCACCGATTACGGCAATCCCGATGCCGCCGTCCCGCCACTGGAATCCGGGATAATGGACGGCGTCCAGACGGCCTGCGTGAACACATTTGTCTGCGGGGACATAAACAACGACGGTGACGAACAACTCGATATCGCCGACCTTACTTACCTGGTTGACTACATGTTCCTTGAGGGCCCCCCGCCGCCCCTGGCGGCGGCTGCGGATGTCGACGGCAGTGGTTTACCGCTGGATATCGGCGACCTGGTTTATTTGATCGACTACATGTTCCGCGGCGGCCCCGCCCCGCATTGCGGACTATAAAACGAGATCTCGCCTCGGCGATCACAGGCAAATCACTCATGGGGCCGGGAGTAATTCCCGGTCCCGTCTGCAAAAAATCCGACATTTTATCCGAATCAATCGATTTTCCGCTTGACAGATAAACCGCCATGTGTTTTTTTGGCCTGCTCAGCGACCGCAGATGCTCGGATTTTTCCGGCGGTTACCGAAACAAGTGGGAGTGGTTACCGTAAAAGGTGATCATCATTGAACAACTAACCTGAAACCATAAGAGAAACGGAGTTACGCCATGGAGCGAACTTACAAACGTTCTCAGAGCGACTGGCGAAGATGGATCTTCATCTCGAATGAAGAACCGCTAACGCTCACAGGCAAGTTATGCCTGAAACGATACTATGGTTGAAGGTGAAGTGGCTTTGAGGTAGTCGATATTCCGGCGCTCGGTTGCAGCGCCCGCCCTTCCTGATTTCCGCTTCGTTAATTCCTTCAATTACAGGTATCGAGAACAAGTTTTCTTATCCGCACGCAGACAGATGCGTCACGGCATGACGTTCAGCCTCTGTAGCATATGGCAGAACATCATGGTGAGATCCCCTCTGTCCTGATCGCACGGAAGTAACTTGTTCGGAAGTTGTACTGATGCTGCCTGCCAAATGGCAGGTGCAAAACAAGATTTATTCAAGGAGTTGACCGTAGTGGGTTACAAGAATGAACATCGAGTTATTCGATTCCGCTCCCGCCTGAGGAGGCACGGCGAGTTCGCCAATGACGCCCCCTGGGCGATCCGGATCGAGGACGTGACCTGGCCGACGGTGACCCATTACCTTGTGGCGAAGCAGTACCCCGGTTTAGTCTGGACGGATGTTCGTAACACCCGCCTCGAAGACCTCGCGTCATTGGCACAGGGCGAGCGGGCCTGCCAACGCTGTAAGTGGGAAATAGTACACGATGACTACCTCCTGCGGGCGCTGATGGCCAAGTTCACTCAGCACCTCGATCTCGAAGAGAAGCTCTACGAGACGGGTCAGGCGCGGCTGGTGTTCGCCGATCGGACGGATAGCTATCTCGGCATCGGTCCGAACCGCACCGGTCATAATATGCTCGGCCGCCTCCTGATGGTCGCGCGCCGGCGCATCGGCCGTCCGGCCCTTCGTCCGGAGCCGCCGGTGCAGGATCTGCAGGCTCTGACGGAGCTTGAGGATCTGGCTCGGAAGTATCCGCGCAACGCCGACAAGCTCAGCGATCTGGCGATTGGCTATTACAACGTCGGCTGGTACGAACGCGCGCGGGCAACGGCTCGGGCGAGCCTGCGGGCCGACGCCACGCACGAGTACGGCTACTATGTGCTCGCCTCGGCTCTTGTCCGACTTGGTCGCTACGATGAGGCGATGGCGCCGCTGAAGGTGCTGATCCGGATGGACGGCGAGTCTGCTTTTTACTTCCGCCTGTTGGCGGATGTTTGCCGGTTTCGGCAGAAGAAGATCCCGGCCATCCTCTACGAGCGCCGTGCGCGCTTGCTCGAGGACGGTCAGCAGGAATAGCGGAGGACGGCAGAGAAACAGGAGGGAGGGGGACAACTCAGCCGCGGGTACTCGTACTCGCGGCTGAGACTGTTTTATCTAAAGAAGTGGTTTGCCTGCAAGGCTTTAATTCCAGGGATCAGTTCTTCTGTTTCAATAGGGAAACATCGATCCCGTGCCGCTTCATTTTCTTGCTCAGGGTTGCTCTCTCTACTTCGAGGAGCATGGCCGCCGCGGTGATATTGTAGTCGCACTCCACCAAGGCGCCGATAATTAACGTCCGTTCGGTCTCCATAAGCCGAGCCGATAAACTTCCGGTGCTCTCCCCGGACGGACCGCCAATCTGCGCGAAAAAGGCACGGACGTCACCGGCCGTGATCAGGCCGGAATCAGTGGTGTCGATAAGCGTCTCGACGGCGTGTTTGAGTTCGCGGACATTGCCCGGCCAGTCGAACTCGACCATCGCCGCCACCGCCTCGGGTGCAAAGGCGCTGAAGGCGACCCCTCGCTCGATGGTGTGCCGGAGGCTGAAGCGGTCCACCAACAGAGGGATGTCCTCCTTGCGCTCGCTCAGGGGCGGCAGGATGATCTTGACCGCACGCAGGCGATAGTACAGATCCTCGCGAAAGGAACCGTCTTTGACCAGTTGTTCGAGATTGCGATGCGTGGCGCACACCACTCTCACATCGGTGGTTTCCTCGTCGCCGCCGGGGCCCATCTGACGGAACTCGCCGCGGTCCAGCACCCTTAGCAACGCGATTTGGGTTGTACCGGATAGATCTCCGATTTCATCGAGAAACACCGTGCCACCGTTGGCGGCAGCGAACAGTCCCCGGCGATCGGTCACCGCGCCTGTGAAGGCACCCTTCTTGTAGCCGAAGAGCTCCGCCTCGACCAGTTCGGTGGTCTTGTGATTGCAGTTGACGATACCGAATTTGGCCTTCCTACGCGGGCTGTTGAGATGGATGGCCCGGGCCACGACTTCTTTGCCGGTGCCGGTTTCCCCGAGGATCATCACCTTCGAATCCGTAGACGCAACCTTGCGGATGGTACGATACAGCTCAAGCATTGGTTCTGATGCACCCACCAGGCCATAGCGCCTCTCGGCCTCCGTGACGAGGTCGCCGTCATCCGCCGTCACCGCCGCCTCGACCGCATGGCGCACGGAGCGCATCAGGCGCGTGGAAGAGCGGCCCTTCTCGACATAGTCGAAGGGGTGATGCTCTTGCTCAATTTCCGCCTCGTCGTACTCGCCGGCATAGGCGGTATGAAAGATGATATGGGTTTGAGGATGTTTCTTCCGGATCACACCGGCCAGTTCAATGCCGCTCATACCCGACATCTTAATATCCAGCACCGCCACCGCGATATCGGAGGTGTCTTCCATCAGTTTGAGAGCGCTCTCGCCATCGTAAGCCGCGAGCGTGTCATAGTCTTCCTCGAACAACATCCCGAGGGCGCGCAACACGGCGCTGTCGTCGTCAACAAGCAGTATTCTGGGTCGTGTTTCTGATGTCACAGATGTGCCTCCCGAAGATGTTTGGCCCTAAAGCTCCCTTTTCCAGTGAACGGTGAAGGTGGATCCTTCGCCCGGCACACTCGTCGCCGTTAACTCGCCACCGTACATCTCGACGGTCTTACGTGCTATCGCCAGGCCAAGGCCGGTCCCGGTATCCGGTTTCGTGGAGTAAAAAGCATCAAACACCCTGCTTATCTCCCCCGGTTCTATCCCGACACCGTTGTCAGTCACTTCCAAAGCTGTCGTGTCGTTCCCTGCATTTACACCTACCAATATACGTGGTTTGGCCGTTGATTTCAAGGCATCAAGGGCATTCAGCACAAGGTTGTTGACCACCATATAGGCCTGTTTACGATTGGCCACCACCTCGGCCCTTTCAGGGCTTTCTATGGCGACCTCCACTCTCTGCTCATCTAAGCGATGCCGGTTGGCCTCAATGCTCTCTTTGACCACGCTGACAATGTCGACTTTCTGGGGGTCGTACTGCGATTCCAGTTTTGTGTATCGCGAAATCAGATCGGTGAGATCGAGGGCGCGATTGACAGCCTTGCGGGCATCTGCGTGATACGCGCAGAGTTTATCGGGCTCAAGTTGCCGGTCTCCCCTGCTTTGAATACGGGTCAGGATAGTGTCCGCCGGGAATAGGGCATTGCGGATTTCATGCGCGAAACCGCCCGCGATATCGCGGAACTGGCGGTATTTTTCGGCGGCGACAAGTCGCTCCTGCGTGTTTACGAGTTCGGTGTGAACGCGCTGGAGTTCTTCTTTCTGGGCGGCTATCAATCGCAGGTTCTTTTTGGCTCTTTGGCGGAAGACATTGACGAGCACCAGACCGACCAGAAGACCTGACAGAATCGAGAGAACATATACTTGATTGCGGTGATAAAAAACCGAAGCCAGTTCCATGTTGGATTTGCGCTCGATGCGCCCGATCAAGGCCTGCTTGCCGTCGTCAATCAAGAGCGCCGTGACATTGCCGAGAGTATCTAAGGCGGCCACTTCGACACTACCGGCGCGGAAAGGGTACCTTACTAGAACATTGAAGTCGCTGTCGAATGCGGCGTGGTTGAACAGGTGAACCGGAGACGACTCACCGGGAAACCGTACCGTACTGAAGTAATGCGTGCTTTTGCCGACGACGTTGGTCTCATACAACAGGCTGAAGGCGGTGTCATACGCTGTCACCCGGCAATCGCCGCCCTCCAGCAGAATCGCCGGCCCCACGCTTCCCGCTCCCGGAAGAAGCCAGATGTCCCGGGGATAGTCAGGATGCACTCGGGATGAAACACAGTTTCCGAATCCATCTATGACACCCAAACGGTACTGCGGGATTGTGTCACCGCTTTCGGAAATCAACGGCTCATCCTCCAGCGGATGCGAGAGCAGGAACAGGCCCTCGGTGGCAGTTCGCCGCAACAGGCAGTGAGATCCGAATTTGGAGGCGAGAATCCGCTTGAAGACAACTGAGCCGGAGTTGTCAAGCCGGGCGAGATAGCAGTGTGAGTCGGAGAACACGCTATCTACCTGGCCATTGCTCGGATTGAAGGAGGCAAAGATCACTCCGGGGTCAAGAGAGTCACGACAGCTGTACAACTGGAGATTATCCAGGGCGGTAGACAGCCGAAGCCGCCATTCTATCCTCCAGGATT
>CAZVUZ010000117.1:0-11032 GCA_964630485.1 uncultured Ignavibacteriales bacterium
ACCCTTGTGAGGTTCCCGCCCGAAGACCTCCTTGACCAACTCAATCACCCGCGGCATGCGGGTCATACCGCCCACCAGGACGACTTCATCGATACCGGAGAAGGACAGCTTGGCGTCGGCCACGGCCGCCCGGCACGGTCCCACCGTGCGCTGAATCAGGGCATCGGTCAACTGCTCGAATTTGGAGCGCGACAGGGTCAGGTCAAGATGCTTGGGACCGGACGCGTCGGCAGTGACAAACGGCAGGTTGATGTTGGTCTGCATCGTTGACGAGAGCTCGATCTTGGCCTTCTCCGCGGCTTCCTTCAACCGCTGGAGAGCCATGCGATCCTTGCGCAAGTCGATCGCGTTCGATTTCAGGAATTCCTCGGCCATCCAGTCAATCACGGCCTGGTCGAAATCGTCGCCGCCGAGATGGGTGTCGCCGTTGGTGGAACGGACCTCGAACACACCCTCACCGATCTCAAGGATGGAGACATCGAAAGTGCCGCCGCCGAGATCATACACGGCGATTTTCTGATTGCCTTTTTTCTGCAAACCGTAGGCGAGAGAAGCCGCCGTCGGCTCATTGATAATGCGGAGCACTTCCAGCCCGGCAATGCGGCCGGCATCCTTGGTGGCCTGCCGCTGGGAATCGTTAAAATACGCCGGTACCGTTATAACCGCCTGGGTAACATCCTGACCCAGGTAACTCTCGGCCGCCTGCTTCATGGATCTCAGGATGAGGGCCGAAATCTCCGGCGGCGAATAGGTCTTGTCGCCGACCTTGACGAGCACATTTCCCTTCTCGTCTTTGATGATGTCATAGGGAACGATTTTTTCCTCGGAACTGACTTCGTCATGGCGTCGGCCCATAAAACGCTTGATCGAAAAAATCGTGTTCTCGGGGTTGGTGACAGCCTGGCGCTTGGCCGCGGCGCCGACAAGGCGCTCCCCGTCCTTCGTGAAAGCCACCACCGAAGGCGTCGTGCGGGCACCCTCGAGGTTCGGAATCACTACCTGCTCCTGGCCTTCCATTACGGCCACACAGGAGTTGGTCGTGCCCAGATCAATACCGATTATCTTACCCATTGCTAAAATCTCCTTGCATATATTTCGACATACTTTTTATCTGCCTCGCGCGCGCGGACCTTAGGATCAGCGCACCGTTCATTTCATGTCCTTTTCCCCGCCGTCCTTCGCATCGCCCGTACTGACTCCGACCCGGCTGTAGCGCAGGACCTTGTTCCCGATATTGTAGCCCCGGGTCAACTCCAGCGCCACCGTTCCCTCGGGATAGTCTTCCGAGTCCACCTGCAACAGGGCTTCGTGCACATTGGGGTCGAAGGTCTTCCCCACGGCCTCAATCGGCTTCACATCGTTCTTGGACAACAATGTCAGGAGCTGGTTGTAAATGAGATCCATGCCTTCGACCAGTGATTTACTGTCCGATTTGGGACCGGCGTGTTTCATAGCCCGCTCGAAATTGTCCACGACTTCGAGAAGCTCCGTGAGAAGGTGCTCGTTGGCCGAGGCGATGATGTCATCAAACTGCCGGGTGGTCCGTTTTTTGTAATTGTCGAATTCGGCCGCGGCGCGAAGGAGGCGATCCTCCGCATCCGCCAGCTTTCGACGCAGTTGCTCTTCCTCGCTCAGTTCCGGCTCCGAGCCTTCTACAGCCTCGTCCCGGTCCTCATCGCCGACGGCCTCCGCCTCAGGAGTATCCGAAGCGGTCTCCTCCGGCTCCTCATCCATGTTGATCTTGATCTCTTTATCTTCCGACATATCCGTCATTCCTCATTTTTATCCATACCCGAGAGAACCTCGGTAATTGCCTTCGCCGTATATTCCACCACCGAAGCCAGCTTGCTGTAGGCCATGCGGGTGGGGCCGACAACACCCACGACACCGGAGATATTACCCGCCTTATATGACGAAGACACCAGCGAGCAATTCACAATCTCCGCCACACGGTTCTCTTTGCCAATGGTAATCACCACGCCCGCTTCCCGGGCAACTTCGATGAACCGCCCGAGAGCAGTGCCGTCTTCCAAAAATTTAATAAGCTCGGAAATCTTCTGGACATCCGAAAACTCGGGTTGCTGAACAAGATGGTCGGCGCCGGACACGCGCACACCCTCGCCCCCGCGAGCGCACCAGATCATGTCCCGTGAATCGACCATAAGCTTGACCAGGCGGCCGTGACCGGAAACATCGGCCAGACGCTCCGAAATCGTCTTGCGTATGTCACCCAGCGTTAATCCCGACAGGCGCTCGTTCAGAACTACCTCGACCTCCCGCAGGGCGGATTCCGAAACGGCGGCATCGATTTCGATTATCACCGTGCGCGCCAGGCCGGCCTCGACCACCACCACGGCCATGATGTGATCGTCGGAAATTGGAATCAGGTCCAGACGCTTGAGGATACCCTCCTCGAAACGGGGCGCTATCGATACGCCCAACTGCTGGGTGATATCGCTGAGAACGCGACACGTCTGCCCCAGGATTTCGTTGATGCCGCGGCCCTCCCGGAGAATAGCTTCCTTGATCCACTGCTTCTCGGAATTGGACAGTCCCCTCGGCTTGAGAAGTGAATCAACATAGAAGCGGTAGCCCAGATCGGTGGGTATCCGTCCGGCGGAAGTATGCGGCTGTTCGACAAGGCCGAGTTCCTCAAGATCCTGGAGGGTGTTGCGAATGGTCGCCGACGAAATACCCATTTCGAAGCGATTGGCAATCACCCGCGACCCAACCGGGTCGGCCGACTTGATATAGTAGTTGATCAGGTTAAATAAAACCTGCTTTTCTCTATCTGTTAAGTGCTCAAATGACATAGACCTATGCTCAGCCAAGTTCTCGACTGCCATATTGGCAGCCGCGTTGTCAGAGTGCTAACAAAGGTACAGAATTTATAACAATAGTCAAGCTCAAATGATTCCAAAATTCCCATGAAATCTCCGCCCCCGTCGCCATCAAAAAACCCATCACGCGGTCGGCGTGATGGGTCATATCGGTCTCGTGATATTAAGCGCTTCTACTTCTTGCCCTCGTCCTTTTTCTTGGGCTCCTGCTTGTCCTTCTTCGGGACGAGGTTCTCTTTGCGGTCGTCCATACCGTTGTTGTTCTTGTCGATGAAATCGTCGTACTTCTTGGACTCGTCCTTTTGGGCCGCCTGAGAATTGGTGTCCTTTGCCGGCTTCAGGGGTTCGTCCTTCTTTTCCTTGGTCGGCGTCTCCTTGGTCTTCTCCTTTTTGGAGATGGCCCAGGCATCACCGGTGACCGCCAGCAGGAACACCGCGCAAATCAATATGGAAACAAGTTTCTTCATGTCGCCTCCGCTATCCGCAAGATACATATTTCAAACTCAGCGTGCAATTGCTGTGTTGTGTCCTAGCGCTTGGAGCCTCCCTTCTTGGAGGAACTACCGGTGCTTTTCGGGGTCGAGGACTTGCTCTTCGAACTGCCGGTAGTACTCGAAGACCCGGATTTCTTGGAGCTTCCGGACGATTTCACGCCGGAGCTTGAACCCGTGGACTTCGTGCCTGACGATCGGGATGTGGTCTGGAAGGACCGTTTGCTGGAACTGCTGCTGGACGATCCCGATTTCTTCTGGTAGTAGCTCGATGACGACCCGCCGGAGTCACCGGATTTGGAGGAGCCGCGCTTGGAGGTTCCGACACTGCTCGAGTTACCCGTACTGCTACCCGACGATGACTTCGTGCGGGTATCGAAGGATCTCTTCGAGGTCGTCACTCCGGAACTGCTGCCGCCGCTGGTACGGTACTTGGAACTGGTAGTGACTCCCGTCGATGATGACCGACCCTTTTTGCTCACTTCGATAGGGGCGCCGGCCGACTCAAAGCCGCGGTTGGTCTGGACCATCTCGGTACTGCCGCGAACGTACTTCTTACTGAGTTTGAAATCACTCCCGGTAGTCGTGGCCCCGCTACCCGCCGGCTTATCGAGCCGTGTCTTGCCGGTCACGGTAGTCGAAGTAAACCCGGCCGCGGCCGCAATCTCTTTCTGCTTCACCTTGTAGTTGGGATACCCGGATGCCGCCGGATTGCGATAACCGGCACTGCGCACCGACTTGGTCTTGGACACCACCCCCGGGCTGGTAACAACCACCGACCGGTCGAGCACTACCGTGTGGAAGCGCGTTACGTGGATATCGGATTCCCAGCAGTAACCGTAATGGTCGTATACCGTGAAGGTGTGCCAGCCGACATATACCCGCGGGACATAAAGAGGCGTCACGCCCCAGTAAATACCGTCAATATACACCGACGCCCCCCAGGGATAATCCATGTAAACATTGCCGCACACCGTCCAGGACGGGTAGGCCGGGTAATACACCGGCCGGAAATAATTCGGCTCCCATTCATCGACATACATGGCCGTGCGATCGAAGGCAAAGCGCTGGCCGCCGTAACGCGCGAAGTGATTGGAATTGATAAAATCCATGTAGTCGAAACGGTCATCCCAGTCGCAAACCAGGCCGGACACCGGGTACCAGTCAGGAATCGTGAACTTCTCGCGGGACGCGATGGCCTGGATATTTTCGACGCCACCCGGACCGGTAACGACGAGATCGAAGTCGTCATTACCGCCCGGAAGCTGGTAGGTCACCCCGCCCCGGATGAAGTTGTTGCCACCCGGCTCGGACGGGAAAATCATATTTACCCGGCCGCGCGTGTCGACAGAGTAGAGGACAACAAAAGCATCACGATTGGTGCGGAAGCTTATTACCACGTTGTCGCCGACATAGTACTCACCGTCGTTGTGATTGGTCCACACGTCCACGTCGAGATAGCGGTCGATGCGCAGATCGTCGGAGTATATGTCGTCGCGAACGTATTCATCGGAAGTGTAGTCCTGGGCGAAAGCGCCCATGGTGGCGACAATCATCGCCGTGATCGTCACCAGTACGGTTTTGAATCTAAAGCGTGTCATAACAGCACCTCATCTTTCCATCTATTGCAGCGCTACCGCTTGCTTATCATCGCCGGCGGGGGAATCCGTCGCCACCGATTCATTCTCGTTATTATCGCCCGGAGCAAGCTCCTGGTTGCCCTGGTCTTCCTGGTAGGCCCACTGGAAGGTCACACTTCCGCCGGCGTAGTCTATGGCCGTCACCCGCATCTTGGCAAAATGGCCGTCGCTGGTCAGAACCACATAGGTGTGATTGAGCACGATTTCCGCCCAGCCGGTAGCCGACCAACCGTCGCCCGGGGCCCAGCCGATCTCATCGAAATTGCTTGTGTAGCCCATGCCCTGGATGAAGGTTTCATAATCGATGGTATTGATATAGAACACGTCACCGGCACGATCGACGAAGATATCGGCAAGGATGCTGTTGCCGGGAACCACCGACGGCGGATAGAGATTGAAACCGGCCGAGTTAATATCAATGGCTATGTCAGTTAATTCCACCATGCCCTCGGGGCGCGGCGTGTCGAACACGGTTTCGGCCGACAGTTCCGAAATCTGACCGGCCCGGTCAACCGCCGAAACGGCATAGAAATATGTCTGGCCGTTGTCGGCCGAGAAGTCCACATACCCGGTATCGTAAACAATCAAATCGAGGTTCGGGTTGGCATCGGCAATACGGCGGCCGATTTCCGTGTAATTGTCGAACTCTACGTAGGAGCGCCAGATGATGTATTCCACGATGTCACGCTCGTAGGGGCCGAACCAGTTGATGACCACGGCATCATCACCGGTAATCGAATAAACGGCCTGCGGCGCCATTGGCACCGGATCATATATCTCGTCGTCATCATCACAGGCAACAAAGCCAAAGCTCATCAGTCCGAGCAAAATCAAACTTGTAATCGTTGTTTTCATAGCCAGCTCCTTATAGTCATATCAAGCTTCCGACAGGATTACATCAAAAACCGTGCCGAAAGCCATAAGCGGCTCTTAAACAACAACTTGATTATGTCGGGAGGTTTTTTGGAGAAGCGTCTATGCACAGAAATTGTGCGCCACCTGTTTACCATGCACAGTAATCATCAGGTGCGGCTCAGGCCATAATCCTTGATCTTGGCCCTGAGGGTATTGCGATGAATCCCCAGTTTCTCGGCGCAGAGGCTGAGATTCCAGTCCAGTTGATCGAGGCAGTACTTTATGTGGCGTTTCTCCACCTCTGAGAGAGGTTCCAATCGGTGGGATTCCTCGGTGCCGGGTACGGATGCCGCCAGGCCGGTAAGATCGTCACGGGTAATCTGGTTCGACCGGGTGAGAACAACGGCGCGTTCGATGATATTCTCCAGTTCACGGGCATTGCCGGGCCATTCGTAGGCAGTGAGCATCTCCGCCGCTTCGGCGTTGACGCCGGTAATTTCCTTGCCCGCCTTGCGCGAGAACTTGTCTATGAAATGCTCGGTAAGAAGCAGCACGTCACCGGCTCGCTCCCTGAGCGGCGGCAGGTCTATCTGGATCACATTCAGACGATAGTAAAGGTCCTCCCGGAACCGGCCTTCAGCGATCAACTTCTGCAAATCCCGATTTGTCGCCGCCAGAATGCGAATATCCAGGGGGATCTCCTTTACCGATCCAAGTCTCTGAATAATCCGCTCTTCCAGGACACGCAGCAGCTTGACCTGCATCGAGAGCGGCATCTCGCCGATTTCGTCGAGGAACAGGGTCCCCCCCTCCGCAAGTTCGAAACGGCCCTGTTTGGACTTATCGGCCCCCGTGAAAGCTCCCCGCTCGTAACCGAACAGCTCCGATTCCAGAAGTGTCTCCGGGAAGGCGGCGCAATTAAGTGCCACCAGTTCCTTTTCGGCTCGCGGTGAGAGGGCATGGACGGCCCGCGCGACCAGTTCCTTGCCGGTACCGGAGGCGCCCGTGATCAGCACCGTAGCATCCTTGGGCGCCACCAACGAAATGAGTTCCCTAACCCGGTCCATGGCCGGGCTTTCGCCGATGATCTCCGAGCGCGGGAAAACCTCGGCCAGCCGCTCACTCATCACTTCGTGTTCAACCACGAGCCGATTCTGGGCGGCCGCCTTCTCCAGTTTCAAAAGCAGCTCTTCAAGGTTCTCGATCGGCTTCGTCAGGTAATCGTGAGCGCCGGCCTTCATCGCCGAGACGGCCGTCTCCACCGAACCGAAAGCGGTAAGCACCAGCACCTGGATAAAGGGGTTGATTTCACGAAGGCGGCCCAAAAGCTCCAGGCCGTTCATGCCGGGCATTTTCATGTCAACCAGAGCGAGCGGCGCAAAGATCTCGTGATAGGCCTGCAATGCCTCCTGCCCACCGGCGAACGTATGCACCTCGTAGCCTTTCTTGGAAAGATAGCCCGAGAGAAGTTCCCGCTGGCTCTGTTCGTCATCGACCAGGATTAATTTCACGTCAGACATGTCCCGAATTTAGCATAGCTTCGCCTTGGCACCAAACAAAAAAGCCCGCCGGCTACAGAGCCGACGAGCTTGTAAATCTTCAAAATAGCTGGCCGTCAGTCGCCGGAGCCGACAAGGACTCTCACGCCCGCGTGAATATCGAGAACCGCGACATTCTCGTCAAAAACCAGGGTCTGGTCGATGTATTCCTTTTTGGCATCGCTGGTCGAAGCGGCGTGATAATTCATCTCCAGGTACAGGCCACTGTAATCCGACATGTAGTAGAAAACACCGGCGCCGATGCCGTAAGCCAGCGAAGCGTCATAAGAGATCGCCCGGTACTTGGGCCCGGTCAGGGTGCTGGTAAACTTGGGATTCTCAATACCAACGTGGACCTTAACGTATGGCTCGAAATTGGATTCACCGCTGAAGTAGTATTTCGTATAAAGATTGGGATTGTACAGCCGGTGTTTCAGATCTTCCGCGGCGTCGGAAGCATCTATGCCCAGCTCGGTGTACTGGAAGCTCAGCCCCACGACCAGTTTCGGAGTCGCGAAATACCCGAAATCAAGACCAACGCTCCAACCGGTCTTGGCGCCCAGGCTGTCATGCCAGTCGGACAAACCTCCCATGGGCAGGCCGAAACCGCCGTTGAAACAGATTTCCAGTAAGTCACTCTCTTCCTCGTAGTCATCCTGGGCCAGTGCCGATATGTTCAGGGTGAGAAGCAACAAGGCCGCCAGTGCGATCGACAATCTTTTCATCAGCTCATCCTCAAAAACTTAAACAACATACTTTTTCAGATCCTGTCTGGGCCAGTCCGGCCCGATGCGTCTTACTACCGCCCCAGAGGCCGGCAATGCGCGCTAATTAACAATCTAAAGGACGGCTTGTCAACAGATTATATCCAATGAAAAATCCCAAAAAAGACAGATGGCCCTTCAATATATGTCTGCCTTTCAGAATTCGCCGCCGCGTGAATATCTGGTCGACATCGCCTATTCCCACTGGATTTCCGGTCGCCACGTCGAGCCTCCATCCACAGCGGAAATAAAAACAATCCGTCCGAATCACCCCCAGGCCCGGCACTTCGCCTCACGGAAGGCTCCATCGGATAGACACATAGACCGGCACCAGGTGTCGCATTCCGGCCTCAGCCGCAGGCATTGCGGCGCCGTCATTCGGTGGCCGAAGGCGCCGCCACAAAAAAGGGCTTGAAATCTCCTGCATAATCCGTTAAATAATGAGCTTTATTACGAGGCATAGATAATATATGAAGGTATTAGTAATCGGAAGCGGCGGACGCGAGCATGCCCTGGCTTGGAAATTGATGCAATCCAAGAAAGTCGATAAGATTTTTTGTGCCCCCGGCAACGCCGGCATATCACAGATTGCCAAATGCGTGGGTATCAGACCCGAGAGCCACAAGGCGCTGATCGACTTTGCCGTCAGGAACAAAATCGGCCTGACGGTGGTGGGTCCCGAGACGCCCCTGGCCGCCGGCATCGTCGACGACTTCCAGAAGCGAAAGCTGAAGGTGTTCGGCCCCAACAAAAAGGCGGCCCGCCTTGAAGGCAGTAAGGTCTTCGCCAAAGAGTTCATGCGCAAATACCACATCCCCACAGCGCCGTTCAAGGTCTTCAGCACCTCGGCCGAAGCCATCGGTTTTTGTCATTCGGTCGAATATCCCGTAGTGATCAAGGCCGACGGTCTGGCCGCCGGCAAGGGAGCCGTGGTAGTTAAGAACCAGAAAGAAGCAGAGGCCACCATTGACGACATCATGGTTAAGAAGACGTTCGGGACCGCCGGCAACCAGCTGATAGTGGAATCGTTCTTGCGCGGCCAGGAAGTCTCGATAATGGCGCTGGCGGACGGCAAGACAATAGTCCCGTTTTTGTCCAGCCAGGATCACAAACAGGCCTTCGACGGCAACCGCGGCCCCAACACGGGCGGCATGGGAGCCTACTGCCCGACATCGTTCGTCAACGAAGAACTCACCGAGCAGATTGATGAGCACATTCTTCAGCGCACGTTAAACGGACTCAATGAAGAGGGCGTCCATTATAAAGGCCTGCTGTATGCCGGCCTGATGCTGACGCCGCAGGGACCCAAGGTGCTTGAGTATAATTGCCGTTTCGGTGATCCCGAGACCCCGGCGGTTCTGCCCTTGTTGAAGCCGGACCTCTACGATCTGATGATGGCCGTCATCAACGAAAAGCTTTCGTCCTACGGTAAACTGGCCTGGCACGACGGCGCGGCCGCCTGTGTCATAATGGCCTCCCGCGGTTATCCGGGGAGGTATACCACGGGTGTCCAGATAGGCGGTCTGCAGAAAAAGGCCGAAAACGGCACACACATTTTCCATGCCGGCACGGCCATGAAGGACCGTAAGCTGGTCACCGCCGGGGGACGCGTACTCGGCGTCGTCGGCACCGACAACAACCTGCGCGCCGCCCTGAACCGCGCCTACCGCACGGTGTACAAGATTAAGTTCGAAGGCGCCATGTACCGTAAGGACATTGGCGGTAACGCCGCGAAGCCGGTCGAAAGTTAGGATTTTAGTATGGCCAAAGTACTGATTGTCATCGGATCAAAGTCCGACATGGAATACGCGGAGAAGTGCCAGGGACAACTTACGGCCCTGGGTATCGACTCGCAGATAGAAGTATCCTCGGCGCATCGCCACCCGCAAAAGACCGCCGAGCTTACCGGAGGAGCCGCCGCCAACGGCTTCGAGGTAATAATCGCCATGGCCGGCCTGGCCGCAGCCCTGCCGGGAGTCGCCGCCGCCCACAGTAACCTGCCCGTGATAGGCGTTCCCCTGCCCGCGGCTCTGGAGGGTATCGACTCGTTGCTGTCCATCGCCCAGATGCCACCCGGCATCCCCGTGGCCACCGTCGGCATCGGGTCACCCGGCGCTAAAAATGCCGCCATCCTCGCCGCGCGAGTGCTGGCACTATGCCATCCCGAAATCGCACAAGCGCTTAGCGAGCACCGCAACTCGCTGTGATTTCGTGGATCAAAGCAGTCAAAAATGTGTAGAACGATAAATAAAAAAACAAAGGGAGAACTAATGCCCAAAACGATCGGTCGTATCAGAACCCTCCTGATGGTGCTTCCCCTGATCGGTATCTGCGCCCTGGCCCTGTCGCCGGTCGCCCAGGCCGACACGGAGACAGCCAAGGAGCAGTACAACGCCGGTATCAAGGAAATGCAGGAAGGCAACAAAGATGGCGCCATAATTGCGTACAAGGCTGCCCTCGTCGCCGACGAAAACTACGTTGATGCCTATATCAACCTGGGGACCATATACTTCCAGGACAAGGATTACGAAAAAGCTCTGGACATGTTCCGGACAGCCACCGAGAAGGCTCCCGCCGACGCCGCCGCTTTTGCCAACCTTGGCCGCGTCAATTCCAAGCTGAAGAAGTATCCCGAGGCCGAAGCAGCCTTTGCAAAAGCTATCGAGCTCGATGCCGCCGACGGCACGCTGTACAAAGAACTGGGCAAAGTTTACTACTATAATAAGGACTATGCCGCCCTCAAAACTACCCTGACCAAGGGCCATGAGCTCGGTAGTGGTGATCACATAACCTATTTCATGCTGGGCAAGGCCTACCAGGATAGCAAGCAGAACACGGAAGCGATCGCGCGTATTCGAGGCTCCGGTTGTCGCCGGGGTTGAAGTAGTACATAAATCTGATTTT
>CAZVUZ010000118.1:0-11007 GCA_964630485.1 uncultured Ignavibacteriales bacterium
GATCGAGAACGTTCAGGTCTCGGCCGACCTGGCCTCATATCACGACCAGGTCATGACATCACGGGCGGCCGATCTCGGCAAGACCATCAAAGTCGTGGCCGAACGCCCCCTGATCATGAAGGACAAGACCACAACCGTGGATATCGTCGAACGCGAACAACTTCTGGCCATGCCCGTTCGAGGTTTCGAACAGGTGGTGGGTATCCAGAACAGTGTGGTTCGCATGAACGCCGGAAGCTTCGGACAGCGCCAGCGCGGCCAGCGCTCGGCGCAGGCCAACTCGCAGGAGCTTAACCTCCGTGGTGGCCGCCCCTCCGAGGTTGCCTACTACGTTGACGGCTTCTCGCAGCAGGATCCGTTAACCGGCGTGTCCACGGCGAATATCAACAATAATGCCATTAAGGAAATCTCGGTGACTTCGGGAGCGTTCTCGGCTGAGTATGGCCACGTCGCTTCCGGTGTTGTCAACGTTATCACCAACTCCGGCTCCTCGGAATACCATGGTAACGTTGAAGTCGTCACCGACAATGTCCTCAAGGACAATTTTGATCACAACTACTACTCGGCCGACTTCGGCGGTCCCATCCCGGGCATGGAGAAGGGTACTTTCTTCCTTTCCGGTGAGCGTCGCTATCTGCGCGATCGCACGCCGTCGTCCAAAACCGAGGAAATGCACACCGTCCAGGGTGCGCCGTTCGGTCTGGATACTCTTTACGAGGATAACCCACAGCGCCTGCCGTCCAACAGCCTCAGCGGCTGGTCGTACCAGGGCAAAATGGATTATGCCTTCAACCCGAACGTGAAACTCAGCCTGAGCGGCAACGGATCCGTCGACTACTGGCGCGAATATCGCCAGGAGTGGGCCCTCAATTCCGACCACGCTCCGCGCTATGAGGACAAGAACCTCGGTTTGAACGCCAAGATCACCCATACCCTGTCTGCTGAAACCTTCTACAATTTCAGCACCTCCTATTTCAAAACTGAGCGCACCCGTGGTGACGGCATCGTCTTCGGCGAATATGACGCCTACGAGCGTTTCTATGAGTGGGACGATGGCGAGGTTGACGACGTGGTGAACCCGGAATTCGACGACTACAGCCTGTTCTGGACTCCCGAGGAGACCATCACGGTGGTTGCCAACCCGGACACGGCCTTTGTTGACACTACAATTGGTGGAGTCGATACTACACTAACGGTCATCACGGTCGATTCGGTCGAGCTGGACGAGTCTTCGTATTACGCAGGTTATCTTCACCAGATATCCTCCTATGTAGGCTTCAAGGGTGATATCAATCACCAGCTTGATGACAACAATACGATCAAGGCCGGTTTTGACTTCCAGCGTCATACCCTGCGGTTTTTCCAGAACCTGGATGCCACCAAGGGTCCGGAGGACAACCTGTTGAACCGTTACGGTTTCGACGTTAACGGTGAGGAGTCCGACGACGAGGACTATGAGAACGAGACCAAGCACCCGATTAACCTCGGGATGTACATCACCGACCGCCTCGACTGGCGCGGCCTGGTGGTGAACGCCGGTCTGCGTTTCGACTACTTCGATTACAAGGCTCTGCGCATTATCAATCTGGAACAGCCTTTCGGTGAGGATAACAGTACCCTCGACCGCGAGGACCTCGAGGACAGTGAGAAGTTCTACCGCCTCTCACCGCGCCTGGGTATCTCCTTCCCGATCAGCGATGTTACGCAGATGCATATCAACTACGGCAAGTTCTACCAGCGACCGGACCTGATTCGCCTCTACGTCGGCTACAACTTCTACGAAGCTCGTGTCGACGCCGGCTCCTACTACCCGTTTGCGAGCCCGAACCTCGAGCCGGAGAAGACCACCCAGTACGAAGTGGGTGTGACGCACCAGCTGGCAGACAATGTCGCCTTCGGCATTACCGCCTACTACAAGGATGTTCAGGATCTGACCCAGATCTTCCACCAGACGCCGGCTTCGCCGACAGTGTATGACTTCTACGCCAATTCCGACTACGGTACCATCAAGGGCGTTGACTTCTCGCTGACGATGAGACGGACCCGGAATCTCCAGATGGATCTGAGGTACACCCTGAGCTATGCCAATGGTACCGGATCATACGCCAACACGCAGTACATCATTGCCTGGCAGAATCCGGATGGTCAACCGAAGTCGACGCATCCGCTCGACTACGACCAGCGGCATAATATCAATGGTATGTTCGATTTCCGCCTGGGTGAACAGGAAGGCCCGCGCCTCGGAGATATCTATCCTCTCGAGAACATGGGTCTCAACGTGATCGTCTCCGCCGGTAGTGGCACCCCCTACACACCCACTCAGGTATATGACGAGGCAACCGAAAACGCCGTTAACCCCAAACCTCTGGGCTCCGTTAACTCTGCTAACAAACCGTGGATCTTCAGCATCGACCTGAAACTGGAACGCAAGGTCAAGATCGCCGGTTATTCCGTAACTCCTTATGTATGGGTCAAGAACCTCCTCGACACCGAAAACGCAATTGGTGTTTATGAGGGTACCGGTGAAGCCGATGTCAACGGCTACCTTAACACCGATGAAGGTTCTGCGGCGGCCGCCGCGGACGCGGATTACGAAAACAGATATGAGCTCAAGCAGGCGAATGCGACCAATTACATGAACCCGAGAATGGTCTATTTCGGCCTGCGGTTTGCCTTTTAAAAGAATGGGGAAATAGACAATGAAGACAAAACTTATTACTTTACTGTTGATTTCCATTGTCGCCCTGCCGCTGGCCGCGGCACCGCCGCACAAAGGTAAATCAATGACTCCGTTGTCGGCTACGATCGACAATGAACAATATATCAACGTCAATCGAATACTGATGTTCGTGACAAACCACGGCAACTTCTGCCGTGATCTCGCCGGTGTCTTCGGCCAGGACGCCGGAACCTTTTACCCGTACACGACCATCGAGGCCGTGGCAAGCGGAGCACAGAATAACTACTGTCTCTACGCTTCCGGCCTCTGGGTCGGCGGTAAAGTAAACGGTGAGACCCGGATTATCATCGCTGAATACAGTGATGAGTACGTCCCCGGCCCCATGATGAATGGGACCTACATGGAGGACCGTCCGGAATTCAAGATCTACAAGCTCTACCGCGACAGTCTTGAGAACAATCCGAACGAGGATTACCTCAACTGGCCGGTCGATCAGGGCGCCCCGGTTGACGAGCTCGGCAATCCGGAAATGGTTGGTGACCAGATGCTCTGGGCCGTCTACAACGACGCCAACCCGGATCAGCACACCAACGACGCCGGCCGCACCGATCCGCTGGGCCTCGAGGTTCAGCAGACGACCTTCGCCTTCGAGCGTACCGGTTCGCTGGGCAATATCATCTTTGTCAGGCTCAAGGTCCTGAACAAGGGTGGCAACACTATTGAAGACTGCTACATGTCGCTCTGGAGCGATCCTGACTTGGGTGATCACACCGATGACCTGGTCGGTTGCGACACCAACCTGAGCCTCGGCTTCGTTTATAACTCCGACAACGACGACAGCCAGTACGGCGCGACGCCTCCCTGTGTCGGCTACGACTTCTTCCAGGGACCTATGATCACCGGCGGCGCCGCCGATACGGCCCGCATGTGGGGCCAGCTCTGGCCGGGCATGAAGAACCTCGGCATGGTGTCGTTCAATAAGTACATTAACGGTACCGACCCCAACGACTTCAACGAAACCTACAATTACATGCAAGGCAAAGAGGCCAACGGTGACGACTATGTTTACGGTGGCCAAACGTTGCTTTACTTCCACAGTGGTGATCCCGTCGAGGGCACTGGCGATCTCGACGTTAACGCCGCCGACCGGCGTTGGATGCAGTCCACGGGACCGATCACCTTCGCTCCCGGTGACTCAACCGAGATCCTGGCGGCTATCATCGTCGGCCAGGGCGGCGATCGTCTGAACTCGATCTCCGTTATGAAGGAGCTGGACGAGTTCGCCCAGCTGGTTTACGAGAACAACTTCAACCCACCGAAGCCGCCGGCCAAACCGGCAGTGCATGTCGGTATTGAGTCCGGCGAAATCGTCCTTACCTGGGGTGACACTTCCGAAACCGACCCCGGTGATTTCGAATTCGAGGGTTACACCGTATGGCAGGGCGAAACCTCCAGCGGTCCCTGGACCGAGTTGGCCACCTGGGATCTCGCGGGTGGACGCAGCATTGCCCTGGTGGATTCCGTGCGCGATTCCTATTCGCAGTTGATCGTCCCGTGGGTGCGTCGCGCGCTCACCGACGGCGGACTCAACTACCGCTATCGTATAACCGAAGATGAGATAAATGGCGGACCGCTTCGTGATGTCAAGGAATACTATTTCCGGGTCACGGCCTTCTCGTTCGCATACGAGTATGTTGCGGACACCTCGAAACCGGATGAGATCACGACCGTCCCTAACGGCGATCGGCTCCTGGAGAGTGAGACGGTTATGACAATCGTGCCGGAACCGCCGCGACCGGGGACAAACCTCGGTGCCAATATATGGACGGACACACTAAGCGTCAACCAGGTCAGTGGGGTATCGGACGGACTGGTTTATCCGATAGTGATGGATCCCCAAAGTCTGACCGGTGACACTTATGAAGTCTGGTTCGACATTGAGACTGTATATGAGCCTCGAGACATCGAATGGTGGACGGTGGACACACTCGACGATACGTGTAACGCTCTTTGGACAGACGATGGTCTAGTGATCGAGTACTGCCTTGATAGCATACTGGACTCGACCACCATTGACCCCGGAGCGTACATTGATACTCTTTGGAGTCTGATGAATGTGACCACCGACTCGGTTTACGTGTCCATGAATGCCAATAAAACCGGTGACGAAGAGTACTTGTCATTTGACGGTCTGCTGGTCAAAGTCATCGGCGCTCCGGCCGGTGTCAAACCGGATGACGCTTACACAACCGACGATGAGAACAAGTGGGGCTGGGACATCCCGGCCGGCACCCGTCGCTTCACCTGGGCCGGCGGCGCTGACGGCTTCGGTTGGGAAGGCTTCCAGGGCGCTCTCGGATGGGGCGGCCCCGGCGACACTCACGGCTTTGGCACCTTTGAGCCACTCCCGCCTACCAGCCTGGTCAAGGTGGAGCTGAGACTGGCCAATGTCGATGTTGACGGCAATTTCGACACCGACCAGGACAACGTATCCTACGGTTATCGCTACATGAGAGGCGGCGGCACCCCGGCCAGGCCGGAGTTCGCCCCTTACATTCTTGACCCGGATGCCGGTTCCTACGGCTTCCAGGAGTTCGCGAAGAACGTGCCGCTGGCCGCCTGGGATGTCAGCGCCGATCCGGAACGACGCCTCACGGTCGGCTTCCTGGAGAACAACGGTGACTCCGGTTACGTCGATGGTAAGTACTGGCCGCCTTACTATGAGGATGCCAACAATGTCTCCGGTACCGGTTCCCGCGAATGGCTGTGGATCTACCTCGATGACTACAGCGAAACGCCGAACCCGGACTACCAGCTGAATTCCATTGATGACTCTATGCCGGTCATGTACTGGGCCTGCTGGGCGCGTCGCGCTGAGGTCGCCTGGAGCGACGAAGATGTCTTCGCCATTTTCCCGACGGTTCTCATCGGCGAAGCCGATACTTTCAGTTTCGTCGCGACGGCACCTTCGGTGACAAAAACCGAGAGCGCTCTGGACGCCATAACGGTGGCTCCGAACCCGTTCTACCTGTACGGACCGTACGATCCGACGGCCGGGAACTACAAGATCCAGTTCCACAACCTGCCGGAAGAATGTACGATCACCATATACAACCTGGCTGGTGAGTTTATCCGTGAAATTGTCAAAGACGACCCGACCACCGGTATTGCTACCTGGGGTGCTACCACCTGGAACAACCTGCCGGTAGCTTCGGGTATCTACATTTACGTTGTGGATGCTCCCGGATACGGTCAGAAGATCGGCAAAATGGCGGTCTTCATGGAAGTCGAAGTTCTGGATACGTACTAATCAGGAGAGGATTGAACTGATGAAAACTAAGTTTGTCATATTAACAGTAGTTCTCCTCGCCGTGAGCCTGAGTTCGGTTTACGCGGGGAATTCGCTCCGTACCGGTACGGACGGAGCTTTGGAGCTGCTAATCCCGATCGGATCACGCGGTACCTCTATGGGTGGTGCCGTGGTGGCCAACACCTACGGCGTGGAGTCCATTGTGTGGAATCCAGCCGGACTGGCGGAGCTTGAGGGAACAGAAGCTATGTTCACCTACATGCCCTACATCGCCGATATCGACGTCAACTTCGCCGGCGTCGCCACCCGCATGGAAGACTTCGGTACCCTCGCAGCTTCCGTGAAGGTGGTCAATATCGGTGACATGGAAGAGACAACGCAGGAGTACCCCAACGGTACCGGACGTACGTTCAGCCCGACCATGACTGTCATCGGCCTGTCCTATGCCCGCATCCTGACCGCCAATGTGTCGTTCGGCGTCAATGCCATGTTCATCCATGAGGATGTCTTTAACGTCCAGGCCTCGGGCGTGGCCTTTGATGTCGGCTTCCTCTACAACCCGCGCTGGCGCGGATTGCAGCTCGGTTTCACGGTCAAGAACTACGGCCCCGAGATGTCGTATTCCGGCGACGGCTTCAAGCAGCCGCTGGACGATCGCCTGGGAGCGGCCGAATCTGCCCCATTTGATCTGCCGAGTTCCATCAACATGGGTGTTGCCTATGACGTTTACAGCGAAGGCCCCAACCAGGCCACCGTTAGCGGCAACTTCCGGTCCAATAACTACTCCGAGGACTATTACCAGGCCGGAGCCGAGTACGTCTACGACGGCAAATACTCGTTCCGGGCCGGGTACAATTTCTCCGACGACGACTACTATCTCTACGGTGCCTCGCTCGGCGCTGGATTGAAACTCAACGTTGGCGGAACGGACCTTACGTTCGAGTATTCCTGGACCGAAACCGATGTCTTTGACGACAATCAGTACTTTACGGTGAAGGCCAACTTCTAACCCACCGGCCCAATCCGAAATCTCACCGAGTCGGGCGCCATCAGGCGCCCGGCTCTTTTTTTGTATTCATACATGTAACAGCACTAAAGAAAACGGGCCGGCTCAATCTGAACCCGCCCGTCAATATCTAAGTGGCGCGAACGAAGGTCGCACCCAATTCTCAGCGTATGCGCCCGCCTACTTCGCCACCACCAGGTCCCGGCGCGTCAGGTGGAGTTTCTCGTAACTGTCGGACGATATCACGTAGTACCAGTCGGCAAAACGCGTGTTGAGATCGTCGCTGAGCTTCTGCCCCTCCTCGACTTTTCGCTCCCAGCGATTGTAGGCATCCTGTTTGACCCGATTCTCTTTATCGGCCTCGGTCCATAGGCTGTCGGGTTTCTCCAGGAACGACCGGTCCTTTGGCAGCTTGGGTTCCGGCAACAGACTCCGGTCGAATTCGGTAGTGATGAACAAATAGCGGTTCTCCGCCGGACCTTCCTGCTGCTGAGTTTCCGCGGTTCCGGCAGAGACGGCTTCACCCCGGCCGTAGACTACCTCACCGTACCTCAAAATATACTTTAGTCCATCTTTGGTGTATACTTCGAGTTCGCCCTCGTTCGATAAGAGCTTGCCGTCACGGGTGAAAAAGAAACCCTTCTGCTGCAGAGATATCAGATCACTCTGGGATATAGCCTGCTGTCCTTCGGCCTTCTTGAGGCTGGCCGATAGTCCGGCCGGCTTGGTACGAACCCCGACAATCATCAGGCTGTCGAGCGTGTTGAGCAGGGTATCCATGCGCGTTGAGTCCACCCGCTGATTGGATGACATCTTATCGGCCCGCCAGGTATCGTCGACTTTGGTAAGCAGGACATTGTCCCGCTGTTTGACCTGACGGGTGCGCTCATCGATGGAGTAGTCCTTGAGAACCAACTTGTCGATGCGGTGTTTGCGGACCTTGAGCAGGTCGGTTTCGATCCAGTCCTCGAAACGGGTCGAGATCTCGATATCCATGCGGCAGGAGTAGACTCGCTTGTCGTCCGGTAGACGGACAAAGCGATATCCTTCCCTATTTTCCAATGGTTTACCGACAATGAGATCCGCCAGGACCTGATCGTTTTCGCCCTTGATGGTAACCCGCTGGCCGCGTCCGGCAGAGCCGGCGGTTTCGTCCAAAGGATCGATAACACCGAAAAGCTCGTGATCGGCCACGTTGTCGCTTCTCAAATCACCCTTCTCAATGTCGATCACGCCGGCGGCGGTTTTAGCCAGTTGCTCTTTGCCGTCGGCCGGGTAGTCGTGATGGGACGGAATTGTCCAGCGCCCGTTCTGGAAAGTGACCTTGAACGGCCGGGCGGCGGCGGTGGCCTCATCGTATTCGATCACCTCCAGCGTCGTGGCGGTGTTGGGGTCGGTGAAATCCGGGAAGAAGGCCTCCCCCTGATCCAAAAACGCATCGGATGTGATTTTACCTGGCGACATCAAATAAGCCACCAGGGCCAGCACAGCGGCGGCGGCAATGTATATGACTGTTTTCCTGGTTTCCAGCATAGCCTAACTCCTCAACCTTCTGACGGCCAGCGCTCCTTCGCGTTCGCGACGGCGACGCCTGATAAGAATCATAACCCCCATGACGAAAACCGGTATGGGCGGCAGCAGCACCGCCAGGGTCCTGATTCGGGTCTGGATGGCCCGCACCTCGGATTCCATATTCTCGCGGCTGGCCTGAATCTTGACCTCCTTCTCGCGCTCGATGTTCGCCTTGAGCGCCTCGAAACGACGGTTCTCGACCTCCTGAAGATTCTGGGCCATAATCTGCTTCGTCTGGGCGTCAAGATCCGCTCGATTGCGAACCTCGGCTACCTTTTCGTTTAGCCGCGACTGGGCCGCACTAAGGGCCTGCTGAGCCTCGCCCTCGGCGTCCTTCTCGTCCTTGATCCGGCGTTCCACAAACTCCTGGGTCTGCTCCTCCACCGTTTCAAGGGTACGGTGCTTGCTCCTCTTCTTGCGCAGGGGAATAAAGGATTCGTCGGCAACCAGGAGATCCATGGCATTGAGGAAAAGGTTAATATTGTCGAAATTGAGGTTCTGCAATCCCTGCTGGCGGATCTGGAAGAACTGCTCGGAGATGAAATCGATATCGGCGATGACCGTTACGTTTACCGAGCGGTTGACGGCGGCGCTGTCGACGTCCAGACTACCGTCGGTATCACTTCCACGCACATGGGCCGCGAGAGTGTAGATTTCCCCGGTGGGCGTCCGGCGCGGATTGCGGTTCATGTTGAAGCCGAAGAAACCCCGTTGAACCAGTTGGTTCCAGGGGAGCAAGCCCGAAAGCCGTCCCGTTCGCAGGAGTGGCTCGAACTGGAATTTCGCACCGGGTGCCTGATTGAGACAGCCGGGATAGAGGAATACCAGCTCCTGTAAACCGGCGCTGGCGGGATTCAACTCACTGATGGCGTCGACGGTCTCGTTGCCCTCACCGACGAAAATGATCTCGGCCGGCAACTGGGCCATGTCGGGATGCGGATTGTAGGCATCCCAGGCGACCTGCGAAGTCCCCCAGGCGACACCGATGGCCGACATCAATTCGCTGATATTACCCTTCGGGTCGGTTTGCTGATTCTGGTTTCGCATCAGCGGATTCTCCGCCGCCTCGGCAGGGAGAATCGGAGAGAGGGTCACATCGACCAGCGGCAGGGGGTCGACCAGGAGCATGGTCGGATTTCCAGCGAGGATATAGTCCTTGAGGTTATCCATCTCGGGCTGGGTCAGGCTCGAAGGCGCCACCACCAGCAAACCGTCAAGGCGCTGGGTAATCGGCGCCGTGGCGGATACCTGGACGACCTCATACTGCTTCCTGAGTTCCGAAACGATCGACCAGGGCGGCTTGCTGGACATCGCCTGAAAATCGAACCCGCCAAGGACCTTGGCTTTCGTCTGTAATACGCCTATGGTCTTCCGCTCGGATTTCGCCGCGACACGAATGCTCCGCATCAGTTCGTATTCAACCGGCAGGCCGCGATCAAAGAACGGTATCACCTCTTCGCTGACGCCGCTGGTGAAGGCCACCCCCATGAATACGTTGGTCGGCGTCGATCGCGCCTGCGTGCCCATGAAAACCTCGCGGGGAACAATTCCGAATTTCTCGCGAGCGTCCCGGGCTTCCTCGGAAAAAGGACCGGTATCGTGAATAATGACCTGGACCTTGCTTCCCCCGAGAGCCGATATCTCCTTGAGCTTGGAAATCAGGTTGGCCCGCGTCTGAACCATGGATCGGGGCACCTCGGGGCTGATAAAGGCCTGTATCAAAACCGCCCGTTCATCCGGGATCTGGTCCATCAGCCGGCCGCTCTCTTCCGAGAGCGAATGCAGCCCCTCGGCCGTGGCGTCCAGCCTCAGCGACGGCCGCCCGATAATGCTGGTGATGCTTATTACGGCTATAACCACGGCGACGGCGCGGACGAGGTGGTGCACCCAGAACTTGTAGCCGCCGGCCTCCGCGGGCCAATGGCGGCGTCCCAGGTAAATGACGTTGAAATAGAGCATGACCGCCGCGAGCGAACAGAAATACAGCAGGCCCTTGAAACTGATCACACCCCGGGCAAAATCGCTGAAGTAATCATTCACCCCCAGCGGTTCCAGGGCGCTCTGGAGCCAGTCGTTCAGAACCCACTGGGCAGAATTGACAAAGACAAACACGGAACAGAATATCGCTCCGAGAATAAACCCGACGGTGGCGTTGGCCGTCAACAACGAGGCGAACATGCCCACCCCGATGAGGGCCCCGCCGAGAAGCCAGTAGCCCAGGTAATTGGACAGCATCAGCCCGATATCGGGACTGCCGAGCCAGAAAAGCACGATGACATGGCTCAGCGAAAGAAGCAGCGAGGCGGTATAGATGCCGTATACGGCCAGGAATTTGCCGAGAACGATCTCCGTATCGGTCGCCGGCAACGTCAACAGCAATTCGTCCGTACCCTGCTTGCGTTCATCGGCCCAGACATTCATCGTCAGCGCCGGCACGAA
>CAZVUZ010000119.1:0-10819 GCA_964630485.1 uncultured Ignavibacteriales bacterium
AATCGGGGGGCAGATTTAAATGCAATAAAAGAATTACTTGGGCATGCTAATCTGCGACCATTACAGCGGCGGCTGCTTCCTCGATTTCAATTTCTATATCGATGAGTACGGCGGCCCAACTCCGGGTGATGACTGCACTGACCCGATCGTGGTCAAGCTCCCGGACGACATGGTCTCCGGTCCGGATCTTGACAGCTACATTGACGCCGGCCAGACCACCTGTGCCCGTGTTGATGACTACGATCTGACCTGCCTCGGCAGTTATGACGGTGGCGAGGACATCATTTACATGCTCGATGTCGGTGCCGACATGATGGTCAACATCCTGCTTGAGCCCGACGTGAGCTGGACGGGTATTGTCATCGACGATAACTGCCCGCCCGACGAAGCCGACTGCATTGCCTTCTCGACGGCGTCGAGTGGTTCACACGGTCTGTACAATGTCGAGTTGACCACCGGGTATTACTACCTGATGATCGACACCTACCCGACACCCGACTGTATCCCGTCCTTCGACCTGACTATCTCGCCCGGTGAGATTGTTGAATCGAACGACTTCTGGCAGTATTGCGAACCGCTTTCGGGCGAAGTCGTCGATCTGGCCTTTACCACGATCGGTGCGACTCCGGACGGTCCTGGCGGATGCCTGACCTCCCCGAATATCTGGTTCTGCTACACTCCGGATATTGACGGCAATGCCACCTTCGATCTTTGCGCTTCAAGCTATGATACGAAGATGGCTCTCTACGATGGCGTCGATCCCTTCAGCGCCACGCAGATCGGCTGCGATGACGACGGCTGTCCGAAGAAGTCGATCCAGTCGATGCTGGTAGACATCCCTGTCCTGGCCGGTAACACCTACCTCGTCGAGGTCGGCGGTTACTCGTCCAATACCGGTGATGGATTCCTCAACATCAGCGTTGAGTCCTGCCCGCCTCCGGACAATGACATGTGTGAAGACGTGACGCCGGTTACGCTCAGCGAAGGCACCCCGGTGACCTTCACGGGCGACAACCATTGCGCCACTCACCAGTGTGACTTCTTCGACGACGGTCATACCTGGCATGCCTTCACCATTCCGACGGCCGGTAATGTCACCCTCGATTACTGCAGCACCAGCCCGGCGTTCGGCAATGCCTGGCTGAACCTGTCCATCGGTTGCCCGTGCACTGACTTCACTGTCGGCGCGGACTTTAACACCGTTGACTGTGGTGACGGTAACGTGTCCATGACCTGGTCCGGTCTCGCGGCCGGCACCTACTATTACCCGGTGATGAAAGATCCGGCTAATAGCGCCGATGGTCCGTACACGCTCCACGTCGTGTACAGCACGGTGGCCGAGTACTGTGATGCTTCCGGTGGTTGCGATGAATACATCAGCCGCGTGGCGGTGGGTGTCATCGACAACAGTTCGGATTGCGGCGGTTACGAGGACTACACCGGCATAGCCACGACCATGATGCCCGGAACCGGTTACCCGATCACCGTTGAAAACGGTAACGGGTACAGCAGTGATATCTGCGCTGTCTGGGTTGACTGGAACCAGGACTTCATCTTTGACGCCGCTGAAGAAGCCGTCATGGATGTCAACAGCGGTTACGGTCCGTACACCGGTACGGTAACCCCGCCCATGGATGCTACTGCCGGGCCGACCCGGATGAGAGTCCGTATCAATTACTCCAGCTATCCGCCGGCCTGTGGTACCACTTCCTACGGTGAGGTGGAGGACTACAGTATTGTAGTCGGTGGCGGCACGGTCATTGATACCGTCCTGCTCGATCCCGAGCGTATGTTTGTATTCATGGCCTACGAGGTTACGCCTCACTCAGCGTTCATCTATATTGGCGATAACTTTGACGAAACTTACGATGTCGCCGATATCGACCCTGCTACGATCATGATCAATGGTATGTATGTGCCCATCGCAACGGCCCTGACGACGCACCCGAGCATCGAGGGCGACGCTCTCGCTATCGAGTTTGCGCAGGGTCCGTTTGCGGCCGGTTATGGTCTGGTATGGGATGTCACGACGCAGTCGTACACGGTTACCGGTGATTATACCGGCGGTGGTTCGTTCAGCGTCGGTGATGACTTCCTGTATGTCGGACACGTGTCCGGCGATCTCAACCTCGACAATGCTGTCGACATCTCCGACCTGGTGATGATGGTTGACTGGATGTTCACCGACGGCGATGAGCCCTACCAGCTGGCCTGCGCCGATGTCAATGCTTCCGGTGGAATCCCGGATGTGGCCGACCTGGTTTTCCTGGTCGATTACATGTTCGTGGATGGCCCCACCCCTATGCATCAATAAGCAATCATTGAGATAGCTTAAATAGCCCGCCGGTCTCAGGACCGGCGGGCTATTTTATTGTGTGGGATGATTTAGATCCGGAACAATGTGTCCGGAGCGGCAGACTACTTTTTGAACGAGAATTTAATGGCGTCCTCAGGGCAGATCTTCATGCATTCACCGCATGAGGTGCAGTCCGGCAGGACTCTATTCGGTTCCTCGACCATGGGTTTGATCGTCGGACACGGGCTGACGGCCATGCATTCGCCGCATTCGGTGCACTTGTTATGATCGACGCGGATACGCCCGGGGGCGATTTTCTCAAGAAGCCAGGTCAGGGCTCCGATGGGGCAAACGAGGTAGCAGAACGGCCGGTAGAGCATGAGACTGGCGATAACGAGCACGGCAAACATAATAATCCACAAGGTGTTAATCTGCCAGTGCAGGAGCTCGAAGAAATTGATCGGCTCGTAGACATTGTAAGCGGCGAACATGGTCCAGATATCGCCGGTAGGATCGGCGCCCATGCGCTCGGCCATGGCCGCCAGGTGGTCCTTGACGCCGAAAAAGGTCAAGAAGAACAGCCCCAGCAACGCCATGCGGACGGCGTTAAAGGCCGTGAAATTGAAATTCTTGAAGCGGGGCTTGAAGGGGATCTTGTTAACGAGATCCTGCAGTGCTCCCAGCGGGCACACCCAGCCGCAAAACAGCTTCCTTCCGATGAGGCTGGGCACCATCATAGCCAGGAACAGCACTATAAAAGCCGGGAAGAATTCCCCCCAGGTGAATTTGAACATGAACAGCTTGGTCGCGCCGCACATGGGGGAAGGATGCAACGGGAAAAAGTAATCGAGGCCGAAGAGAACGAAGGCGAGGACGAGCGCCCCGATACGGATCCAGCGGTTAATCCATCCGGCAAAAAGCAAAACCAGCCCCATTACCATAAGGATTCCGAAGGCGAGATACTTGCCGGTGAGGAGGAAGTCGAGCGGGCCGGGCGGGATCATTTTGCCCGGCTTGTCCTCGGTGATCGCGGCCTGGGCGTCGGTTTGTTCTGCCTCATTGACAACTTCTTCGGAGGAATCGGCGACTATGGCCGAGGCGTCGGGCGACTGCGCGCCGACAAACGGGGCCGCAAATGAGATCAACAGAGTGATCACAAAGAAGCCCACGAACGATGTTGTAGTTTTTTGGTTAAGCATCGACTAAATATATACACATTGCCGTGTTTGTCAAAGAAAACCGCCGTCAAGTCGTGTTTTCTGAGGGCGACGGGTGTTTGGTGTGTATGTACTTACTCTCCCGATGGGTATCCCACCGGCATGATCAACAGGGCCGCTTCATTGAGGCCGTCCACCCCCAGCAGGTCATTGACGGCCTCGTCGTTGAACGCCCCCACGGCCACCGTTCCCAACCCCAGTGCGGTTGCCTGCAAGTATACATTCTGGGAGATGGCGCCGCACTCGACGTAGGTGTACCGATAACCCCGGTCAGCGTATTTTGCCGTGGAGCGGGCAAATCGGGCCGTAAGGACAATCGTCACCGGCGATGAGCCCACCGAACTCTGGCCGTTGGCGGCCTCGTGGATGCGATCTGAAAAATCGCCCTCAAAAACAAGCTCAAGACTGCTGTCGGATACCTGAAAATGATAGAGTCCGTCTTCCAGCGATTCGATATAGTGAGCGAAGATATAGATATCCAGCGGATAGAGGGCCCCGCCGGAGGGAGCGGTGCGGAAATCGAAACCGCCGCGCGAATGGGTCAGGGCATTGGCGGACAGGAGCAACCGTGCAAGTTGGCCCATGCCGAGAGTTCTGTCAGAAAACGAACGTACCGAGCGCCTTTCTTGCAGGCAGCTATCGAGTAGCATGGGTGATTTCGCAGGTGTGGGCAGCTTAATCCTGCGGGCATCGGAGTATGTCTTGTAAAGAGGCAATTTATTGCCCCATGAGATACTTTCGCCGACAAAACCGAAATCATCGAAGCCCGTCTCATGATGAAAGCGGGGACCGATCGAGAGCGAGTCATCTGCGGCTCGGGCAAATTGCAGGCAGGAAAATCCCACGGCCAACAGAACGAGCATGGCATGGCGATACATAACAGCCTCCTTGAGAGCATCGAAGTTACGGCGAACCCGAGCGTTTCATTGTCAGGTTGTCTCAAATGAAATTACTGCCATGTGGTCGGGGAATACAATGAAGAAAGGCCCCGCCTGTTTGGGTGCAGCACCAGGGGAGGGGATGACAGGCAGGGCCCTCTTGGGGATTTTACGGGTCTTGCACTCGAATCTAGTTTATTATAGCCATTTTATATATTATGTCAACCAACATTTGTACCGAGAGCGCGGGAGTAACGGGTCCGCGAATATCGATATGCGGGGGCAGTTCGGATTACCACCACATCTGATTCGCTCCCATGCGGCGGCGTTTGAGACCTCGCGGGGAAGCTCAAAAGATCATAAATGCGTTTGACTTACGCCCGGAATTGAGTTTTTTTATCTGCAATCCCAAAGACGGAAAGGAGCCTCTCATGATCAGGGTTATATCGATCGTACTGGCGGCACTATTAATGGTGTCGGTAACACTCAGCGCCGAGGAAGGGCGTTTGCTTCGTTTCCCCGATGTGCACAAAGACCACGTGGCATTCGTGTATGCCGGTGATATCTACCTCGCACCGAGGGTCGGAGGAAGTGCGATCAAGCTTACCGATCATGAAGGGCAGGAATGGTTTCCGAAGTTCTCTCCGGACGGCAGCCGCATCGCCTTCACCGGGCAATACGATGGTGACATGGCCGTCTACACGATGCCCGTGACCGGCGGCGAACCGCAGCGGCTCACCTGGCACCCGGGCATACAACGCACTTCCGAACGTTTCGGGCCGGAAAATCTCGTTTTGGGCTGGCATCCGGACGGCGAACGCGTATTGTTCCGCTCCCGCAGGGAGACCAATGACTGGTGGGATGGCCGGGCCTATCTCGTCAATACTAACGGTGGCATGCCCGAGCCCCTGCCAATGAAGGTGGCCGGGTTCACGAGCCTCTCGCCGGATGCCTCGAGTGTCGCCTATTGCCCGATCTATCGCGATTTCAGAACCTGGAAACGCTACAAAGGCGGCATGGCCCAGGATGTCTGGACCTTCGACCTCAGCACCTTCGAGTCGCACAAGATCACCGACTGGGAAGGCACCGACAATATGCCCATGTGGTACGGTGACAAAATCTATTTCAACTCCGACCGCACCGGGACTCTCAATATCTATTGTTACGACACGGGTACAAAACAAACGCGGCAGGTGACGCAATTCACGGACTACGACGTCCGCTGGCCGAGCCTGGGGCCCGACGGTATAGCCTTCGAGAACGGCGGTTATGTCTTCGTGATGGATCTGCCGTCGGAAGAGTATCACAAGATCGAGATCCACCTGACCACTGACGGTCACCGGATGCGCCCGGAATATGTCGACGTATCCGACAAGGTGCGCTACATAGATCTCTCGCCCTGCGGCAAGCGGGCGGTTTTCGGCGCCCGTGGCGACATCTTCACCGTCCCGGCCGACAAAGGCAACACCGTTAATCTTACAAAGACCTCCGGCGCCAACGAGCGCGAGCCGCAGTGGTCCCCCGACGGTAAATGGATTGCCTATATCTCGGATGAATCCGGCGAAGAAGAGCTGTACCTGGTCAAACCGGACGGTGCCGAAAAAACGCGCCTGACCCCCGACGGTTACTGCCACAAATACGATCCGGCCTGGTCGCCGGATAGCCGAAAGCTCATTTTCTCGGATAAAGAACTGGATGTCTTCCTGGTGGATATCGAAACGAAGGCCGTCAAAAAAATCGATTCCCCCACGCGCAGTGAGACGCGCAGTTTCTCCTGGTCGCCGGACAGCCGCTATGTGGCCTATGGCAAAACCCTGGAAAATCGCATCTCGGCCATATTCATGTATTGCCTCGATGACGGCAAAATCCGCCAGGTGACCCCCGGTTTCACCAACGACTATGCTCCCGAATTCGATCCTGACGGCAAGTATCTCTACTTCCTTTCCGAGAGAACCTTCAACCCTATCCTCAGCAGCTACGAATTCGAGTTCGTCAATAACGCCATCACCAATCTCTACCTGCTGGTGCTCGATGCCAACGAGAAATCGCCCTTTACGCCACTGGAAGATGACGATGCCGGGGAAGAGGAGAGTGTCGGCAAAGGCGAGGATCGCGACCGCGAACACGAGAGTGACCGCGATAAGGATCATAAGAAAGATAAGGACAAGGACGCCGGGAAAGAGGTTTCACCGGTCAGGATAGACTTTGACGGTATCTACGACCGCCAGGTGGCGTTTGACCTGCCTTCGGGAAATTACCGAGGTATTGACGCCGTGTCGGGTGCGGTCTTCTACACCACGGGACCTATCCGCGGTTTGGCCGGTCGGGTTACGCAGGACAAACCAAGCCTGCACAAATACGATATCAAAAAAGAGAAGGACCATGTGTTTGCTGAAGGTGTGAGCACCTACAGCATCGCGGCCGACGGCGAGAAAATGATTATCGGTAAGAACGGTGGTTACCATATAGTCGATGTCGTGGGTCCGAAAGCCTCATTCGACGATAATAGTGTCGACCTGTCGCAGATGGAGATGCGGGTGGATCGACGCGCCGAGTACGTGCAGATGTTCGAGGATACCTGGCGAATGGAACGGGACTTTTTCTACGACGCCAACCTCCACGGGGTTGACTGGCAAAAAATGCACGACCGCTACGCCCCTCTCCTGCCGTATTGCCAGGACCGCGGCGACCTGAATTATGTCCTCGGTGAAATGGTCGGTGAACTGTGCTGTTCGCATACTTATGTCGGCGGCGGCGACCGTGTCAAAATCGACGGCAGCGAAATAGGACTGCTCGGGGTCGATTTCGAAATTGATCACGCCAATAGCCGGGTGCGCTTTGCCCGCATCCTGCGCGGCGAGAATTGGGACAAGAAACTGCGTTCGCCGCTGACGGAGCCGGGCGTGGATATCAGAGAGGGCGATTATCTTCTGGCCATCAATGGCGAGGAAATCACCGCCGCCGTCAATCCGTATCGCTTAACCGAAAATAGCGTCGACAGAATCATCACCCTGACGGTAAACGACAAGCCGTCGCTCAATGGCGCCCGCGAGGTTGAGGTCAAGCCGATCGCCTCCGAGGAAAGCCTGCGCTATTACAACTGGGTCGAGGACCGCCGCCTTTATGTAGATTCGGTATCCGGCGGCGAAATCGGCTATATACACATTCCCGATATGGACAGCTACGGCCTGGTCAGGTTCGCCAAGATGTACTACCATCAGTTCCGCAAGCCGGGCCTTATAATAGACGTCCGCTACAATGGCGGTGGGTTCGTCTCCGGCCTGATCCTCGAGCGTCTGCGCCGCGAAATCGTCTGCATGGGGGCCTCGCGGACCTTTGCGAACGGCCCCTCGCCGGGCGGCGGTATCCGCGCCCACATGGTGACTTTGCTCAACGAGTTCTCCTGCTCCGACGGCGACTATTTCCCGTTCTTCTTCCGCGAGTATGACCTCGGTCCGCTCATGGGCAAGCGCTCCTGGGGCGGTGTGATAGGTATCCGGGGCTATCGGCCGCTTATGGACGGCGGGTATTACACGGCGCCGGAGTTCAGTATTTACAGTCTGGACGGCGAGTGGCTGATGGAGAACGAAGGTGTTCACCCGGATATCGAGGTCGACAACCTGCCCGACCGCATAGCTCGGGGCTATGATGACCAACTGGATAAGGCGATTGAATACGTGACGGAGAAGATGAAGACCGAGCCGCGGCCTTTGCCGCCGGTGCCGGCACCTCCCACCCCGCGTTAGCCATGAGTGGCTTTCAGGCGATAAATGGTTTTTCCTATGTGTGATTATAAAAACCCGGATGATGATTGTCACCATCCGGGTTTCTCTATATACCGGATACCGGCAAGTCGGCCGTGATACGCCCCGTGTTTACTCCTCAAACCCGAAGTCTGAAATCTTATGCCCCTTCAACACAACGTGCGTATAAAGTGCAGCCAGCCGCGGCGCCCTCGTGATACTTGACAAACGCCGCTAAAACGGTTATTTGACGGTCAAAGCATATTAGCAAATACTCGAAAGGAACACTCGTATGAGCCCAGTCCACCCGGATACCCTGGCGGTACTCACCTCCGGCATACAGGCCGAAGTGGCCAGCTATGTATTCTATTTGGAAGCGGTCAAGAAAAGTCCGAGCGATGAGCTCAAAGATATGTGGCGCGAACTGGCCGCCGACGAGAAACAGCATTTCCAGATTCTCGAGCGCCAGTACGATTCCCTCGTCCGGAGCGAGAAGTGGATCAGCACCGCCGACATCCTGAAAAAAGAAGGCCTGCCGGAAATTGGTGAGGATATGACCCGGCGGCACCAGGACCTCGTCGACCAGGTGGCAAAGGCGGAAGGCATTATTGAGGTGCTGGAGATTGCCCTGAGGCTTGAGAAGGAAGCCAACGGAACTTACACCAAAGGCGCCGAAATAGCCGATTCGGCCGAGGGTAAGGAGATGTTCGAGCGCCTGGCCAAGTTCGAACTGGGCCATGTCAGGAAAATCCAGGGGATGATCGAGAAGTACTCCTGACGGGTTAGGATTTTATATGGAAGTTTTCGCCGATTCCTGACGCGTTGTCGCCGTCATACCCTGCTTCATGATAGCCGCGATCAAATGGTAGGCTTCGTCCCAGGCTGCGGCCATTTCCCTGGTCCACTCCGGTCCCAGCACGTCAGCCATGGTCTCCACAAACGCCTCGCCGAAGGCCGGAAAATGCTCCTGGCGGGCGCCGGCTATCGCGTGGCGATGTCCCAGTTCGAGCAAATGATCTTCAAGAGTGTCGGGCTCGCAGAAGTAGCCGACCAATTCCCTGATCATATGCAGGAGATTGTCCCGCGTATATTCGAGTGTGCTCTCGCTAAAAAGGGGTCTGAAATGGGGGTTCTTGGTGAACAATTTCGCGAAAAAACGCGCCCCAAATATTTCCTCAAGGGACTCGAGCCGTTCGAGCGAGGCCTTAATCAGATCAACATTTACGGTCATGGCGAACCTTCGGTTTTGCGTATGTCACACACTCCCCATTAATGTTATCGACCTCCGGGCGGTTTTTATTCACCCGCCGGCGTGCTCGATAACGGGTTGCGACAGTCGTCGATTTTCCGAACCGGCATCTTTTTCTTGTCCCCTCGCTGCGGGCGGGTTATATATGCGCCATGAGAAGACCTGCCGTTTTGAGCTGGCTGGAGCTTTCACGCCCGGCCCTTCATCGCAATATCGATTCCCTGTGCAAACTCGCCGGTAAAAGTGAGGTGGCGGTGTGCGTCAAGGCCAACGCCTACGGCCACGGCCTGCCGGAAATCGTCAGACTGCTCGGGGAGGACCCGAGGATGCACTACATAACTGTGCATTCCCTCGATGAAGCCATTGCCGCCCGTGACGCGGGTTGGGACCGGCGCATCATGGTCCTTGGCCCGTTGCCGCGTCACCGCCTTTCGGCGGTGGTCGTATATGACCTCGAGCCGGTGATTTTCGATAAGCCCACGCTGAAGGCGCTGGGAATTATGGCGGACCGGAAAGAGACCGCCATCCGGACCCATCTCAAGCTCGAGACCGGAACCAACCGCCAGGGGATTACGTCGATGGATCTGCCGGGATTCGCGAAAATCTATCAGAAATACCCGGGCCTGAAAAAGCCCTATGGCGCGGGGATGCACTTCGCCAATATCGAGGACACCACCTCACACGAATACGCCGAGTTTCAGCTGGCCAATTTCAAGAAGCTGGTGGCTGAAATGAGGAAGCTTAAGATAGGCCCGAAAATCAGGCATACCGCCTGCTCGGCCGCCCTGGTGCTTTTCGGTAAGACTCATTTCGAGCTGAGCCGCCCCGGTATTTCCGCCTACGGCCACTGGTCCTCGAAGGAGACTTATCTCTCCTATCGTCTTCGCGGCGGCGGCAACGATCTCTTCCAGCCTGTCCTTTCGTGGCGTGCCCGTATCACTCAGCTGAAACGCCTGGGGGCCGATTCTTTCATCGGTTACGGTTGCACCTATCGGACCACCTCCACCACGCGTCTGGCGATAGTCCCGGTCGGTTATGCTGACGGTTACGATCGCCGGTTGTCCAACCTGGCCTATGTGCTCGTCCGCGGCCGCCGCGCCCCGGTGCGGGGGCGAATCTGCATGAACCTGATGATGGTCGATGTGACTGATATCACCGGCGTGAGTCGGGGCGACGAGGTGACCTTGATAGGCCGTGATGGCAACGAGGTCATCACCGCCGAACAGCTCGGGCAATGGGCGGGGACGATCAACTACGAGATCCTTTCGCGTCTCTCCCCCAATTTGCCGCGCATCATCGAAGACTGACATTTACACGGGTAACCCACATTCGGATGGTCCACCTCTCTAAGAGGTGGGAGCGACCCGTAGGAGACGCGCCACAGCGCGTCATTCCTGCAGAGGCAGGATTCCGGGGCCCCCCGGGCGATCGCCGAT
>CAZVUZ010000120.1:0-10728 GCA_964630485.1 uncultured Ignavibacteriales bacterium
AACTTGCCGGTAAAATTGCATTCGTTTCCGGCGGCACGAAGGGGATAGGTCTCTCTATTGCCGAGAAACTGGCCGAAAAGGGCGCCCATGTAGTACTGAACTACTTCCGCAGTCGCTCGGCGGCCAAAGAAGCCGTGGAGAAGATAAAGCGATATGGCGTCGAATGCTACGCGCATCGGGCCAACATGGGTAACCATGAGCAACTGCCGGATATTTTCAACGGGATCAAAGAACGATTTGGCAAACTCGACATCCTTATTTCCAATGCCGCCCTGGGGCTTTACACCAGGATGATCGATATCGACGACAAGGCCTGGGACCTGTCGATGCATACCAACGCCCGGGCGTTTCTCAACTGCATCCAGCTGGCGGCGCCGATCATGCCCGATTTCAGCCGCATTGTGACGCTTTCGTCGCTGGGCTCGATCCGCTATATCCCCGGCTATGCCGCGATCGGCGTCTCCAAGGCCGCCATCGAGAATATCGTCAAGTATGCCGCTATCGAATTCGCCCCGCGGAATATCAGCGTCAACTGCGTCTCCGGCGGCTTCATCGACACCGATGCTTTGAAATCCTTCCCGAACTACAAGGATATGCTCAAGGAAGTTTCTGCCCGGACACCGTTCAAGCGCGTCGGGCGTCCGGAAGAGATCGCCGATGTGGTCGTTTTCCTTGCCGGACCAAAAGCGTCCTGGATTACCGGGCAGACGGTCATTGTCGATGGTGGTTACTCGCTTATGTAGGTCGCGCGCCGATTCTCAATACGATTCCGAATACTACTTCAGGGCTGTCGGTATTTCGCCGCCGGCCCTTTTTCTTTTCACAAAGTTGTTTCACAAATACCACGATCCGGTTGCGCAATTGGGATAATGTTGTATATTATAGACAGCATACAACAAGTAAATCAGAACACGGGATTAGTAAAATCTGTGGAGGGTTCTCATGTCTCTTAGAATGACTTTGTGGTTGGGCTTCGTGGCCGCGCTCATTGGTGTAATGGGCTGTGATGATTCGCCTACCGGCCCCGATACTGAAATTGCGGAGGCGCCGTTCAGGATCGAGATCGACTGTGTCGATGACGTCATTCCTGGCTCGGAGGTGGAGGTAAATGTCCGCCTGACGCGGGCGGTGTATCCGGTAAGTAGTATGGGGCTATGTGTAATGTACGACACCTCCAAGCTCAGCCTGTTGCAGGTTGCGATTGGAGAAGATCTTATAGATATTGGCTGGCGTGGTTACTTCACATCGAGGTGGGATGTTGAACCGCCCTACAAGACGATCTCGGCTACTCTAAGTGCTTGGCAGATGATTGGAGATGAATACAAGCCGAGCAATCTTCTGTCTAACTCAGCCGATCCTGTGATGTCACTGCTTTTCTATGTGTCCGGTGACAATTGTGAATGTGGCGACCAACTCCCGGTGAGGTTTGGATGGCCTGTTTGTCCATCCAGTTACTTAAACTACTATCGATCACTCGATCCGGATCATGGGCTTTCCGCTGTTGTCCACAATGTTTATGACCCCGGAAGTGATGTGCCACTTCACAGCTCGGGGGGAGAATCTGCAGTCTATTGTGGTGGGTCGGATACCTGTGACGAATATTACCAGAGCATGCCAACACCGCCCCGCCCCATGATCGACTTCGTCCATGGCTCGGTAAACATCATCGACTACCGCGGTGACCTGAATCTGAATGGCCGGGTGGAAGTGGCGGATGGGGTGTTATTCAGCAACTATTTCGCCAACGGCGAAACGATAGACTATGTGGATTCCACTCAGCAGGCATGGATGTCGGACGTCAATGAAGACGGCGAGCCCTTCACATCGGCCGATGCCGTTTGTCTCATCAAGCACCTGGCCACAGGAGAAGATATACCCGATGAAATGGAGCCGATATACGTCAACTGCACCATATCGGACGGCGTGCTCAGTTGCGACAAATCCCTGTCACTCGTTTTCTGTCGCTGGGAGGGTACGGAAGATATGGAGATACTGCATCCTGACTTTCACGGGAGCCACTCAACCGACGGAGTCTCCAGCTGGGCATCGATACAAACGCAGAACTTTGTGGAATCCGAACCTGGGCCATTGCTGAGATTGAATGCGGATTATATCAAGGTGGATGTTGCCGATTCATCCGGCGCACCGGTAATCCTGACATTGACAAACAACGACGGGGCACCGCGCCAGATCCTGACCGCTGTAAAGTAGGCCTACCTGCCTATCGGGCGCGCAGGGCATTGATGATCCGTTTGCGGGAAGCTCTCACGGCGGGCAAAAAGCCGCCGATCAGACCCATGGTGACCGCGAAGACGATAGCCCAGGCGGCAATTGAAGGGGAGATCTCGAAACTGAAGGCCAGTTCGGCAAAGGTGTTCCAGTTGGTCGTCGAAACCTCCACGAAGCGCAGAAAATAGGCAACCCCGACACCTATCAGACCTCCGATGAGAGAGATAAACAGCGACTCACTCAGGAAAGCGGTGAGAACCGAGCCGCGGCTGAAACCGAGGGCGCGCAGGGTGCCTATCTCACGGGTGCGGTTGGCTACTGCTGCATACATGGTAATCATGGCGCCGACGATCGCCCCCAGCGAAAACATGATACTTATGGCAATACCCATGACGTTGATATAGGTGGTGGTAAATTCCGACTGGGCCGCGTAATATTCTTTTTCTGTCAGGACCTCTACGGTCAGGCGGGGGTCCGATTCCAGCCGCGACTGCATGGCCGAGAATTCACCCGGATCGTTAAGCTTAAAGGTGAAGGAAGAATACACCGGTCTTCCGAAGGCGTCCATCATCTGGTCGATATCGCCCCACAGTTCCGACTCGAACCCCGAGCCGTCGGTCTCGAATATCCCCACGACGGTCCAGTCACGCATGCCGAAACGTACTTTTTCGCCGAGACCGCAACCCTGAAAGGACTCGGCAACTTTTCTCCCTGCGATGATTTCGGATGTACCCTCGCGCCACTCCCGGCCCTCGACCAGCGTGAAACTGGGCCGCACCCGTTCGGACATATGAGTGACGCCGCGGACGGGGACATTGCTGGTCTCGGAGGCATCCTCGCCCCGCTTGGGCTGGGTAATCAGCACGAGGATTTCATTCGTAAAGAGCGGCGCACGGTCGGTATCGATGGCGATGGCCGGATCGGCCTTGACGATATTGGCCAGGTCGCGGCCAAGAATGGATTGCACCTCGGTTTGCGATGACTGCCTGATGGCAATGGCGTTGCCGTCGAAGCCGGTATCGACAAGGGTCTGGCGGAGTCCCTCCGAAAGCATGAGGACGGCGCAGAAGACAAACACCACCAGGGCCACACCGAGCACGGTCAGGACCGAGGTCAGGCGGCGGGTCAGGATATTGCGGTAAGAGTAGCTCAGGGGTAGTGACATTTGTCCGTATTCCTCAATCGATAATTCTCAGGCCGTCAACGATCGGTGTTCGCAGGGCTTTTATTGTCGGGAAAATGGCCGCCAGCATTCCCACCACCAGCGAGGCCGCCATTCCCAGTCCCAGGGTCAGCAATTCGACATTGACGATGGGGAAGAAATTGCTCAGGGCTACCTTGATCAGGCCATTGATGGGAAAGGTGATCGCCAGGCCCAGAAGGCCGCCAAAAGCGGCAATCAACATCGATTCACCAAGGATAACACCGGCAATGTGGAAGGAACCGAAGCCCAGGGTTTTCATGACGGCGTATTCGTTCACGCGTTCCCGGGCGGTCATGGCCATGGTGTTGCCGAGCACGAGCAGGATAATGCCAATCACGAGAATCGAGATAATCTGCAGGCCCAGCACGATAGAGCTGGCCATGGAGATGAAACTGAGGTTGAAAGCCTCCTCGGTTTCGGTGAGGGTCTCAGCCAGGGAGTTGTCGAACATGCGATCGATAGTCTCCGAGATCGCCGCCGCCTGGGTCGGATCTGCGATCTGAACGATATAGTTGCCTACCTGTCCCGCGCGGGGCGGGGCTTCGGCGCGCATACGCTCATCAAGATAGTCATACCGGAAAAACCAGGCCGTTTCATCGGTGTTTTCTTTGGCCCCGGTGTAAATCCCCCGAATTACAAAGTCCCAGTCGCCGGGGAAAATCGTGCCCGTGATTCGAATCGGGTCGCCGACCGACCAGCCGAAACGATCGGCCAGTAGGCGGCCCACCACGACGGCGTTGCGTTCGGCGAAGAACTGCTCCTTTTGCTCCGGGGGAATGACGAACTCGGGGTAGAGGTCGAAGTAAGTGTTGTGTTCAACTGCAAACTGGGGAAAGAAATTCTTGGGATCGACATAGACGCCGCCGAACCACTGGGCATGAGAGATGCCGGTCACGCCATCAACGGCGGCGATTTTGTCACGATAGGCCAGGGGCAGTGTGAATACCATGGAGACGGCGTTTCGGGTTATAAGGCGGTTGGGCGATGAGGCTTCGGCCCCGGCGTACCAGGCGCTGACGGTGGTTCGAATGACGGCAAAGGCCATGACAGCCAGCGCCAGTCCCAGAACGGTCAGGAAGGTCCGCAGTTTATGGCGGGCGGCATTCCTGGTAACGAGTTTGAGTACCTTCATTGCGGCAACAACTCTCCCTTGTCGAGGTTCCTGACCAGGCGGGCTTTCTCCGCCGCTCGCGGGTCATGGGTGACCATGACAATGGTTTTTCCGAACTCGGCATTGAGCCGCCCGAGCAATTCCATTATATCCTCGGCCGATTTTTTATCCAGGTCGCCGGTGGGTTCGTCAGCGAGAATAAGGCCGGGATCGCTGACAACCGCCCGCGCGATAGCGACGCGCTGTTCCTGTCCGCCCGAGAGCTGGTTTGGGTAGTGCTTCATGCGGTCGCTGAGGCCCACGATAGTAAGCGCCGTTTCGACCTGCCGTCGCCGCTCCGCCTTGTTCATTTTGGTCAACAACAGGGGCAACTCGACGTTTTCAAAGGCGTTAAGGACGGGCATGAGGTTGTAGAACTGGAAAACGAAGCCAATGGTGTTACTGCGCCATCGGGCCAGGGCCTTGTCCGTCAGTTTGGCCACATCCTCGTTGTCGACGATGATCATGCCCGAGCTGGGCCGGTCAATCCCTGCGATGAGATTCAGCAGGGTCGTTTTCCCCGAACCGGATGGCCCCATCAGGGCCAGGAATTCACCTTTGGGGATATCGAGGTTGATGTCATACAGGACCGGGATTTCCAGGCTGTCGCGCCAGTAGGACTTGAATACGGATTCGACTTTTACAAGGGTTTCTGACATGGTCTTAGCACGGCCTCTAATTGGATATTTCAACTTTGTCGCCGGATGCCATCTTGCCGGGCGGTGAGAGAACCACCCTGTCACCGGCATCGACACCTTTCAGGATCTCGGTCATGGAGCCCAGTTCGCGGCCCACCTCGACGGTGACCGCGTTGACAAGGTCGCTCTCGATGCGGAAAACAACCTTGCGTCCGTCGCGGCTCGTGATCGCCTCGTCCGGTACTGAAACAGTCGGTTGCGAGGTGTCTCCGTCCTGCCGCTCGGAGTCGACGGGGAAGAGGTTCACGCGCGCCGACATCTCGGGCAGTACGCGCCTGTCGATGTCGTCAAAGCCGATCTTGGTCATGACGGTGGCGCGGGCGCGATCGGCGGTGGGGACGATTTTTTTGACGTAGCCGGGATATCTGGTCTCAGGGTAGGCGTCGAGGACGATTTCACAGCGCTGGCCTGTCGATACTTTCTGGATGTTGGCCTCGGAGACATCAGCCTCGACTTCGAGTGAACCCATATCCGCCAGAGTGACTACCGAGCCCTTGGATGAGGCGGATGAAGCGAAGGGGGCGACGACCTCGCCGACATCGGCGTTTTTGGTCAGCACGGTGCCATCGAAAGGAGCGCGAATGTAGGTGTTTTCGAGATTGACTTCGGCGGCTTTGACCGATGCCGCCGCCGCGGCTATGGATGCCAGCGAAAGCTTGTAGGCGGTCTCGGCCGACTCCAGTTCGGTCTCCCTGATTGATCCCGACTCGAAAAGCGTCGTCTGCCGTCGATACTGACGCCCGGCGTTGAGCGAATCGGCCTCGGCATAAAGAAGGTTGGCTTTGGCCAGGTCCAGGGCCGCCTTGATATCTTCATTGTCGATGCGAGCAATCACTTCACCCGACTTGACAATGTCACCCTCTTCGAAGCCGAGATATTCCAGGCGTCCGGTGGCTTTCGAGGCCACCTCGGCCTTGCGCTGGGCGACGACATAACCGGTAGCCACCAGGGCGGCCTCGGCCTCGGAACCGCCGATAACGCGAACCGTGGCCGTCTTTACCTTCGTAGCCGGGGTGATGTCATTCTTGAACCAGAAATAGGCTCCGACAACAATTATGGCCAGGACCACTATCAGCAGGTAGCGCCAGACCTTACTGCGCGGGCGATCGGATATGCGCTGACTCTTATCGATCCTGAGCGACGAAAGGTCCGGTTTTTCGGATTTGTTTTCCATTTTCTCCAGGCTCTATTCGTGATGGCACCGTGATGGCACATAGATGTCGTAGACTAAGAAATAGTCTTCGATCCGTACAGCTAAAAAAGCATTAATTGCTCTGGCCCTGCCCCCACAACTTCGGGGATGGGTTCCCTCCGCAAATATCGATAGTCTGACTTGGCTTCTTGCTCGTTACCAGATGCCCAGGATATCCTTGGCCGTGTCCGAGGCCATCTCCTTGGGATCCCATACGGGTTCCCATACCAGGTCCACCTTGACTTCGGTAACACCTTCCACGACGGCCGCCGCCTTGTGGGTGTCGGTGAGGAGTTTCTCGCCGTAGGGGCAGGCCGGGGTGGTCAGGGTCATTTTGATCTCCACCTTGCCCCCGGGCTGTATGTCAACATCGTAGATCAGTCCGAGGTCAACGATACCGAGTCCGATCTCGGGGTCCTGCACCGGCTTAAGCGCCGTGTAAATGAGTTCCTTCGTTAGTTCCGCCATAGTTGAAGTGCCCTCCGAATCATTTGTCCTCGGTGGAGGTCGGTGCTTTCGAATCACCGTGACCGTCTTCGTAATGCTTCAGCCCGTCGATCAGGGTGACCCAGGCCAGAAGGGCGCATTTTATCCGCACCGGGAACTGCCGCACTCCCTGGAGAGCGTCGATATCGCCCAGGTCATCGGGAAGTTCGACCTCCTCGCCCTTGAGCATTTTGCGAACCAGCTCTGCGATGCGCTTGACTTCGCTAAGGGGGCGACCCTTGACGATCTCGGCCAGCATCGAGCCTGAGGCCACCGAGATGGCGCATCCTTTGCAACTGACGTGAACGTCTCTGACGACGTCGCCGTCCATTTGAACATCCATGTCCAGCTCGTCACCGCAGGCCGGATTGGAGCCGTCGGAGTGAATGTCTACCCGGGGCAGCGGATTCTTGCCTCGTGGCGAACGGTAATGATCGAGGATAACGTCGCGGTACATATCATCAAGTTGGTCGCTCATAAACCAAAATACCTCCTCATATCTTTCAGGGCCGCCACGAGGGCGTCGATGTCGGCTTCGTCGTTATAAATGTACAGCGATGCCCTTGCGGTGGCGATTTTTCCCATAACTCTCATAAGCGGTTGGGCGCAGTGATGTCCGGCGCGCACGGCAATTCCTTTCGAATCAAGGAAAGTGCTGATGTCGTGCGGGTGCAGGTCCTTGTCGGTGAAGCTCACAGCGCCGCCCCGCTGGGCCACTTCCTGCGGTCCCTGAACCTCGATACCGTCGATCTCGCCCAGGCGATCGATGGTATACTCGGTCAATTCCATCTCGTGGGCGCGAATTTTATCCATGCCGATGCTCTCGAGATAGGAAAGGGCGGTGTCGAAAGCCACGACATCGGCAATATCGGGCGTTCCGGCCTCGAACTTGTGCGGCAACTCGGCCCAGGTGACGCGGTCGAAATAGACTTCACCGATCATTTCCCCACCCATGTTGAACGGCGGCATTTCCTCGAGGATATGCTTTTTGCCGTAGAGAATGCCGACCCCGGTCGGTCCCAGCATCTTGTGCGACGAGAGAGCGTAGAAGTCGACTCCGAGATCGTTGACATCGACCTTCATGTGCGGCGCCGCCTGGGCGCCGTCGGCCAGCACCAGCGCGCCGTGTTTGTGGGCCAACTCGGCCAGCTCGGTCACGGGGTTGATCGTTCCCAGGACATTCGACATGTGCGTAATTGCCAGGAGTTTCGTCCGTGGCGTTATGATATCGTCGAGGTTGGTCAGATCGAGATGGCCGCAAAGGGTGATCGGAATGCGCTTGAGAATGGCGCCCTTCTTCTGAGCCAGGACCAGCCACGGCACCAAATTGGCATGGTGCTCCATCTCGGTGATGACTATTTCATCACCGGCGGTGATGTTGTTTTCACCCCAGGTGTAGGCGACCAGGTTGATAGCCTCGGTAGTGCCACGGGTGAAAATGACTTCTTTGGTGTCGACCCCACCGATGAACTCCGCCACATGGCGGCGCGTCTGCTCGTAGGCCTGCGTCGCCTGCTCGGCGAGGTAATGAAGCCCTCGGTGGATGTTGGAATTCTGCTTCATGTAGTAACGCCCGATGGCGTCGATGACTATCTGCGGTTTCTGCGAGGTGGCGGCATTGTCGAGATACACCAGCCGGTGACCGTTGATTTCCTGTTTGAGAATAGGAAAGTCCTGTTTGATGCGCGCCACATCAAACGGCTTGCGTGGTTTGCCTATGGCTGACAGCTCGTTTTTGGCATTGGTATGCATGTTTCTGAGGCCTTTCCTGTTGTCAATCCACACTTTCGTCAAGGCGGACGTAAATTTCTTCACCGTCAACTTTGACTTCAAAACAATCGATCCCGATCACGGCCGGCGGGCCGGTCACGGCGCCATTCTCGATGTTGAACATGGCTCCGTGTCGCGGGCAAACGAGGTTTTTGCCGCGCAGTTCGCCGTCACTGATCGGGGCCGCATCGTGTGAACACTCGTCGGTAACGGCGAAAAATCCGTTTTCGGTGTGACCGATCACGATGCGCTCATAGCCAACCTCGAATCCCCTGATCTGTCCCGGGGGAATGTCGCTAACACGGGCGACCTTGATAAAATCTGCCATGGCTATATGTGCTCCAGTCGCTGGTTGACGAAATCGTTTATGCGATCCCGCAAATTTTCCGGCAGGATCTTCAACGTCGATTGCACGAACCCGGCGACGATCATGCGCACGGCTTCGGTTTCCTCGATGCCCCGGGCCTTCAGGTAAAAGATGGACATGGGGTCAATCGGCCCGATGGTGGCGCCGTGACTGCAGGAGACGTCTTCGTTGAGAATCTCAAGTTCGGGAATGGTCTCGGCCTTAGTCCCGGGATTCAGAAGCAGGTTGCGGTTCTCCTGGTAGGCCTCGCAGGTCTTGGCGTCGTTTTCGATGCGGATCAGTCCGGTGTAGGCCGACAGGGCCTTATCGCGGAGAACCACTTTGAAATCGATATTCGACAGCGTCTGGCCCGAGGCATGGTGATGCAGAGTGTGGTTGTCGAAGTGCTGTCGGTCGGAACCGAAAAGCAGGCCGTACATATTGCTCTCGGCCCCTTTGCCGGCCAGGGTTACCCCGAAGTTCTCCTTCGATATCTCACCGCCAAAGGCCAACGGTATTGTCAGTATGTTGGCGCCCTCATCGATGCGCGCCCGATGCGTCAGGTACGAATGCATGGCCGAAGCCTGGCGTTGCAGGGAAACATACCGGGTGCGGCTGTCGCGAAGGCCGAAAATCTCAACGGCGCTGTTGGAATGGCTCGGGCCACCCTGGTCGCGGTCGCCGCCGCCGCCGTACTCGTCGATTAAGGTCAATTCCGAGTTTCGTCCGACAATGACGAGCAGGCGAGGGTATTGCGCCGAGTTGCCAAGCCCGGCCTCGCGAAGCAAATGAAGTGGTTTCTCAACCGTTTTGCCGTCGGGGACGTAGATGAAGATGCCGTCGTTCCAGAGGGCGCCGTTGAGGGCTTCGAACTTACCGGTGTCGTTGTTGACCAGCTGGTAAAGATACTGCTCCACAAGCTCATGGTGTTTTTCGACGGCTTCGGAAAGCCGGCAGAGGATGACACCCTGCTTATCCAGTTCCTCGGCGCCATGGATTTGTATCTGGCGTCCGGACAGGTCCGTCACTAGTGCGGCCAGGTGTTTCTCCTTGACCTGCTCGAGCAGAATACTGCGGACGGTCTCGTAGTTTTCACCGTAGGTGGTGTCGGCGACGATGTCGCGATTCACCAGAAACCGGGTGGGGTCAGTGTAGCGCCACAGGTGCAGCCCTCGCGGCGGTACGGGGGCCTCGTTGAAGGCATCCCGCGAGCGGCGACGCCGATCGCGCAGCCATTGCGGGCCGCGCAGAAGTTCCGGGGCGGTGTCGGGAATCAAGTGTCCGCTTTCGATATCTTTAGTCTTATCCTGATTCATGGCTATCCTATCGATCCTTCCATCTCGAGTTCAATCAAACGGTTCAGTTCCACCGCGTATTCCAGAGGCAGTTCCTTCGTGAAAGGCTCCATGAACCCGTTGACGATCAGCAGGCGGGCGTCGTCTTCCGACAGACCCCGGCTGGTAAGGTAGAAAAGCTGTTCTTCGGCCACCTTCGAGACCCGCGCCTCGTGTTCGACCTTGACCTGGTCGCGGTCGATCTCCATGGTCGGATAGGTGTCCGAGCGGGCGTCCTCGCCGATAAGGAGAGCGTCGCATTCGACGGATACCTTGGCGTTTTCGGCGTTTTTGTGAACCTTGACCAGTCCGCGGTAGG
>CAZVUZ010000121.1:0-10728 GCA_964630485.1 uncultured Ignavibacteriales bacterium
CGGTGACACACGTATTCGAGAATCCCGGAATTTACGATCTGACCGTGCATGCCGTAATTGACGGCCACAACCGATATGTGACGCGGCGCCAGATGATATATGCCCTTACCGACACCCTGTCAGCGGAGGATTTCGACCTGGATTACGGCGACCCTGTCATCGTCGAGCTTCGTGGAACCAATTTAGTTCCGGCCCGTGAATTTCGGGTGCCCATCGAGTACGGTGGTGATCTTGATTTGACGCTGGATTCCTTCTCTGTCGACGGTTGCTGCACGGAGTATTTCAGTGATGTTGCCTACACCACGTTTTCACCCGAGATGAAACGTGCCTTCTTAAGTATCAACACGAGTCCTGAGCAGGAACCACTGCCGCCGACATGCGGCCCGATTGTTCGGTTGTTCTTCAGCTACAGCGGTCACCCCGAAAGTGGCACGCAGACAACCATTGAATTTGACGGCTACACTTGCGGATCGATCGAGATGTTGCCGGTGGTGCGCTGTGACATGGGCGAATATACGATGGTGGCCGTTAACTCCGAGGTAGTCTATTCCGATTGCTGTATTGACCGGCGAGGTAATGTCGATAACGACCCGTCTGATATGGTCGATATTGCCGATCTGATATATATGATCGATTACATGTTCGGCTCCGGCGTGGAACCGGAGTGCTGGCGAGAGGCCAATATCAACGGTAACCCCGTGGGCGACATCAGTCATCAGGTGGACATGTCGGATCTGGTCTACCTGGTCGAGTATATGTTCGGACAAGGTCCCCTGCCGCCCAGATGTTTATGAGTCACAAGGAGCTTGTATTGATTTTTTGAAGGATTTGGTTATCTTGGGGCAGGACGTGACACGAGATAAACTATTCGATTACCTGCCCGTTGTCAGATTGGTCTAAACAGGCTGTTTTTGTAAGGCTCCATGGAGGTGTTCTATGCGTCGGGTTCTTGTTGCCGGATTTGCAACTGTCTTTGTGACTATTGTGATACTTATGCCCGCAGTGTTTGCCGGGGATTTACCGTCATCCTATGACTTGCGTGACGTCGGAGGCGTTGATTACGTGACCTCCGTAAAAAGCCAGACGGGGGGCACCTGCTGGACCCACGGCGCCATGGCCGCCATGGAAGGCAACATGCTCATGACCGGTGCCTGGTCAACGGCCGGCGAAACCGGCGAGCCAAATCTGGCGGAATACCATCTCGACTGGTGGAACGGATTCAATCAACACAACAATGACGACGTTATACCTCCGACCGGCGACGGTCTGGTGGTGCACGAGGGTGGTGATTATCGGGTAACCTCGGCCTACCTCTCGCGTTGTGAGGGAGCTGTCCGCGATATAGACGGGCAATCTTACTCCACGGCCCCGGATCGCGATGCCCCGGGATATCACTATTTCTACGCTCCTGAAATCGAGTGGTTTACCATGGGGGATGATCTCGAAGGGATCGACCTCATCAAGCAGAAGATAATCGACGAAGGTGTGATGGGCACCTGCATGTGCTATGACGCCTCATTCATTACCAGTTATGTTCATTATCAACCGCCCTCAAGTGAGCTTGACCCCAACCACGCTGTTGCCATCGTGGGTTGGGACGACAGCAAGGTAACTGCGGCGCCGCTTCCGGGCGCCTGGCTGTGCAAGAACTCCTGGGGCGATGGCTGGGGGCTGGCCGGCTATTTCTGGATATCCTATTACGACAAGCATTCCTGTCGCAATCCTGAAATGGGTGCGATATCCTTTCAGGATGTGGAGGTAATGCCCTACGACTATGCCTATTATCACGACTATCATGGCTGGCGCAACACCCGGACCGACTGCTCCGAGGCCTTCAACGCCTTCACGGCGGCCGATGCGCATCTAATCAGCGCCGTCAGTTTCTTCACCGCCGCCGATTCGGTTGACTATGTTGTCACCATTTACGATCACTTTGAAGGCGGTGTCCTGTCCGATGTCCTGAGCACCGAAACCGGTTTCGCAGAGCATACCGGTTTTCACACCATAGACCTCTCGACGGCGGTTAAGGTGGTCAAGGATGATTCGTTCTATGTCTACGTCTCGCTTTCCGACGGCGGTCATCCGTACGATCAGACCTCGGACGTTCCGGTGCTTCTGGGAGCGAAATACCGGACGATCGTGACTTCGTCGGCAAACCCGGGGGAGAGCTATTATCGAGATGGTGCAGGGTGGGTTGACCTCTGGGATCCCGAGAACGATACCACCGCGAATTTTTGTATCAAGGCCCTTGCCACGGACGTCGGCCTGCGGGTCAACCCGAAGGTCGGGATGCAGTCGGAAGGTTCGGTCGGTGGCCCCTTCGCTCCGGCCTCGGCGGTTTACGAAATACAAAACCGAAACAGCGAGTCAATGGATTACGAGGTTGCCCTGGCCGCTTCGGCTCCGTGGCTCTCGATTTCGGGCGAGACTTACGGCACCTTGCCGCCAATGGGCGAAGTCGTCATAACGGTCGAGATCACCGCCAATGCCGATCTACTCCCGGAGGGCGCATATCTTGACTCGATCGTTTTCAGCAATCTTACGGACCATGCCGGTGACATTGGATTTCCGGTGTCTCTGGCCGTCGGGGAACCAACCGTCCAGTACGAATGGCTCCTCGATGAGGATCCGGGCTGGGATTGCGATGGCGAATGGGCCTGGGGCATGCCGCAAGGCTTCGGCGGAACCCACGGCGGACCGGATCCGACCTGCGGCTACACAGGCGACATGGTTTACGGCTACAATCTCAGCGGCGACTATGCCAACGACCTTCCCGAGCAGCACCTCACCAGCGAGGTGATCGACTGCTCCGGGATGTATAACGTGCACCTGAAGTTCTACCGCTGGCTCGGAGTGGAACAGCCGGCTTATGACAATGCTTGTGTGCGCGTGTCAAATGACGGCATGAACTGGACGACCGTCTGGAGTAACGATGTCGAGATCACCGATCTTGCCTGGCAACCGGTGGATATAAGTATCGCCGCCGTTGCCAGTAATCAGCCTACGGTATATTTGCGCTGGACGATGGGTGCGACCGATGTGGCCTGGGAATACTGCGGCTGGAATGTCGACGATATTCAGATCGCCGCCTGTCGATACACACCCGTGAGCTATATCTGTGGCGATATCAACGGCGACCAGGCCGAGCAGATCGACATCGCCGACCTGGTCTACCTCGTCGATTACATGTTCTCCGGCGGCCCCGAGCCGCCCGAAATCAATGCGGCCGACATGAATGCCTCCGGAGGGGTGATCGATATCGCCGACCTGGTGGTGCTGGTTGACTACATGTTTACCGGTGGTGCGCCGCCGGTGTGCCCTTGACGAAGCAGAGTTGACAGGGCAAGAATGTGCCTGTCAACGACGGAAAAATGATAATGTAATAGCCTTCGGTTCGTGCCGCCCGATATTGGCGACCGCGTCCGGGGCAACCTTGGAGGATAAATGAGCTTTCGCAGCACCTCACTTACGATCGTTGTGGCTGTGGCAGTTATTGCCCTGACCGTGACGGCTTTCGCCCAGACCCCCCCGAGTACCTTTGACCTGCGGGATTACAACGGGGTCGACTACGTTACCTCGGTCAAGAACCAGAGCGGCGGCACCTGCTGGACGCATGGAGCCATGGCGGCTATCGAGGGCAACCTCCTGATGACCGGTAACTGGACGGCCGCCGGGGAAGCCGGAGAACCGAACATGGCCGAGTACCACCTCGACTGGTGGAACGGCTTCAATCAGGAAAACAACGACGATGTGATGCCGCCGACCGGTGACGGTTTGACAGTGCATGAGGGTGGGGACTACAGGGTTACCTCGGCTTATCTTTCACGCGGCGAGGGATGTGTTCGCGATATTGATGCCCAGTCGTTTGACTGGCCGCCGAACCGTTTCAAGGACAGTTATCATTATTACTATGTTCCCGAGATGGAGTGGTTCACGATGGGTGAAAACCTCGAGGGAATCGATCTGATCAAGCAGAAAATAATGGACGAGGGTGTCATGGGCACCTGCATGTGTTACAGCTACAGCTTTATCTCTGGATACATACACTATCAACCGCCCTCTGATCCGACAGATCCAAATCACGCCATTGCCATCGTCGGTTGGGATGACGCGAAGGTGACACAGGCGCCCCTGCCGGGAGCCTGGCTGGTCAAGAACTCCTGGGGAAGCGGCTGGGGGTACAGCGGCTACTTCTGGATATCCTACTATGACAAACACGCCTGCCGTAATCCCGAGATGGGTGCGATCTCGTTTCAGGATGTGGTGCCGATGCCGTATGAACACATTTACTACCATGACTACCACGGCTGGCGCAATACGATGACCGATTGCTCGGAAGCTTTCAATAGCTTCGTGGCCGAAGAAATGCACGAGATCAATGCCGTCAATTTCTTCACCGCCGTTGACAGCGTGAGCTACACTGTTACGGTATACAGTCACTTTGCCGGCGGAGTATTGTCCGGGGAACTGGCAACAAAGTCGGGTACTATCGATCACATCGGACTGCACACCGTCGAATTCGAGAATGCTCCGAAATTCAATGCCGGTGATTCGTTCTATGTTTACGTGTACCTGTCCGACGGCGGCCATCCCTATGACCAGACCTCGGACGTGCCGGTGTTGCTCGGGGCGAGTTACCGCACGATCGTGACGTCGTCGGCTCATCCGGGGGAGAGCTATCACAAGGTCGGCGGCGACTGGGTGGATCTCTGGAATCCCGAGGAGGACACAACCGCAAATTTTTGCATCAAAGCTCTGGCCAATCCGACCGGAATGAATGTCTCTCCAACGTTGGGACTGATCCTTGAGGGGCCCGTCGGGGGACCGTTTACCCCGCAACCGGCCGTGTACACCGTCGAGAATCGCGGCAGTACCGCTATTGATTACGAAGTCACGATCGCCCAGTCATCGGCATGGCTCACGCTCTCCGGCGATGTGGCCGGTACCCTGCAGGCTTTCGGGATGGCGGAAGTGATGGTATCGGCCGGTAGCGAGGCGGACACTATGGAAACCGGGGCGTTTCTCGATACCCTGGTGTTTGTCAACGTAACCGACAATGTCGGTAACTCCCGATGCCCGGTTGCGCTGGGAGTGGGGGAGAAAGTAGCCCGGTATGAGTGGCTTCTCGATGAAAATCCCGGCTGGAGCGGCGCCAGTCCCTGGGCCTGGGGCGTCCCGCAGGGTGGCGGCGGCGAACACGGTTATCCCGACCCTGTGGGCGGGTACACCGGTGACCGGGCGCTTGCCTACAACCTTCACGGAGACTATGATAACGCCATTCCCGAAAAGCACCTGACAACCGGTGTGCTCGATTGCACGGATCTCTATGGGGTGCACCTGACCTTTGCACGCTGGCTTGGTGTCGATGATCCGCTTTACGATCATGCCTATATCCGTATTAGTTACGATGGCTCTACATGGATCAATGTCTGGGCGAATGAATCTGAAATAGCGGATGACTCGTGGCAGTTGATAAACCTCAATATCTCGCAATGGGCCGATAATCAGCCGAGTGTGTACCTGCGTTGGACCATGGGCGAGACCGACCTCATCTGGAAGTACTGCGGCTGGAATATCGATGATATCCGGGTGTCCGGGTCCGTGTACACGGTTCCCGAGCCGCCGTTCGTCTGCGGTGATATCAATGGCGACCAGGGGGAACTTCTCGATATCGCCGACCTCGTGCATTTGACGGATTACATGTTCAATAATGGTCCCGAGCCGCTCGATATGCGGGCCGCCGACATGGATGCCTCCGGCGGCGTGATTGATATTGCCGATCTCGTGGTGCTGGTCGATTACATGTTTTCCAGTGGCCCTGATCCCGTGTGCCCGGAGTAGATTGAGCGACATATTTGTTTTGCATGACAGGCGTCGGTCTCATATGTTGGAGACGAGTAGGCGGCGATACTGGAAGATACAATCGTCGTAGTTTTAATCAATATGCGCGGGATGTCTCAGATGTTCAAATCTCTCTTTGCCTTGGCCTTGTTGGCCATACTCCTTCTGTCCACGTTTGCCTTTGCTGAGGATGCGATAGTTCTTGATCAGATCATTGGCGCGGTCGGCGCAAATCAGATTGTAGCAGGCAATGAGGTCACGCTTATTTTTAGGGCGACATTCACCGGCGAGACAGGTGCCACAAGCATACAAGGCATTGCGAATGGATTCAGAGTCTACACGACTCAGTCCCTTGCCGAACCGACGGTTGCAGGCTACTTCGAGGCGGCCGTGTTCGACACGCTGAGCATCAGCCCGAACTGGGGTGATTGTTTCGAATTCGCGATCATGCCCCAGGCCTTCGGAGTCGATGGTATCGGGGCGGATACGGTGGGCATCGGTGCTGTCAGTCTGGAGAACAATGGTTTCCCGATCGGGTTTGACCAGCAGGTGTGCTACATCACCACGACTGCTCACAGTGAGGGCGATTTCCTCTGCATTGACTCGTCCTGGATTCCGCCGGGTGGCCGCTGGCTGTGGCAGGGCCCGCCCTCGGGAAGTTATTATCCAAACTGGTACGGGCCTTACTGCTTCGAGGTCGTGGCGTCATTGTCCTGCGGGGACATCGACGGCAACGGCGGTGAGATTATCGATATCGGCGATCTCACGTACCTGGTCGATTATATGTTCAATCAAGGTCCCGCGTCGGTCGTCATGGCTGCGGCCAATATCGATGGTTCGTTGGACGGGGTGATCGATATCTCTGATTTGGTCTGTCTCAACGACTATATGTTTAACGACGGCCCCGCGCCGGAATGTCCGGATCTCTAGTCCGTGTTGTACGTGACCGAGACTTAATTCAGGGTCTTTCTGCAGGTGACCTTTCCTGAATGACTTAATTGCCGAGGATCTTATCGATCTCGAATACATTCATCACGGCACTATTACATCGGAACCAACAAAGTTTTCACTTGCTCCGAAGCTGTTTACTCCCTAAATAGACCCCAAGTATGAGCGCCTGGTGGCGTAAGGATCAATGAGCGGATATCAGAAACACATAGCGGTTACGGGAGGGGCGGGGTTTATTGGCTCCAATTTGTTGCTACAATTGGTCCCCAAATACCCCCAATATCTCTTCGTTAATATCGACTGCCTCACCTATGCCGGCAACCTGACCAGTTTGATCTCTTTGGAAGATTCGGCCAACTATGCCTTCGAGAAAATCGATATTCGCGATGCCGAAGGTGTCTCGGCGTGTTTCGAAAAACACGACATCGACGCCGTAATCCATCTCGCGGCTGAATCGCATGTCGATCGGTCTATTGAAGGCCCGGCGCCGTTTATCGAAACCAACATAATCGGTACTTTCAATCTGCTTCGCGCCGCCCTGAAACGCCGCGATAAAACGGGGGAGTTTCGATTTCATCACGTCTCGACGGACGAGGTGTATGGTTCCCTCGGGCCCGAGGGCTATTTTACCGAGGAGACGGCCTACCGTCCCAATTCGCCTTATTCGGCCTCCAAGGCTTCCGCCGATCATCTCGTGCGGGCCTACCACGCGACCTATGGCCTCGAGGTTGTCACGACGAATTGCTCGAACAACTACGGACCGTATCAGTTTCCCGAGAAGCTGATCCCGTTGATGATTCTCAATGCCCAGGCGGGTGATGAACTGCCCGTCTACGGGGACGGCAAGAATGTTCGCGACTGGCTCTTTGTGGAGGACCATTGCCGTGCCCTCGACCTGGTTTTTCACACTGGGAAAACGGGGCAGACCTACAACATCGGCGGGCACAATGAGATCGCGAATGTCGATCTTGTACGCTCGATCTGCCGTCTCCTTGATGAGGAACTCGGTGGTAAGGCCCGCGAACGACTGATCAAATTCGTTACCGACCGTCCCGGTCACGACCGCCGTTATGCCATCGATGCCACGCGCATCGCTGAGGAACTCGGTTGGAAACCGCAACACACCTTTGATGAAGGCTTGCGGCGGACGATACGCTGGTATCTGGACAACAACGACTGGCTCGATAAATGCGCGAGTGGGGAGTACCGCGACTATTACCGCAGGATGTACGACAACCGTTAGGGGCTGAACTTGAAGAACAAACTTCACAAGGGCATTATTCTGGCCGGCGGCAACGGCACTCGCCTTTATCCGGCCACGCGCGTGATTTGCAAACAGCTTTTGCCGATTTACGACAAGCCGATGGTGTATTACCCGCTTTCGACGCTCATGCTTTTCGGGATAACCGATATCCTTCTGATCTCCACACCGGCCGATACACCGCGGTTTGAAGCCCTGCTGGGTGACGGTCACCACCTGGGCCTCAATATAAGCTATAAGGTGCAGCCGGAACCGGGCGGTATCGCCCAGGCTTTCGTCCTCGGCGCGGATTTTATCGATGGCGAACCGGTGGCGCTGATCCTGGGCGACAACATTTTCTACGGCGTCTACGACTTTCTTCGCGCGGCCCGCGATTTCGACGGAGGTGCCATGGTCTTCGGATACGGCGTCAAAGACCCGCATCGGTACGGTGTAATCGAATTCGCCACCGATGGCAAGGTTCTGTCAATCGAGGAGAAGCCGGAGAAGCCGAAATCCAGTTTCGCCGTCACGGGCCTTTACATTTACGACTCTGAGGTCGTGTCCATAGCGAAGTCACTCAAGCCTTCGGCACGCGGCGAACTGGAGATAACCGATGTCAATCGGGCATATCTCCAACAGGGTCGTCTCAAGGCGGTGCGCCTGGGGCGCGGCATAGCCTGGCTCGATACTGGCACCCACGAGAGTATGCTCGAGGCGGGCAATTTTATTGCCACCATCGAGCGCCGGCAGGGGCAGAGAATTGCCTGCGTCGAAGAGGTCGCCTACCGCATGCGTTTTATCAATCGACAGCAAATGCAGCTACTGCTCGCCACCATGGTTGACAACAGCTATCGGCAATACCTGATGGGTGTCGTGCGCGAGGTTGACGGTGACGAAACCTAGGACGCTGATCACCGGCTGTAACGGACAGCTCGGTAAAGAACTCATGTCGCACTTGGCCGCTTCGAGGGAACTCCTTGGAGTCGATGTCGATGACTTCGATCTCCGCGATGAGCCGGCGATGTTGCGTTGCCTTCACGAGTTTGCACCCCGCGAAGTTTTGCACACGGCGGCGTATACCGATGTGGACGGATGTGAATCCCATGAGGATCTGGCCATGGCGGTCAACGGCGAAGCCGCCGGCGCGGTGGCCAGCATTTGCCGGAAAGTCGGTGCCCGGATGATACACTTTTCCACAGATTACGTCTTTGACGGCGGCAGCGAGACGGCCTATGTCGAGGCCGACCGCCCATCACCGCGCTCGGTATACGGCCGCAGTAAACTTCACGGCGAGAACCTGGTGGCGGCCTCGGGAGCCGATCATTTAGTCGTGCGCATCGCCTGGCTTTACGGCGCCCACGGTAAGAACTTTGTACGCACCATGGTGACCCTTGCAAAAGCCAAAATGGGGGAGAGCGAGCGCGGGGGGGAGACACCGCCTTTGAAGGTCGTGAACGACCAGTTCGGTAATCCCACCTGGACGGGGGATGTTGCGAGGCAAACGCTACGGTTGCTCGAAACCGACCTTTCCGGAGTTGTCCACGCCACGTCCGGGGGCGAGGCCAGCTGGCATGATTTTGCCTGCGAGATATTCGGAAATCTCGGCCTGGATGTGCCCGTGATACCCTGTACGACTCACGAATTTCCCCGACCGGCGCCGCGACCGCGGCGGTCGAGCCTCCAAAACGAGCGGCTCGAAAAGGCCGGACTCAATATCATGCGTGACTGGAAAGTCGCCCTGGCTGATTTCCTCGCGCAGGAAGGAACAAGATTTACAGATGACGTGTGACATAGACGGTGTGATCATAAGGTCCCTGAACAAATTCCACGATGACCGTGGTTGGCTTGAGGAGCTGTTTCGAAGCGATGAAATCCCGGGGGAGTTTTTCCCGGTCATGAGTTACATCTCGATGACCAGAGCGGGTGTCACTCGGGGGCCGCATGAGCACCTCCGGCAGAGCGATCTGTTTTGCTTCGTGGGACCATCTACATTTCGCGTTTATCTCTGGGATAATCGCAAGGGCTCGGCCACCTTCGAACAAAAGTGCGTCATGGAATTCGGTCACGACAACAACGCCCTGATAATAGTCCCGCCGGGGGTGGTGCACGCCTACCGCAATATCGGCGATATCGACGGCCTGACAATCAATGCGCCCAACCGCCTGTACGCCGGCGAGGACAAGCGCGAAAGCGTCGATGAGATCCGTCACGAAGATGATCCCGACTCGCCCTTCCAGATAACCGACTGAAGATTCTGATCTCCGCCGAAGGTTGCCGGTACGTTGCCCTCGGCTGTAATTGGGCTCGCGGCAAGCCCTCCGGGCAGGTACTCATTGCCGGAAGTCCCGGAAAACATTTCCACTATATAGCGTGATTTAAGGCCTTATCCAGCCGCAGACACCCCTTTCAGTATTCGCAAGCTGTTGCATATCAGTTACATGCCTATGCGGTCGTGTGTTTGGCATGCGTCTTGATATGCAATAGGGCAGATAGAAATGCAAAATTGCGTCTTGAATGTGAAGGGATCCAGATGTTTTCAGGAAAGTCATTGTTGATTACCGGTGGTACCGGATCTTTCGGAAAGAAACTGGTTGAGACCGTTTTGAGCAAACATCCGCATATCAAGCGGGTGGTTATTTATTCTCGCGATGAATTGAAGCAGTTCGAAATGGCCCAGCTTTTCCCGGCCGACAAAT
>CAZVUZ010000122.1:0-10509 GCA_964630485.1 uncultured Ignavibacteriales bacterium
CTCAGGGCGGCGCAAGGCGGCAGGCCGCGTTCGGGCAGGGGGAGAGCCGATAAATCGGTTTTTGGCGGCGCAAGGGACAAGTCGCATTATTGGCAGGGGAGAGCCGATAAATCGCTGTCTGGCGGGACATTCTGCCCCACACACATCAGCACATTCCAGCACTCTTCTAAGTTGATTTTTCAAACCCATGACGTATATAAAGATAATTATGAAGACGTTGTGGCTCAAAAAACTCGTGAAACGAGTCCGCCGGTTCGATATCAGATCCGTCGGAGCATTCTTCGCCTACTACCTGGGGGGGATCTACGACCGGGTGGATCGCCACCATATGTTTATGCAGGCCGGCGGGCTCTCGTTCTCCGCCTTCGTCTGCATTATCCCCATGACGCTCATCGTCTTTTCCTTCGTGGGCGGATTCTTCGAACGTCCCTCCGTCGCCAATGAAATCAACACCTTCATCGACCGCCTCATCCCCTACGAAGAATACGCCACCTACATAAAGGGACTGGTTTTCGAGCGCGTCGATGAATTCCGTATCTACAAAAGTCTGGCCGGATGGATCGGCCTGATCGGATTGTTCTTCGCCGCCAGTGCCCTCTTCAGCACCATGCGCACGGCCCTGAACACCGTTTACCGCATTCGCAACCGCCAGACGGTCCTGATCGGTAAATTGCGCGACTTCGGGTTGGTATTGCTGGTGATGATTTATTTCCTGCTCTCGACCACGGTGCTGCCAGGAATTCAAATCATAATGAAATTCGCGCAGAAACTCGGTTTCTGGAATGTCCTTGGCGCGGACAGGATGGAGGATTTGACTATCGGCGTGGCGTCGTTCGTGCTGATATTCACGGCCTTTTTCATAATGTACTTGCTGGTGCCGCAGAAGAAACTGCCGAGGAAGGCGATTCTCGTAAGCGCCCTGTCATCGGCTGTGCTGTGGGAACTTGCCCGGTATCTCTTCGGGTTCTACGTCATGAATGTGGCCACGGGAAATATCAAGCGGGTCTACGGGGCTTATGCGCTGGTGATCGTAGTGGCTTTCTGGATTTACTTTACGTCGATTGTGTTCATCATCGGGGCGGAGATTGGCCAGCTTTACCGGGAGAGGCGAAAACGCGCCGTGGTGAAAGCGCGACGCGACTCCGATCGCTGATCAGCCCTCAGAACCACCCGTTCGATTCTCTTAAAAGTCTCCGGAAGAAGTATCCTGATGCTGTTCGGCGGTGATTGACGCCATGGCTTCGTCCCCAAGGAACCACCGCACCCACTTGTGGACGTCGTTGCGCTTCACTTCAGAGCGCAAAACGCGCATGCGTCGCTGGCGCTCCTCGGGGGGCATGATATAGGCGGTGTAAATGGCGTCGGCCGTGGCTTCGAGGTCATAGGGATTGACCACGAGGGCGCCCTTGCCGCTTTTGCCCATCTGGGCCGCGGCACCGGTGAAATTGGATAGGATCAGGACGCCGTTATTGTCGATGGAACTGGCGCAGTATTCCTTGGCGACAAGGTTCATGCCGTCCCTCAGCGGCGTCAGCAACGCGATTTCGCAGGCCCGGTAATGGCCCAGTAGCTGGGTGCGGTCGAGGTGCCGGAAAATATAATGAATCGGCACCCAGCCGTGGCTCGACCAGCGGCTGTTGATGCGTCCGACCATGGTGTCGAGCTTCTCCTTCAGATCCTGGTAGTCGGGGACCCTGACACGACTGGGGATAACCACCTGCACCAGGGATATTTTTTCCAGAATGTCCGGGTATTTCTCCAGCATGCGTTCGAAGGCGAGGAATCGCTCGGGGATGCCTTTGGTGTAGTCGAGACGGTCCAGCCCGAGCACGAGGGTGCGTTGCGAGAGGTTTTCATGCAGGTACCAGGCCGCGTCCTCGACCTCGTGGCTCCTGGCGGCATTGTTGAATTCGTTGAAGTCGATACTGATCGGGTAATGCCCCAGTTTTATTTCGCGCTTCTCATAGTGCACGATTGTCTGTCGGCGGTAGCTGCGCGCATAGGCCTCGGGAACGAATGCCTTCACACACTGGATAAAATTGCGGTAGTCATAGGCGGTCTGAAAACCGAGGTGATCATAGGCGAGCAAAGCCTCCAGCAAATCCCGTTTCCAGGGAAGGCGCCGGAACAAATCTCGTGACGGGAAGGGGATATGCAGGAAAAAGTTCAAGTCATGGGTTACATTTAGCTGGCGCAAAAAATGGCCGACGAGCATCAACTGGTAATCATGAACCCATACGAAACTGTTGGGTTTGATGCTGGCTGTCGTGACCTCGGCGAACTTACGATTGACAGCGACATAGGTGGCCCAGTGGTCGGCATCGAAATTACAGTGGCCCAGCAGCACAAAGAACTTGCCGCCCACCATGTAGCGGAACGCGCCCCACTCCTCCTTATAATCCTTCACCGCGCCCGGTTTAGCAAGGCAGTATGCGTCGAACCATTCGTATTTCATGGGTTCCCCTTTGCACGAGATCGAATTCGGCCTCAAGGCTGTATTCCTGGAGTAATTGCCCGGCGGGAGCATCGGGCGTGCATCCGGGCCAGCCAACCCAGGTGCCCCGGTTTTTGCGCATGGTGGGCGCCATGGCGGTTACCAGCCCGCCCGCAGCGGGGCTGATACCCCAGTGGCCGTCGATTTGCTCGATGACCACCGGCAGGCGGTTAGAGACTATCAAGAGCCGTTTGGCGATTTCGGACATGCTATGCCTCGCTAAATTTGACACCCTCGAACGGGAATGGCGCAGTGCTCGGCGCCGGTCGCCATCACCGGGTTTACAGAGCCCGGTAAATAATATACGGTTTCAAACATATGCAGGCAACCGTGCGAAGGCAGGCTTTAATTTATGGTCAATGAGAGTGTTGGGTGGTGCGGTGCCAGCGATTGAGGAATTCGACTAACTCCTCGGGCGGCTTGAGCCACAGGTCAGCAAGGGTTTCCCGGAGTTCGGGGCGAACCAGGACACTCAGTCCCCTGTCGCCAAGAGCTTTGAAGGCGTCCTCATCCGTAACGTCGTCGCCGAGATAGGCGATTGTGCCCCCGGCCTCGGCGGCCACGGCATTGACGGCGTTGGCCTTGGTGACGTTGGCAATGCGAAGTTCGTAACCGCCGTCGAACTCGTTCAGGACGAGGCCGAAGTCAGCGGCGTGTTGTTGCCACTGTTCGCCGATGAGTTTGCTGAGCCGGTCTATTTCGGTATCGGTTTTCCCGCGCCAGTGGAAAGCAATACCGGTCGGCTTGCGTTCGGCGATTTCAAGGAGGCCATTGTCCCGCGCCCACCAGTAGGCCTCGGCCATGCCCTCGGCGGGTTTCTCGTCTGAAACCGCCTGGTGATAGCCGCCGTGGGCATCCAGTCTTTCGGCTCCGTGGGAGCCCCATATCTCCGGTTGATACTTCAAATCCAGAAGTGGCACAAGATCCCCAATCGCCCGGCCGGAGACAATGATTATACGGGACCGGCTGGAACTGATTAGGTCTGACAGGAGGTCGCGTATGCCCGGATAGGGAACGGCCTCGTCGCGCTTCTCCCGAAACGGCGCCAGGGTACCGTCGTAGTCGAGCATCAGGATCGGTTCGGGGGCTTTGCTGAGACCGTCAAAGAAGGTCTCGAGATCAAGGGTCTCTATGAGTAATTGCATAAACCGGATTATCCCGCCAGAAGGTGACTTTCAAGTCCGCGGCGCAGGCCCAGCATAAGGGTCAGGTACTCCCGCAGGTGACGCGTTAACAGGAAATTTTGGCGCACGAATTCATTCGCTTTCGAGCCCATGGCCGTAGCCCGCTCGGGATGGCGCAGGAGCTCTCGCATACGCAAGGCCGCACCCTCGGGAGTGTCGACCAGGAAGCCTGTGTGGTGATTGTGAACCTGAAGCCGAATACCGCCGACATTGCCGCCGATAACCGGCTTGCCCTTCCACATGGCCTCGGTGACGGTCAGGCCGAAACCTTCCTGTACGGACTTTTGGATGACAATGCTGGAAGCCCGCTGCAGGGCGTTAATCGTCCTGTGAGCATCCGGCGGAAGCATGAGAATGTGTATATTCTCGTTGCCCCGGGCGGCTTCTTTGACTTCTTCAAGAACGGCCTCGCCCTCTGGGTCGTCGGTCGCTCCGCCACCGGCCAGAACCAGCTGTGCGTCAACCGAGCCATTGAGCAGGTTGAAGGCCCCGATTACGCCAACGGGATCCTTGAAGCGATCGAACCGCGATATCTGAGTCAGGATGGGGAGCTTTGGGTCGAGGTTGAAGCGGGCCAGAACCCGCTGTATCTCCTCGCCATCGAGAGCGCGATTTTTGTCACTCAGGGGATCGATACTGGGGGCAATGATGAATTGCGGGCGTGGCAGGCGTCGGGCAAAATCGGGCATCGAGAAGATGGATGCCTCATACTGCGAGACGATGGGCTTGAGATAGTTCCACACCCGTCGAATGGGCCGGCTGACATCAATATGACAGCGCCAGATCCAGTGCCCCTTCCGGTCGGGGCAGAGGTTCATCAGGAAAGCCGGCTGAGGGTCATGTATGAAAACGAAATCGGCTTCTTTAAGTATTGGTCCCAGGCGCTCGAGGTTCGCCGCGACCGTTTCCTCGTAGATGTCGAGCATGGACCGGGAGAGAACCACCGGGCTTCCCTGCAAACCGTTGTGAAAAGCTTTGGTGACGTTGAAATACGCGGCATGGCCTTCGACGGTTTCCCAGGAAGCCTCCAGCCCGAGGTCGTTCATGAGGGGAACGAGCCAGTTCAGGATTTCCGCTACCCCGCCTCCTTCACGGGTCGAATTGACATGCACCACCCGGGCCCCGCTGAGGTTGCCGGCCAACTGCCGGAGCTGGGACACGGCCACCGATCCAACGACCTGTTCGTAAGCGCTGAGGGACAGGCTATTCATGGGCTACCTCGATCGAATCGCGGCAGATTGTTCCCACCAGCGTATCCTTGAGTTCCGGCAGGGTCAGGTAGTAGAAGTCGATTGACTGCAGGGCGGTAATCAGCTCTTCCGGGCCCTCACCAAAACCCGACAGCCAGGTCGAGAAATCATCAAGCCGCTCCGGAGTGCGGCGACGCGCCTCAACAAAGTGGTAGTATATGGAGCCGTGGCTTAGTTCCGGAAGCCGCTTGACAAGGTCGGCCGGCGTTTCAAGGCTGATACCGGCGTCGAAAATCACCGTAACGGCCTGCATGAATCGGAAGTCATCACCGGGGGATACCTGTGGCATCGTCGGCAATTCCATCAAGCGATCGTCCATGACTTCAAGTAGCACTTCACGTAAGTGCTCAAAATTGTCTAACGAATATGGGTTTATAACACCGAGACGTTCGGCCAGGACGCGATCGCGAAGGTTGCGCGCCGACCACACCGAGAAGTCATTGCGAAACTCCGGATCGTCAAAAGTGGGTCGGATCGGGGTTTCGCAGAAATGGTGGAAGAGGCATTCAATCGAGCAATTAGCCACGCCTTCGCGCAGGTCCCGCAGGTTAACGGCGGTCGAGACGCCGCCCATACGGGTAATCAGGGTACAGTCTTTTACGTCAAACGGCATATTGGCTTTTTCGGTTTTCCAATTCATATCTTTAGAAACGTCATGTCCCTGTTTTACAACGTGCAGTCCTCCTGCATCGGCATCCGCGAGAAGGCCGGGCCGGCGAGGATCTATTATAAGCAATCACGTTATTGAAACAAGCGGGGATTGTGTCGGTTCCGGTATCTTTTGGAGCGGTCGAGAGCAACCGGCGTTGACAGCCGACCCTGATGCCCCTAAATTGGCCCCAGGCGGGCGTCGGCGCCGATCGTCGACGTTTTCAGCCTGCAGGATGGTAGTGGCCAATGACGCGGAAGATATTGTTCAGCATCATAATCTTTGCCGTATTTCTCACGGTGACGGAGACCGTGTGCCGGTTTGCCGAGAGGATTCTTTTTGAGCGCTTTCAAGTCGATTCGGCGCCGCACCCGGGTTGGCAGACGACCTTCTTCGGCTCCATTTTCGACTGGCACGAACCTGATCCGGATTTACTCTGGCGATTCAAGGCAGGGATTTCGTCGCCCTTCATAGAGACCAATTCACAACATCTTATTGGACCACCGGTGAACATCGAAAAGCCAGATGGTGTATTCCGTATCCTCCTTCTGGGCGATTCCTCGCCGGTCGGCCTGGGGTTGGAGTCGTACCATCAGGGTTTCGGTGCGTTGCTGGAGCGTTCCTTGAACGGACGGGCGGTGGGCACGGAACGGGTCGAGGTGATCAACGCCGCCGTCTCGGGGTACAGCAGTGAGCAGATTCGCTGTTTCCTTTCCGACCGCGGATGGGATTACGAGCCGGACATGGTGATTGTCTATTGTGGCAACAACGATGCCTCGATTTCCGGATCGCTCTCAGATCGGGAGTTGCTCAACAGGCAGAGTCTGAAGTCTCTGCGCAAAGGTCTGGCAAAAACGGCCACATATCGAATGCTCCGGGCGATGTTCATGCAGTTGCCAAAGCCGCACGGGAACGGTCCCGATGAACTTTGCGTCCGGGTTTCAGCGGAACGGTTCGGGGAGAACCTGCGCGTCATAGCCACCGAATGCGCCGATCGCGAGTGCCCGTTGATAATCCTGAAACCGCCGGTGCCGCTCAACTGGCCGGCCGGTTTGCAGTTCAAAGTTTTCACCAACGTCAGCGGCGGCGATGGCGAACTCATTCTCCCTCCGGCAATGGCAGAGATACTCAGCCGCGAGGTGTGCTATTGCCTCGAATCCGAAGGCCCGGCCGCGATTCATGACCGGGCCGATAAATTCACGAAACTGGTATTTGCTTCTGCCTACGAGGACGACCTTCCGTTGCCTGAGGCCCGAAAGCGCTATTCCGGGCCGGGCGCCTGTGAGGAGGGGGATGCGGTGGCCTGCAATAACCTGGGCGTGGCGCTGTGGCGGGAGTCGCATTACGCTGAGGCGCGCGATATGTTACAGAAGGCTCGGGAGTTCTTTCTGAGCAGTTTACCGCCGGAACCATCCCCGGCCCGGGCGGCGGCGGGGGCAGTTTTCCTGTTCAACCTCGGGATCAATCAACTTGATGGCGCCGGTGTCGGACTGCCAACTTTTGACAGTCTGACCGCCAGAGGATACCTTGATTCGGCCCTTCAGGCGGACTTCTTCTCATTGAGGATCAAGGATGACTATCTCGATCGGATCGACTCGCTTAAGGAGCTCAAGAGTGTCTATGTAGTCGACTTCGGTCGGATTTTCGATATGATGGGCGGGGACGGCCTCTTCATAGATCATTGCCATCCCACCGAGCAAGGGCATCGGATAATCGCGGGGGAGATCTGTCGGCGTATCGAGCAGTTCGACCTCGTGCGATAGAGTGCAACATTTCCGCCGGTCTGTGCCGGAACGATTTTTCCTCTTGACAAACAAAATCGAATTGGTTAAGAATGTCTTAAGGATCGTGGCATTCTAATTTCTCAAACTGAGATCTGCACCTTGACCGACGACCCGCTGTAACGGGCCACTGATCAAAGAAACAAGTTCATCACACTCTACCCGGCCGATTCCTTGCGGTGGATGGTACGGTATTTACGAGGATTCTCCAATCCACGTACCTGATGCTGCACGGGGTTGTCGGTTCGACGAAGGGAGGGATACATCATACAGTCAGATTGTGGTTAGGCGGGAGAGAGCGACAGACGGTCAGCGTATTTACGAAGCTGGCCGAGACTGCTGGTTCAATTTATAGGAGGTGAATTATGTCAAATGGAGCGAAAGAACTGTCAAGCATCGATTTTGAGGCAATGCTTGGCGGACCGCTGGTGGCGGTCATCAATGCCCAGGCCCAGGCGGCCATGTCGACGGTCAACTTTATCAAAGAGGTAGGATTCAAGAAAACTACCGACGAGCAGGACATGGAGGCCACCGAAACGGGTGAACCCATCTACGTCACGTTCCAGTATCCCAAGGAAACCAAGCCCTACGAGCCTAAGGTTGACGAGCAGGCGGAGGTCAAGGATGCTGATGGTAATGTGATAACACCGGCTGTTGCGGCCAAAGCCGCCGTACCAGCCGTGTGGGAAATACAGAAGATTCGTGTTCCCATATTGACGATCCTACCCATACCGTTTATTCGTATAGACGAGACCACGATCGACTTCAATGCCAAGATCAACAGCATGCATTACAAGAAGACCGACTCGCGGTTCCAAATGGACACATCGCTCTCGGCCAAGTACAAGTATCCCTTCGTGGCCTCGGTAGGTCTGAAGGTGAATACTTCATACCAGAGGAACACGCAGCAGGGCAGCAATGTCAAGCGGACGTATTCGATGGCAGTCCACATCAAAGCCGTTCAGGATGAAATGCCGGCCGGGATGGAGCGCATGCTCGGCATCCTAGAGGATGTTATTACGGCGCAACCGATCAGTATAGGCGAACCGACGCGAGAGTGACGATTAATGACACAGGAGCAAGAACGCCATGACAAACCTGTCTGATTACATCGGGAAGCTTCTGGCGGAGATAACCAATGCTCGATTACAGGCCGACATGGAGGCAGTGCGGGTGGCTGAATTCTACAGCAGCCACCCCCTGCTCTCCGGCATGCCGGCCCCACGCTTCAGGCTGCCCCGAATAGACATAGAGAGTCCGGTAATCATCAAGGATGTCGAGGAAGAGCCGGACGACGATCCGGCCGCCCGCGATCGCCTGGATACGGCCGCAGTGGCCAAAATCGCCGGAGATATCGTCGCCGCCGAGCTGGCAGAGAAGAATCTTAAACTGAAGCCGGCGGAAGTGACCGATTTCAAGAAGAACATGACAACTCACGCGAAGGGCATGGGGGCGGTTCTCGCGCGGCCGGTGTCGATGTCCGACATTGCCCGGGAGCTATCCCACGAGGCCGTCCGTTCGGTGAAGAAAATCGGGCGCCTTGACATATCCAACAAGGTTGATCCCGAGGAGCTTGCCCTGCTTAAAGCCGGTATCGAGAAGAAGCTGAAGGGTGAACTCATTGCCACGCGCAAGGCGCCGCCCCGGATCAAGGTGTCGGCTCTGACCCATGAGATCAAGGAAATCAAGAACCGCGATTATCTCTTCACACTGAAGCTGTCGATTAGCGAAGAGGGGGTGGAAGTCACGAAGATCGAGCAAGATGGTGACGAACGGGACATTCTGGTTCCAGAATAGCCGCACGGTGCTTTCGCAACAACTTTTGAGGGTACAGTGAGAACATTTCTTACGGATGATCTTCAGGGTCTCCTGAAACTGGTACCGGCTCTGGTGACGAACTATGAGTCGCGCTCGTCAGGTTTCCTTGTGGAATGCCGGTCCTGGTTGACCGATGCCGAGACGGTGTTGACAAAACACAACCATGCCTCGGTGTCGCGGCTGGCCGGCCTCAGGGCCGTTCTTGATACAGCCCGCGAGGGGGTGTTCGACCAGTCGTACACCATCGATAGCCGTCTCTCGAGGCGCAAGGCTTCGGCCGCGGTGGCCGCTCTCTGCCTTCACGAGGCCCAGGACACTTTGCATGGTCTGCTGGGCCCTCTCATGGAAAAGCAGGAGGAGGCCTTATCCCTTCTGCGCCAGGTAATCGCGCATGCCGATCAACTGGGCCTGTTGCATGAATACTACGGCGGTGATCCGCCCGGTGGTGGTGATGTGACATTGCTCTGGAAACGGCTGGCGGGCAACTCAGAAATTCGTCCGGCCCTCAACCGGGTGCTGGCTGAGGTCCTGTACGCCGAGGCCCTGCGGATACTCACTGCGGCGCTTGAGGCATGGCCCCATGAGGTTCTTAACGGAGGAACCGGCTGAAGGGCCGCGCCAGAGAAGAAGCCCGGATATCTGTTGGTACCCGGGCTTTTGCCATTTCTATGTGTGATCGTCGGCGCGATGCAACTCGATCAAATATCGTAGTAGAGTTCGAATTCATGCGCTGTCGGTCGTATACGTATCGCCGAGACATCTTTGCGTTTCAGGTTCATCCAACTCTCGATCAGATCGTCGGTGAACACGCCCCCCTGCATCAGGTAATCGTGATCCGTCTCAAGGGCGTTGAGTGCCTTTGTCAGTGATGTTGGCAGTTGGTGGATTGCCGCCAGCTCTTCAGCAGGAAGCATGTCGAGGTTCTTGTCGAGGGGAAGGCCTGGATCAATCTTGTTCTTGATACCGTCGATTCCCGCCATCAGCATCGCGGCATAACCGAGATACGGGTTCATGGTGGCATCACCGGGGCGGAACTCGAAGCGCATGGTCTTCGGCTCACGCTGGTAACCGGGAATACGGATGCAGCTGGTGCGGTTGCCCACAGCATAGGTTCCCGCCACTGGTGCCTCGAACCCAGGCACGAGCCGTTTGAAGGAGTTGGTGGAAGGATTGGAGAAGGCGAGGATCGAGTCAACGTGTTTGAGCAGGCCGCCGATATAGTGCAGGCCAATTTCCGAGAACTGCGCCGGGCCGTTCTTGTCAAAGAAGACGGAACCCTTGCTGTCGGCCAGGAATTGGTGAACGTGCTGTCCCGAACCGGGCTCGTTGAATA
>CAZVUZ010000123.1:0-10429 GCA_964630485.1 uncultured Ignavibacteriales bacterium
ACGGCGAAAAAGGCCGCCGCCTCCATCTCGACCGTCTGACAGCCCTCTTCCGTTCGCAGGCGCACCTTGTCGACGGTCTCACGGAAAAAGGCGTCGGTGGTCCAGGTCTTGCAGAGGGCGTATTCGATCTCGTTCACCCGAAGGGTGGCCTCAATAGCCGCCACTGCCTCCGGGGAGGCCGCTGCCTCGCGGCTCGGCGGCAAGTAATGGTACGAGGTCCCTTCATCGCGCACAGCGCTCGTCGGCACCAGCAGGTGCCCGACAGCGAGATCCTGTTCCAGCACCCCGGTCCCGCCGCAGGCAATGAACTTGCGGCATCCGAGAGCGATGGCGTATTCCAGCATCCCGGCCGCATGCGGCGCCCCCACGCCCGGGTGAAACACGACCACCGGCTGCCCTTGCCTTTCGATGCGATACATGTAGCGGGCCCCGGATTCCCAGTGGCGTTCGAATATGACCTCGGTGCCTTCGGCGTCGCGGATAGAGTCGATCACTTCCGGGAAAAAGCATATGACCGCGTGACAGAGCCCATCAATGGGTTTGTCGCGCCGGTCCGGCTCGATTATCGCTTCCCGGGACGGGTCGAATTCGAGTATGGGATATTTCTGACGTTTCATTGTCCCTCCGCCGGCCCGTCCGGGCATTCCCCGATGGACCGGAAACAGCAACTCCCGCATCTCCTTGATGGCTATGCGGGAGTCGGAAATTTGGTGGAGCCAAGGGGGATCGAACCCCTGACCTCTTGACTGCCAGTCAAGCGCTCTCCCAGCTGAGCTATGGCCCCATACAGAGGCGCATTTTAGCCAATATCCGACGATCTGTCAACAGTTTTATTGCCGTCTCAGTCAAGGCGGTTTTTGCGCGTCAGTGAGACAACCGCCCCCAGCAGGGCCAGGACGATGAAAATCGTGACCACCCGTTCGAAACTGGCCACGAAGACAGTGTCTTTATCAGTTAAATCGGCAAACCGGTTTTCATAAAAGGCAAACAGGGCGGTTGAGATCGCGATTCCCATGGCCATGCCGATATTGCGATTGGTGGAGATTATGCCCGACGTAACCGCCCGCTGGGATTCGGTGACGGAGCCCATCAGGGCCGACGTATTGGGCGTGCTGAAAATGCCGATGCCGACACCGACCACGATCAGGGCGAGAATAATCTGAAGTGTGGTTGAAGCCTCGTTCAGGCCCGAGACCATGTACAATCCGGCCGCCAGGGTGGCCATGCCCCCGGCGGTAAGCCAGCGATAGCCGATTTTGTCCGAGACCCTTCCGGACAGCGGCGCCAGAATGAACATAAGGACCGGCAGGAGAATCAAAAACAGGCCTACTGTCCGGGGCGGCATCCCCAAAAGGTTCTGCAAATAGAACGGGATCAGGATTAACGAACCGGCCATGGCCATAAACATCAACAGCATAGCCGTTAAGGCGGTTGTGAACTGGCGATTCTTGAGGATATCGAGACCGATCAGAGCTTTCTCCGGTTTTCCCTCGAAGTAGAAGAAGGCCAACAAAGCCGCGGCCGCGACACCCCACAGACTCAGGATCCGAGGATCACTGATCGGATATTTATCCAGCAGGGACAGACCGAACATACCGGCCGCCAGCCCGATGGCGAGAGCCACGGCGCCCGCCAACTTCATTTTGCGGTGGCCGTCGGGTTTGGGGAAATCTCGAAAATACATGAAGGCGAGGAATAGACCAAACAGGCCGATCGGAATATTGATAGCGAAGATTGACTGCCAGGGCCAGATATCCAGGATAAATCCGCCCAGAGGCGGCCCCGTCATGAGTCCCGCTGAGACCACCATTACCATCATCCCGATCCCTTTGCCCCGCTCTTCGGGTGGGAAAACGGTGGTGACCATGCTGGTTCCAATCGCCTGGAACATAGCCGCTCCCACCGCCTGGATTACACGGGCGACAACCAGCGTCCCGATGGACTGGGCGAAAACGCACAGGATCGAACCGGTAATAAAGAGCGTGTATCCAAATTTATAGGCAAAGGCATAGCCCTTGCGCTCGGTCCAGGCGCCGAAAACCATCATCAAGGATACGAGGGTCAGGGAGTAAGCCAGGATTACCCAGGCAACGGTGTCGATGGAACAGTCAAGTTCACCGGCAATGGTGGGCAGGGCAACATTCAGTATGGAGCCATCGAGCGTGCCCATGAAGGTCCCGATTGCGCCGATGGTAAAAAACTTGTACCGATTCTTCTGAATAAACTCTTTTGTCAAAGCTCTGTCGATCTTCGTAAGTTATTGCGCCAAAAAAAGATTGACAAATGGCAGGGGTAAGCATAAGCTTTGAAAGTTATACAATCAACCTGTTTTTTGTATTCGCTGTTAAACAACTTTGGTGGTAATTCGTCTCTTTGCAAGAAGATAAGAACAATCGGGGTATGGAAAAAACGGTCCCCGAGCTGGTAGAAAGCTTTGTAAAAGGCGACCAGCAGGCGTTTGCCGAGTTGATGGCTCGGTTTCAGAACAAGGTATACTCGCTGGCCTTTCGGATCTTGGGTAACCATCTTGATGCCGACGAGGTCGTTCAGGAATCCTTCGTAAGGGTATACCGCAAACGAGAGGAGCTTGGTAGTGTAACCTACTTTTCGACGTTTTTGTTGCGGGTGGCCACCAACTACGCCATCGACCTTTTGCGCAAGCGCAAGGGTCACAGCGGAATCGGTGAAGACACCTCATCCCTGCCGGGCAGTGTCCAGCTGGATCTGTCACGCCGGGTCACCACCCCCGACAAGATGTACGAAAACAAGAGATTGATGGAGGAGATAACGCGGGCATTGGACCAGTTACCTCCGAGACAACGAATCACCGCCATCTTGCACGACATCGAAGGCTACAGCAAAGCCGAAATCGCCCGGATTTTCGAATGCCCTCAGGCAACGGTTCGCTCGAATCTCCACATCGCTCGCAGCAAACTCAAAAAAATACTCAAGCAGCGACTCAGGGAAAGGGAGCAAAAATGACCTGTCGAGACGCTCTGTCGCTCCTTGATGATCTGGTAGACGGTGAACTTTCACCGGATACAGCCGCCGGGGTAAGAGAGCACCTCAAAGGCTGTGCCACCTGCCGGGCTCAGTACACTGAGACGCGGCAACTCAAGGAGCTTCTGCAACGAACCAGAACCATCGATCCCGGCCGGGATTACTGGTCGGAGACATCCGACCTGATCCTGGCCCGAACGATCGAGAACGCGGCCTACGAGGGCCATAACGTACCATCGGCGCGAGCGGCAAGCGCCCGCCGGGGAGCGTTCATGAGGGCCTTCGTATCCCTCGCAGCATCACTGGCGATCCTCGCCTCGGCCATCATAATCGGCCAGGGGCAGGATCCGGTGACCACATCCGGCTCGGACGACAGCGAGATCATCCTCACCTCGGCCGTCGTCAATTCACTTGAAATCGAACGAGAATACGTCACGGACGACGATAATTACCGGCTCGCTCGCGGTATGGTGCTTTTGAGCCCGCCGGGGCTGTTGGGAAGATTTTCGGGGATGGCCGACATGTGGCCGTCGTCGCTTGCCGGATATTGAGAACCAGAGACTGGAGAGAGAAAAATTGAAGACCCTCACCGCCCTTTCAAGCATACTCCTGTGTGCGGCCCTTTTGCTGGGTTGCGCCCAGAGTGATAAAAAAATAAGCCTTCGGTTCAAGTATGAAGCCGGTTTGCGGACGGCATATGAACAACACTCCAAACGCTCGTGGAAGGTCGTTTCCGGCGACTCCGTTATAGAGGAAGGCTCCCGAGGCTATGACGCTCGAGTCGTGCAGATCGTCAGCGCTCTCAAACCCGCCGGCGCCGCCGAAATCATTGACAGCAGCATGTGGTACTACGAGGTCAGGAACAAGGATGACTCCTCCAAGGTGGATACCTCCGTGACCACCCGCGTTACGCTGATTACCGCCGAGCCCAACGGCCGCATCATAAACATGGAATTCCTGTCCAAGGAGAGTTCCTCCGCGGCCAAGTGGCTCAAGAACTACTACGAGCAGGGGATGCCGGTATTCCCGAAAGGCGAGGTATCCCAGGGATACAGCTGGACCCAGACGACCAAAGTGTTGCTGCCGGACGAAACTCTCGATGCCTCCATCACCTTCAAGATCAAAGCCATGGTACGGGAAGCCGGATACGACTGCGCCCTGATTGAGTACGACGGCAACCTCGTCATACCGGTAGAGCCCAGCGAAAGCGACCCCCTCAAGCGACAGGGACTAGATCGCATCCATGCCTCGGGTAACTTCTACTTCGCCTATCGCGAGGGCCTGATCGTCCTGCAACGCGAACACTGGAGCCAGGTCGGCGAACGCGTGCGCATCAAGGAGGGGAAGAAGGAGTCCTACACCATCAGCACCGAATCCAAGGTCGACTTCCGCCTGGTCGAGAAATCCGCCCTGTAGATTTATGCAGGCGAGACAAAACTAGTTGTGCGAAAAGCAAGGCCGGCTCCTTTCGGGGGCCGGCTTTCTTCATGCCGCCGGCAATGAAGTTGTTTACAAGTCTCCGTAAGGCCGGTAAATTGGCCACATGTCAGTAGATCGCGTTATCTTAATCATTATGGATGCCTGCGGCGTCGGCGAATTGCCGGATGCCGCCGACTATGGTGATCGGGGTGCGGCGACCATTCCACACGTCGCGGCCGCGGCCGGCGGCCTCGCTATGCCGACCTGTCGGTCGCTGGGTCTGGGCAATATCGTACCCATTGAGGGCGGTGAGCCAGTTCGTTCCGCACGTGGTTGCTGGGGCAAAATGGCCGCGCAATCGCCAGGCAAGGATTCCACCCCGGGCCACTGGGAAATAGGCGGCATCGTTCTGCCCTACCCCTTCCCCGTGTTTCCCGATGGTTTTCCCGAAGATCTCGTCCGGGAATTCGAAAGATTGGCCGGGGTCAAAACCATCGGCAATGTTGCCGCCAGCGGCACGGAGATCATCGAACGCCTCGGCGAGCGACATCTCAGAACCGGCGAGATTATTCTCTACACCTCGGCCGACTCGGTCTTCCAACTGGCCGCCCATGAAGACACCTACCCCATCGAGAAGCAGTACGAAATCTGCCGGGCCGCCAGGGATCTTCTACAGGGAGAATATGGTGTCGGGCGCGTTATCGCTCGGCCTTTTGTCGGCAGGCCCGGAAGTTTCAAACGAACCGCCGGTCGCCGGGACTTTTCTCTCGAACCACCCTCGGACACGGTGCTGGACCTGCTGGTCAAAGACGGCCGCAAAGTGCTGGCGATCGGGAAAATCTACGATCTTTTCGCCGGTCGGGGTATCAGCCAAAGAGTGAAAACGAAAGACAACGCCGGTGTAGCCTCGGCCGTGTTGAACGCTGTTGAAAATGACACCGACCACGATCTGATCTTTGCCAATTTCGTGGATTTTGACCAGAGCTGGGGACATCGCAATGACGAGGTCAGTTTCGCGCGAGGCCTCGAGCAGTTCGACCACGATATGGCCGACTTACTGCCAAAGCTTCGAGATGGCGACATGCTCATCCTTACTGCCGACCACGGCTGTGATCCCACGATCAAAACTTCGACCGATCACACTCGCGAGTATGTCCCTTTGATGGTTTACGGTCCCCGGCTGAAGAGCGGTATCGATCTGGGTACAAGAGGTAGCTTCGCGGACGTGGCGGTCACCATCGCCGAGGTGTTCGGGCTGGAACATGAGTTTTCGGGTGCGCCGTTTTTGAATAACGTCATTGATTAGAAAAGAGATTTGTCATGGAAGAGATTTTCACCGACCTGAATCGCCGTTTTGACCATGCGGCCCTGAATCCGGAGGTTGACGAGACGGCGATCCTCCGGCTGTGTCGCGAGGCCGCCCATTACAATTTTTACTCGGTCGCGGTAAACCCGGTATGGGTACCCACGGCCGCCGCCGAGCTCCATGGCACTGAGGTAAAAGTGCTTTCAGTCGCCGGTTTCCCCCTCTCGGCCAATCGCACCGACGTCAAACTTCTTGAAGCCCTGAAAGCGATTGAAGACGGCGCCCGGGAAATCGACATGGTGGCCAATATCGGCTGGCTGGTCTCGGGGCGTTTCTCCGATGTCGAAAAGGAAATCAAGGAGCTTCGCGATAATCTTCCCTACAACGTCATCCTGAAAGTCATCATCGAGGCCGGCAAACTCACCCGGGAGCAACGAATCGAGGCCACGAAAGCAGTGATCGCCGGCGGCGCCCAGTTCGTCAAGACCTGTACGGGATTTTTCGGCGGCGCCACGGTCGAACAGGTGGCAACTCTGCACGAGGCTGCCTCCGGAAAGGTCGAGGTCAAAGCCTCGGGCGGGATCCGCACCCTGGCCGACTGCCGCCAATTGCTGGAGGCCGGAGCGAGCCGGCTGGGCTCCTCGGCTTCGGTGTCGATTATGAAAGAGCTGGAAATCCTGCAGGCCTGACAGTTCATGGCACATCTACATCGGGCCCGATGAAAAATCGTTCAATACGGCTTGGCAAGGACGGGTGCAGTGCTTATCATGCATACTTGTAATGGATAAGAAAGAACCGACAAAGCGACCTTTTCTCGGCATGTATTTCAAGTGCTGCCGGGTATATTCGCGGATTTACCTGAATAAACAGGGGACGGCCTTTGTCGGCTGGTGCCCCAAATGTGCGACCAAAGTTGAAGTAAAGGTATCACCGGACGGCACTGACAGCCGGTTCTTCTCGGCCGGTTGAAAACCATGGCACCGAGGTAATGGCTTTTTTGAAAACGAAAATTGTCGTCGTTCCCATCGGCGAAACCGATTTTGGACTGATTAACCGTCTGGCGACTGAGGTCGGACCGGTTTTCAGCCGCTCGGTCGATATCCTCAAAGGCATGAAAATGCCCGAGGAGGCGCTGAACGTTATCCGCAACCAGTTCTACGCCCTGGTCATAATGTCCAAGCTCGAGCGCATAAAATCCAATCCCCGCGAAAAAGTGATTGCCGTTTGCGAGGAAGACCTGTATATCCCCGAAGAGAACTATGTCCTGGGATATGCCGACGCCCTCGCGGGAACGGCCATTGTGTCGCTGAATCACATGCGGCAGGAGTTTTACGGCCTGCCGGAAGACGATGCCAAGATCTACCCGCGCCTGTTCAAGGAGGCGGTACACCAGATGGCGCACCTTTTCAGCCTCAGCGAATGTCGCAATCCCAAGTGCATCAATTATTACAGTCAGCTGATGCTGGACATTGACAACAAGGGTGATAAATTCTGTGACATCTGTCGTCGTCAATTGACCGGTTTGATCTGACTCGACATCCAACGGGGCATGCGATGAATCTCGAACAGATTATTGATCTCTTCAAATCCGATCCCGACCTGCAGGCCAACATTTCGCAGTGGAAAACCTACCCTTCCCGTCCGGCAGTATTCGCGGATTACCCCGAAGGGCTGGATCGCCGCCTCGTGGAAGGTCTCCGGCAACGCGGTATCGAGCGCCTGTATTCGCATCAGCACGACGCCATCGAGGCTGTCCGGCGCGATGAAAATGTCGTCGTCGTCACCCCCACCGCATCAGGGAAAACCCTGTGCTACAACATCCCGGTGATCGACCGGATTCTCAGGCAACCCGAGAGCCGGGCCCTCTACCTTTTCCCCACCAAGGCGCTTTCCCAGGACCAGCTCAGCGAATTGCACGGCCTGGTTGAGAAACTCGATGTCGACATCAAAACTTACACGTATGACGGCGACACGCCGCAGACAGCGCGGCGGCTCATTCGCTCCGCCGGGCACATTGTTATTAGCAACCCGGACATGCTCCATGCCGGTGTCCTTCCCCACCACACCAAGTGGATCAAACTCTTCGAAAACCTGAAATACGTTGTCATCGACGAGGTTCACCAATACCGGGGAATTTTCGGATCGCATATGGCCAATGTCATTCGCCGCCTTCGACGCATCTGCAAATTCTATGGCTCCGATCCGGTGTTCATTTGCTGTTCGGCGACGATTGCCAATCCGGACGACCTTGCCCGGCGCATAATCGACCGGCCGGTGACGCTGGTCGCCAACAATGGGGCACCTTCGGGTGAGAAACACTTTATCATGTACAACCCGCCGGTAGTGAACCGCCAGCTGGGAATCCGCAAATCGGCCGTGACCCAAGCCTCGAAACTGGCGGCGATGTTTCTCCGGCAACACATCCAGACAATCGTATTTGCGCATTACCGTCTTTACGTCGAGGTCCTCCTGACCTATTTGCAGCGCGAATTGAAAGGCGACTTCGGCCGCGGAATCAATATCGCCGGTTATCGCGGCGGCTACCTTCCCAATGAAAGGCGGCGCATCGAGCGCGGCCTGCGCGATGGGTCCATCACCGGAGTGGTATCCACAAATGCCCTCGAACTGGGCATTGATGTCGGCAATCTGGATGTTTCGATTATCGTCGGCTACCCGGGATCGATCGCTTCCTTGCACCAGCAGGCCGGGCGGGCCGGGCGTCGCTCGGGAACGTCGCTGACGATTCTCGTGGCCAATTCGAGTGCCATAAACCAGTTCCTGTGCGCCGAGCCGAAGTACATTTTCGACCGTACCCCGGAATCGGGCATAATTGACCCGGACAATCTTATCATCCGCACCAATCACCTCAAATGCGCCACCTTTGAGCTTCCCTTCGATTCGGAGGAATTGCTGGACGACAACGGCACCGACCAGATTCTAGACTATCTCGCCGAGAGCAAAATCCTCAGGCGCACCGGTGACCGCTATCACTGGTCGAGTGAGATCTATCCGGCCCAACAGGTATCCCTGAGGTCGGCCTCGCCGGACAATTTCGTCATCCTCAATGAGTCGAACAACTCGGAGGTAATCGGCGAGGTGGATTGGTTCTCCGCCCCGGTTTTTCTCCACCCGGAGGCGATTTATCTCCATGCCGCCAAACAATTCCAGGTCACCAAACTCGACTGGGACGGTAAGAAAGCCTATGTCAAGGAAGTCGCTGTAGACTACTACACCGACGCCGAGACCAAGACCGACCTGAAAGTGCTGACCGAAAACGACTCAAGGCAGTTCCAGGATGCTGTTATTACCTGCGGCGAGGTGACCGTCACCTGCGTCACGGTGCTCTTCAAAAAGATCAAATTCGAGACCCATGAGAATGTCGGTTCCGGGCAGCTGGATCTGCCGGAGCTGGAGATGCATACCAGCGCCTTCTGGTACGCCTTTCCCGGAGATATCGCCTACCAGGTGAAACTTGACGGGTCCCAGTTCGGCGGGTCCCTTCGCGGCCTGGCTAACATTCTGGGGAAAATCGCACCGCTTTGGGTGATGTGTGACACCCGCGATTTGCGCTCGATCTCACAGGTGCGGGCGCCGTTTACCGAACGTCCGACCGTTTTCATATACGAAAACATTCCCGGCGGGGTGGGGCTTTCGGAAAAGCTGTTCACGGAACACGAACCCCTGTTTGAATCCTGTCTCGAACATGTCCGCTCCTGTCCCTGCCGTGGCGGTTGCCCGACCTGTGTCGGTCCGCCGATGGAAGTCGGTGAAAACGGCAAGGATGGTGTTATCAAGCTTCTGGAATACATGCTGGCCGTGATACCGGCCTGACCGACGGCGCGAATTATTTCAACCACGCCTTCCAGGTTTCCGGGTAGTAACCGACCGTCACGCCCCGCTCACTCCGCACCACCGGCGTACGCAGGAGAAGCGGATATTCCAGCAACATTTCCTCGATATCGTGTTTGATGTATTTCAGATTGCGTTTTTCGTATTCCCGCCCCTCGGTGTCAATTAGATCCTCCAGCGGCACATGGCGACAGACGTTCCTGAGTTCGCCCGGACTCAGGCCCTTTTGCCTGAGGTCGACGAACTGGGTCTGGATACGGCGTTCCTTGAAAAAGCGAATAGCCTTCTGGGTATCTTTGCACTTGAGCGTTCCGAAAATCTGAGTCAACATATCAGCATCTCACTTTCACGCCTACCCGGCCATGACCGCACCGCCGTTTACATTGAGGGTCTCGCCGATTATGAACGAAGCCATGTCCGAGGCGAGGAAAAGTACCGGCCCGGCCAGCTCCTCCGTCGCGGCGGCACGGCCAAGGGGTATCTTGCTCAGATAGGTCTCCCCCATATCGCTGTTGAGGGCATCGCGGCTCATGTCGGTTACGACCCAACCCGGCGCGACACAATTGACCCGGATATTATCAGCGGCGAGTTCCGCCCCGAGCGATTTGGTCAGGGCAATGACGGCCCCCTTTGACGTTGCATAGGGTGAGTGAAACGCCTCTCCCCGCTGTCCGGCGGTCGATGAAATATTAACGATGGCCCCCGAACCCTGTTTCTTCATTTGCGGCACAACAGCCATTATCGGGTAATAGGTGCCGTAGATATTCGTTTCGATGGTGACCCGAAGTCTGGACTCGGACATATTGTCAATGGGGTTGTGCTCCCATATCCCGGCGTTGTTGACGAGCACATCGA
>CAZVUZ010000124.1:0-10397 GCA_964630485.1 uncultured Ignavibacteriales bacterium
TGCAAGCGCGACAATCAATACGGCATAATTCTTAATGGCAAAGTCTGGGAGAACAGCTTCCTCGCCCTCCGCGATTTCTGTATCAGTGACGATGGCACCCGGACGGCGGCGACGGTGCAAATGGCCCCCTTGAAAGAAGCCGACGTGTTCGGATTCTTCGAAGGTGTCTGGTCGGTTGCGGTCGACGGCGAGTTATGGGACAACAAGTTCATCAATGCCTGGAATCCGGTTTTTGACCCGGAAGGCAAGGACATCGCCTCGGAGATTAGAACCGATATTTGCGAGTATAGTGTGGCCGTCAACGGTAAGTCGTGGGATGAGAAATTCGGTTGCGTCTGGCAGCCGCAGTACCGCCCCGGTTCCAAAAAGATTGTTACGCCTGTTCGCCATGAGGGAAGCTGGACCCTGGCCGAGGACGGCAAGCTGCTCTGGAAGGGCCGCTTCAATCAGCTCTGGGACCATCGTTTCAGCCCCGACGGCAAGCGCATCGCCGCGGTTGCGGCCACCGAACACGGCACGTGGACGATCGTGGTCGATGACACCCCATGGGACCTCAAGATCCGCGACATGGTCCTCAAACCGTTCTTCTCCCCCGACGGCAAACGTGTCGCGGCGCTGGTGAAAAACGACAACCGCTGGACCATGGTAGTTGACGGCGCCCTGTGGCCGGTCGATTTCGACATGCTCTGGGACCCGATTTTCAGCCCCGACGGCCGGGTGATTATGGCCAAGGCGGAGCAAAACGGCAAATTCGGCGTCGCCGTCGACGGCAAAGCCCCCGCCAAATTATATGATATGATGTGGCAGCCTGTTTTCAGTCCCGACGGACAAAAGGTGCTGTTGAAATATGTTGAGTCTGGAAAGTATTGTCGGGAGGTCGTCCCGATCGGCCAATTGCATGGCTGACCACGACCTTCGCCGCACAGCGGAAAGGACATGTAAAAGATATGTATGAGTTTGCCCGAGGTCCCCTGGTTTGGATAGCCTTCGCGGCGTTCGTGGTGGGAATCATATACCGGCTCATTTCCATGATCATCCTGGCCAAAAAGGACAAGATGGTTTACCCGTACGTCAGTTTCAAGTTCGGGCTGCGATCGATCATTCGCTGGTTAACCCCCTACGGCACCGTTAATATGCGCATGCGCCCGGCCTTCACCCTGGTGTCCTTCCTGTTTCACATTTGCCTGGTGATCGCCCCGCTGTTCGTTCTCGGTCACGTGATGTCCTTCGAGGAATCCTGGGGCTTCGCGTGGTGGAATATGCCCGACGGCCTGGCCAACGCCATGACCATGCTGGTCGTCTTCGGCGGACTGGTCTTTGCCCTGCGGCGCATTGCCGATCCGGCGGTGAGGTTCGTGACGTCGCTGAGCGATTACCTGATCCTGCTGGTGGTCCTGGCGCCCTTCATTACCGGGCTCCTGGCCTATTACCAGGTTTTCAATTACGAGACGGCCATTACGCTGCATATAGTTTCCGGAGCGGTATTTCTGATTACGATACCGTTTACCCGGCTGGTTCATATGATATTTTTCCCGCTGACCCGTGGTTACATGGGCAGTGAGTTTGGCTTTGTGCGCAATGCCAGAGACTGGTAAAAGGGGACGAATGGAACAATTGGAGGTAGCGGCAGCATGAGTGATGCCCCCGAAAATCACGTGGTCGATCCCGGTCTCGACGAGACGATCAAGCAATTGACCCCGGAGAAAATCGCCGAGGTCTTTAACCGCGTTATGGACAAAGAGACTTCGGCCCGGATGAAGATATTCCTCAATACCTGCGTCCATTGCGGTCTCTGCAGCGAAGCCTGCCAGACTTTCCTCTCGCGGGACAACGATCCGAAGTTCTCCCCGGTCGGCAAGGTCAAGCAGACCCTCTGGGAGTTGATCAAGCGCAAGGGCCTGGTCGAACCCGAAGAGCTGCGCGACATGGCGCGAATCGCTTTTACCGAATGCGGCGTCTGTCGCCGGTGCAGTATGTACTGCCCCTTCGGAATCGATATCGCCTATTTGATATTGACAGTGCGGCGCATCTGCAGTCTCCTCGGAGTCGTGCCCCAGTACCTCCAGGACACCACCAACAGCCACGCCGTGACCATGAACCAGATGTGGGTCCACCAGGACGAGTGGATCGATACCCTGCAATGGCAGGAAGAAGAGGCCCAGGCCGAGATCCCCAGTTCCCGCATACCGCTGGAGAAGGAAGGCGCCGAGATTATGTACTCGGTCATCGCCCCGGAACCCAAGATTTTGGCCCAGCTTTTGGGCAATATTTCTCTGATCATGAAGGTCGCCGGGCTCGACTGGACCATGCCGGCCACCGACGGCTGGGACAACAGCAACATGGCCATGTATTCCGGCGACTTCGAAATCATGGGCCGGGTCGAACGCCTGCACTGGGAAACCGCGGCGAGACTGAAGGTTAAGAAAATCGTTATGGGCGAATGCGGCCACGCCTTCCGCGCCGCCGTATACGACGGTCCCCGCTGGCTCGGGTGGCGCTTCCCCCCCATCGAAATGGTACACGCCATCGAGTTTTACTACGACCTTTTGTCCACCGGGAAGATCAAGGTCAAAGAAAAATTCAAGGAGCCGGTTACGCTCCAGGATCCCTGCAACACCGTCCGTGGACGCGGGCTGGGCGACAAACTGCGCTACGTGGTCAATGCCATGTGCGAGGACTTCCGCGACGTCACGCCCAACTACGAGCACAACTACTGCTGTAACGCCGGCGGCGGGCTGATCAACTGCGGCCCGCCCTGGAAACGTTCCCGGATGCTATCCAATCGCGTCAAGGCCGAACAACTTGAGGCCACCGGGGCCGGCATCTGCATCACACCCTGCCACAACTGCCACAGCGGCATCGAGGACGTGATCGGATTCTACAATCTCGGCATGCACGTGAAGTTCATCAGCGAGATCATGGTCGAGGTGATGGACATACCGGAGGATCTCAGAAACTAGAAGGCGACGAGGACAGGCGGCATGAAGCATACTAAGCGACGTTACTTACATCTGTATCCCGGAGTTCTGATTCTTGCCCTGGCGGCATGCCTGGCGACCGCTATGCTCGGCGGTTGCGGCGAAGGTTCGGCTTCCACGGCCGAGGGTCGGACGGACCTGGTCGTTATCGACGATATGGGCGTCTTCGGCTCTCTCGAGCGACCCGCCGTGGTGTTTCCGCATGACATGCACACCGAGGCCCTCAAGGCGGCCGGCAAGGATTGTCAGACCTGTCACCTTAAGGATAACGACGGCAAACTCTCGCAAAAACTACTGCGCCTGGCCGATGATGATTACCAGACCGTCATGGATATCTACCATGACAACTGCATAACCTGCCACAAAGAGACGGCGGCCACCGGTGCCGAGGCGGGTCCGATCACCTGCGGCGAATGCCATCAGCGCACTCCCGAGTACGAGTCTGTCAGACAGCCGATGCAGATGGACAAGTCTTTGCATTACCGCCACATCGCTGCGCACAAAGATTCCTGCTCGCTCTGCCATCACCAATACGACGAAACGGCGCAAAAACTCGTCTACGTCGAGGGCAAGGAAGAATCCTGCCGCGACTGTCACCGCGCACAGAAGATCGACAACCGTGTTTCACTGCGCCATGCAGCCCACGAGGCCTGCGTCAACTGCCACGTCGAGAAGAACCAGGGTCGCCAGACCTGCGCCGGCTGTCATGACGCCACCCAGCAGGCCACGATCGCGAAACTCGAGACGGTACCGCGCCTCAAGCGTAATCAACCGGATTTTGTGCTGATCAGTGCCGCCGACAAGGAACTTGCGGGGAGCAAGCTGGCGACGGTGCCCTTCTCGCACGTTGGCCACGAGGGGTTCACCGACAATTGTCGCGTTTGCCATCACGAGAGTCTCAAGGCCTGCAACGACTGTCACACCCTGCAGGGTGACACCACCGGTGCCGGGGTCAAAGCCCAGCGCGCCATGCACGAGATGAATTCTTCGCATAGCTGTGTCGGTTGCCACGAGGTGCAAAAGTCCGAAATGGAATGCGCCGGGTGCCACGCCCTCATGGAACAGGGGCGCCTTTCGGAGCACGCCTGCACGATCTGTCATGCCGGGCCGTTGACGGAAGATCTTGAGAAATCGCGCAGTAAATATACTTCACTTGACCAGTTCCGGCCGAAGAAGTCCGAGTTCCGGCTCTCATTCTCCGACGCCGACATCCCGGACAGTGTGACGATCAAAATTCTATCGGATAAATACGAACCGGCGGTATTCCCGCACGGCAAGATAGTCAGGGCTCTCATGAGCCGTATAGAGAATAACAAGGTGGCAACCCATTTCCACGGCCGCGAGGACGTGGTTTGCCAGGGATGTCACCATCACAGCCCCATCGGAAAGCGGCCGCCGCTTTGCGAGAGCTGCCACGGCCAGGCATTTAACGAGGCCAATCTGCACGCTCCCGGGCTGTACGGCGCCTATCATCGCCAGTGTATCGGTTGTCACGAAGCCATGGGTCTAACGAAACCGGAAGGCTGCGAGGGATGCCATGCGCCGAAGAAATCACAATAGCGACTGGAAAATGTGTGGCTGGAAACGGCCAAGGAGCTGCGCATGACGATATCACGTAGAAAATTTCTCGGGTGGGCCACGGCGGCCGGAGCGGCTGTTGCAGCGCCCGGGGCGAAAGCCGCCCACGGCGAATTCACCGGCTATCCGAATGCCTATGGGGTCCTGCACGATTCGACCCTGTGCGTCGGGTGCCGTTCCTGTGAGGCGGCCTGCAACAAGGTCAATGAACTGCCCGCCCCGGATCGCCCCTTCACCGACCGGGAGGTTCTCAAAACCAAACGTCGCCCGGACGACAAAGCCTATACGGTCGTCAACAGCTACAGCGACGTCATCGACGGCAAGGACGCCCTGTTTCGCAAGAATCAGTGCAACCACTGTCTCGAACCCGCCTGTGCTTCGGCCTGCTTCGTGGGCGCTTTCAAAAAGACCCCCGAAGGAGCCGTCGTGTACGACGCTTCCGTCTGTGTCGGTTGTCGCTACTGCCTGGTCGCCTGCCCCTTTGATGTGCCGGCTTTCGAGTACGACGAGGCCCTGACGCCGCGCGTGATGAAGTGCACCATGTGTCACCCGCGTTTGTTGGAAGGTAAACTTCCGGGCTGTGTCGAGGCCTGCCCCATGGAGGCGTTGACTTTTGGACGGCGCGCGGACCTTATCACCATCGCCCGTGAGCGCATGCGCAAGTATCCCGATCGCTATGTCGACCACATTTACGGCGAGTATGAAATGGGCGGCACCAACTGGCTGTACCTCTCGCCGAAGAAATTCGACCAGGTTGGACTTCGCACGGATCTGGGCACCACCCCCGCACCGGAATTCACGGCGGGCGCCCTTGGTCTGGTGCCGATGGTAATCGGTCTCTGGCCAGTGCTCCTGGGTGGCATTTATGTCATCAATCGCCGCCGGGATATGATCGCTCACGCCGAGAAGACCAACGCCGTAGCCGAAACAGTCGCGACGAAGGATGCCGAAGCCAAAGACGCTCTGGCCCAGGCTACCGAGAAGGCCAAGAAAGACAAAGACTGGGCGGTTGAGAAAGCCGTTAAGAAGGCTCTCAAGGAAGCGGCCGAGAAGGGTAAGGAGGAGTCCTGATGTCTGATACCACCGACGCCGCCGTCAAGCGCCCGCTCCTATGCCCGTTCAATGTTATCACGGGCCTGATAATCCTGGCCGGACTGCCCCTGGTCTATATGCGTTTCTTCCACGGGCTGGGTGCGGTCAGCAACCTGACCCATTCGCACCCCTGGGGTATCTGGATCGGTTTCGACCTGCTGACCGGAGTGGCTTTGGCCGCCGGCGGCTACACCACCGCCGCCGCGGTAGAGATCTTCGGCATGAAGAAGTTCCACGCTGCCGTGAGACCGGCGGTGCTGACCGGATTCCTCGGTTATTCCATGGTCGTTTTCGCCCTGCTCTTCGACGTCGGCCGCCCCTGGCGCCTGCCTTATCCCTTCGCAATCTCCCCGGGCGTAACGTCGATCATGTTTGAGGTAGGCGCCTGTGTCGCCCTCTACCTGACGGTTCTCTTTCTCGAATTTTCACCCGCCGCCCTCGAATGGCTCGGCCTCAAAAAGGTCCGCGCCTGGGCGCTGAAACTGACCCTGATGCTGACCATTCTCGGGGTTCTGCTTTCGACCCTGCACCAGTCCTCGCTGGGAGCCCTCTTCCTCATCGCCCCGTCAAAGCTGCACCCCCTCTGGTATACATCGTACCTGCCGGTATTCTTCTTCGTTTCCAGCATCGCCGCGGGACTTTCGATGGTGATCTTCGAGGGTACGATGTCACATCGGAGTTTCCACGACAAGATGGACGGGGCCTATCTCTCTGGAAGCAACGGTGTCGTCCTGGGATTCGGCAAAGCCGCTTCGCTGGTTTTAGCCGGGTACTTCGCCATCAAGACCTTCGGTCTGGCCATGGGCAACCACTGGGACCTGCTTTTCACCGGCTGGGGACTCTGGTTTATGGTGGAGATGTTCGGATTCGTGGCTTTTCCCAGTTTCCTCTACGCGATAGGTGTCCGCGACCGGAACCCGAAGGTTATCAAGGCCGCGGCTATTATCACCGTGCTGGGCATTGTCCTCAACCGCCTGAATATTTCGCTGATTGCCTTCAACTACCACCTGCCGTCGGCAGAGCGGTATGTACCCCACTGGATGGAGGTCGGGATCACGGTCTTCGTGGTGACGGTTGGGCTGGTGGCGTTCAGGTTTATTGTAACGCATATGCCGATATTTCATCAACACCCCGAGTATGAAGAGGAAGCTCATTAGGAGCCGAACGATATGAGTGAAACAATCCACACCCTGCAGGAATTCATGATCCAGACCAAGGGTATTGTGTATATCCTGGCGATAGGCTATTTGATTGGTTTTACGGCATTCTGGAAGTTTCTCATGCGGGGCGAAAAAAAGGAAGACTGACCTTCATCGCCCGATCGGGCGAAGGCGGTCTGTACATCCCAATAAAGTGTTAAGGGGTCAGGCGTGTAAACGCCCGACCCTTTTCTTGTGAGTGGTGTTGAAGGTGCTTCGGGCACTGGAGGCTAAAATCCAGGAACTTTCACATTTTTAGGGTATTCGACCTCGTATTTGTACGCAATGATCTTCTTCGCACCCGGTTGCAGATCCACTTCCCACACGGTCTTGCCCTCGGCATCCGTCTCGAGTGGTTCGGGTTCGATGTCCTTTACTTTCACCTTCACGCGGCTGTCCTCGCTGACCGGGAATGGCTCCTCGACCGTGATGCGGGCCGCGACCGGGCCTTGGTTTGTAAGCGTGATTTCGACCGTATGTGACCGGCGCTGTTTGTCTTTCGAACTCTCTCGCATGCGGGTCAGGTAGCGTCGCTCGACTTTGATGTTGTCGTCGGTCCCGTATGGGATCTCGAACTCCTCTCCCGGGGTCACGAGATCGTCAAGTTTGGATCGGCCGAGGTAGTCGGATCCGGCAAAGAGACTCATGGAACCCGGCAGGAACACCGCCTCGTCGTTGTTGGTAACTGTCACCATGCGGTAGGCCGCCGGCGCCTGTCGCGGTCGGGCGAGCAGGCTCACCGTAGCCGGCAGGCTGAGACGTGCAATGGGTACGCGTGTGTTTCCCTCGCGGTCGGAGGGAATCGTATCGCGGCGTATCACCGTAAATTCAGCGGCATATCCAGTGGCATTATTGGAAACACTAACCAGGTCCTTGACACTTGCCGGGAGGCCACCCAGGGGATCGCCTATCGGAACTGAGATAGTTGAAGTTTCACCTGAACGACCTCCTCTAATGAAAATCTGGTCATTCGATACCTGGAACTTGTCTATGACGTCCCTTTCCGCCGTAACCTTTATGGTCGGCGGCTGCCGGGTCCCGACGGCGTCCAGTTTCCACGGATCGAAGTCACGGTATTTGTTCTCTCTGGAGAGACTGGTCGTCGAAAGTGAGATCGAAACATTATTCCAGTCCTCACCGGTTGCCTGTCTGATTTCCGCGAAGTAGCCGATGTCCAGGCTGTCACCGTTGATGGAGAGGCGAGCATTGTAAAGCGGCCGCCAACCGACATCACCAATGACGTATGAAAGGGCCACGGTGTATTGGCCTTCCTCAGGAAGGCTGAGGTCCACCTCAAGGACCTGCGCCTCGTCGTGGGCCTCCTGCCTCACCTGATTGATTCTCTTTTGGAGTCCCTTGACTTCTTTGTCGATATCGGACAGGGCCCGCTCCACCAGCCGCAGAGAATCCGTAAGCAACTGAAGATTGGCGCCGAAGAAGTCGTATGCTTTGCTCCACCCGACGGCATCGATCCTTCCCATTTGCATTTGATCAGCGGCGATATCGCCACTGGTCTCGGAGATCTGCTCGAGAAAAGTCCGCCGCCGCTTTAGAACATCCTGCCTGTCGGCAAGAACGGGGCGTTGCCAAATCTTCAGCGAGTCTATCCGGCTCTGGATTTGCGCAATCCTGTTCCCCAGCGATTCCCGGAACGTTCCCGGACGCTGGTTCAAACCGATGACGGCGGCGCCATCCAATCCCGAGACCGATGCCTGCAGCGATGCTCCCCACACCCGTCGCGGTACATCTTTGAACACAGCGGTATGATTGCCCGCAGGCAATTGCAGAGTTGCCGTGCGTGTTATTCGGGCCTCGCCGGTGTAGACTGTTACCCGATCGACATGGGATTCAGCCGTTGTCGTCACGGCCTCCGTCAGCGGTGCAATGGCGATTATCGCCACCACAGCCACGATAGTAGTAACTGAGTATTTCATATCATCCCCCACGTAACTTGATGTTAACAACCTGACCCGCTTGGAAGCCGGGCCCTATCGATTGTCATCCGGCGGATGCTGACCTGTGCCGAGGGTAATGTGTGCTTGTCATTTTCCCGGTGGGGGGCTTTAGTAATATGACGTGTCAGGAGGCCCTTACGTTCAATCCGGGCCGACTATCACCCGGGCCCGAAAAAGACGCCGCATTCGTCGTAATCCCCTTGACGTTCACCTTTAAATCCATATATTCCCGGCGCCCGAAGGCGGCCCTGTATTGCAAGATGCGGCTCGCCCGAAGGCTGGATGCGAGGTCAGGTTCCGAGAACACTCGGGACGGACCGACGACAAAGGAGACGACAACAACGACCTTCGTGTCTCGTCATATTTCCGCAGGGCGGACAGCAGAGCCGCCCGGGGACCAAAGGGCATTTCTGTACCCCGAATCCGGGGTATGTTTTTCACACTACAACTGCTATCATCCAGGAGATTAACACCATGGGCAACAACTACCCCAAGCACAACAAAGTCCTGCGCGAGTACATGGGTAAACTCGGCAAGGAAATCCCGGATACCATGGCCGGATTCGTCAAACTCCACCAGGGAGCCGCCAAACCGGGCGCCCTCGACACTAAAACCAAGGAGCTTATCTCGCTCGCTATCGCCATAACGGTCCGTTGCAACGGCTGCATCGCTTTCCATATTCATGATGCCCTCGCGGCCGGCGCATCCCGGCAGGAAATCATGGAAACGGTCGGAGTCGCGATCCTGATGGGCGGCGGGCCGGCGGTGGTCTACGCCACCGAGGCCCTGGAGGCTCTTGATCAATTCGAGGCCGAGGGCCTCGACTGAGGAAGGTCTGGCTCGCTGAGGTATTACAGGAGCGCAATGGGGCTGTTAACATGGCCTCGTGACTGCGATGCCGCAATCTGACACGATAGGTATATTGATGGCGGTGATCGGGAAAACCCCGGTGGCCGCCTTTGTTTTTGGCGTCTTTTCGGGTCATTCCCGGAGTTTCTGGTACTCTCCGGTCTACCCCGGGGCGATCGCTTCCGGCAAATGCTTACGCTGCAATGCCGGTGGGCTATGGGGACGGGATTGGGGCGCGCGGTACTGTTCGCATTCCACAGGCCACCCTGGCGGGCCGATAATCTCAAATAGGTGCTTGCCGAGACCGGCAATTGCACCACATTGCGCATAACGGACACGCGGGGTGGAGTCCGCCTTCGGCGGAGTAGTTCATCGGGCTTATAACCTCAAACAAACGCTTGACATGTGATGCGATTATTCTATATTGGCCAAACTGGATCGCGGGGTGGAGCAGTCTGGTAGCTCATCGGGCTCATAACCCGAAGGTCGCAGGTTCAAATCCTGCCCCCGCCACCATTAAGCACGGGATTCGTTGATGGTTTTTCATTGTCAAATAGAAGAATTAGTCAGTTGGGTAAGGTCTTAGCGATGCCCTGATCGCGGGGTGGAGTCCGCCTTCGGCGGAGTAGCTCATCGGGCTCATAACCTCCGCCACAGGCGGATAAACTCCGGTCGGTCCGCCTTTGGCGGGAAATCCTGCCCCCGCCACCATTAAGCACGGGATTCGTTGATGGTTTTTCATTGTC
>CAZVUZ010000125.1:0-10353 GCA_964630485.1 uncultured Ignavibacteriales bacterium
ACGGATGCGACCTTTTCGATAGGGGCTGAAGCGCCACGTGTAGACTTTTTCAAGCATATGTTGTAAGGCCTGTGGTGGGGACGTGCTGATTAACGATTTGGGTCTGCCCGCGGGTGCACACCGGGTATCATTGCATTCGAGTTCCACTTCAATTACGGGATCGACCGATGCTCCCGGGCTGAGGGCTGCGAACCTCTGGAGCGCAGCCCAGTTGACAGCATCGCCGGCGATCAGCTGAAATCTCTTTTCGGGGCCGAAAATATAAACGCCTTCGAGCGTCACAAAGTCGGTGGTGATGCGGTTGCAACCCTGGATGTCGGTGACACCCATGGCTTCGGTACCGTAATCATAAGTCATGATATAGACTGCGAGCGCCAGCGCCGCCAACCCGACAACCCACTTAATCCATGGTTTCTTTTTATGCGGCATCGCGAATTAACTCCCTGCTAAAAGTCGAGCAAAACATAGGTACGCCCCTCGGTGATGCCCTGCGATATTGTAAGCGACGAAGGGTCGCCGCCCAGCACCGCTAGTTGAAGCTGGTACTGATTCTGTTTCAGTTCCACTTCATCAACTTCTTGTACCATGTTGCTCACGGTGGCGTAGGGCAATGCCCCGGGGCAGCGCAGCAACACCGAATAACTCGACAGTTTCTCCTCTTTCAGCGTCGAATCAAGCCTCGCCAGATCAGCACGGAACTGTCCCATGTCCTCAGAGAGGCCATTCAGAAACTCAGTGCGGCGTTCGTCGGAGAGCCGGCGCTCGCCGGCGGCAAACGACTTCAGGCACGTGCTGTCGATCCACACGTAGCGCCCCTCGTCGAGGATTTGCACCACGGCGTTTACCTGGCCGGTGCCGGTTTTCTGGGGGACTTCCACAAAGGCTGCCATCGGCTGAAACTGCTCCACGAACAGGTAGAAAATAAGCAGGATAAAGAAAACATCCATCAGAGGAAACAGCACCAGTCGACGCTTCTGATAAGAATTTGGGAAGATCTTCATTTGAACTTCCCTCCCCGGTAAGCGAGGCTGAAGTTGTCCTGTTCGGCGGAACTGAATTGCCGGACGAACAGGTCAACCAGTTTGAAGGGAACATTTCCCGAAGCCTTAAGTTCGATACCCTTAACCGGATACCTCAACGGTGCGCCCAGATACGTATCCACGTACTTCAGCGTCTCCACGACTTCTTCCATCTCCATGAAGCTGTTGTGGGGAAGGGCGACGAACCGGTTATCCTCGGGGTAGTTCACCAGGTTTGTATCTTTATCGTAGACGACTCTTACCTGGATCAAATCGGGGCTGTCGGAAATGCGTCCCCGGGCGATGTCTATTATGAGAGTCGTCTCTTTATCACCCTTACCTTGAGTCTGGGTCTTGCCGCTCTCGCCGCCGAATTGCACCAGCAGGGCAAAGATCAACAGCAGGAGAATGATATCGACCAAGCTGATAATATCCAGTTCCCTGGTAGGGCGTATGATATTGCCGATCATTAACAGCGACTCCTTTCCTTCATTGTCCTCAACCGGTTCTCTACTTTCTCAAATGAGTGGCGAGATCGGTGGCGAGTCTCTGGAAGGCTCCCTCGATACGATGGAAGCGATGGTCACAGGCGTTGTAAATCAACGTCAGGACAATACCGGTAAACAGACCGGCGATCGTGGTATACAGGGCCTCATAAATACCGGCATACATATCAGAGTCGCGGTCGGCCACCTTTGCCGAGAAGGCCAGGGCCAGACCGGTGACGGTGCCGAACAGACCCACCAACGGTTCCACATAACCGATATTCCAGATCCAGTCGGTTTTGGAGTCGGTGCGTAATTCCTTCAGCTCGATGCCCATCTGGTTTTCCAGAGTTCCCTGTATCTCATCGGTGGTGGAACGGGGCGCCATGAACGTGTTGACAGCACCCTCAATGATACGGTAGGCGGGAAGTTCCGAGAGCTCAACGCCGTTTTTGGAAGACCGGTATTCATCGATCCCATCGAGCGACCGGGTGACGGCCTTCAATATCTGTACATGATCGGGATTGCCCGGATCCGGCGGCCCGCCGATGATCTTTTCCACGATTGCCTCCACCGAAGAGCTCTTGGCCGGGAACAAAACGCCGTTGCCCTGTTTCTGGAAACATCCCCAGGCCCAGTAAAGACCGACCAGGAAGAGGAAGATGATGACAGCGATGATGATGAGGGTCCTCGTGCCCTTTTCCGAAATCCAATCTACGATGTCCTGCCAGAGTGTCGCGGCAATCACCGGTCGCGGGAAAATATCCATGCTTACCGGAGAAAGGACCACCATTGAGTCCTGACCGTCTTCACCCTTCAAGATTCCCTTGACAAGGAAATAGCATTGCTGGTTGGCTTCTTTGCCCTCGAAGACATATTCCAGGTCATTGGTGAGGCCGGAAGAATCGGCTCCGTCGGGCGGCAAATTTTCAGTTGTCTCAGGATCCCCCATCGGAGTCGGTGTATTCCAGAAATAGGCCTGGTATTCCTCCGAAACCCACTCGATTTTGGCGTCGCTCTCTTCGGCTTCGCACAATTCCCACGAGAGCTTGAAATCTACATTGTTCATCCCACCTTTGGGCGTCAGCCCGGTGGCCGGGTCGATGGCCTCAATGGATACCGTGCCAATTTTCGGGCCCTGCGTCTCGCCTTCCTGACCGAACGCCGTTGAAACCAATAGGATGATCATCACAGATGCTGCGAATACGGTCAGCCACTGCCGACCCGCGTGCCTTTTACCCATTTCACACACTCCCACTTATGTTATCCTCTCGTCCTGATGTTATCGTTATTCTGCAAGCTAGTCCGTCAGCTCACTTATCTTCTTCTCAATATCGCTGTTTTTGCATTTATCAAGATCGGGATAGAACCGGCATATGTTGCCAAAAGACAACAACGCCTTCCGATCGTCACCCATGTCCATATAGTACTCACCCATCCGGTAAAGGGCGTCGTCGCTTAGCCGCTGATCCGGGTAGGCCGGGAATCGCGGATAATGCTGCCCCAGGCTGTCGGTCGTGCTGTTGGGATCCTCATAGAAGGTCTTGAGGATGTCGATACCGGAGTCAGTCTGCCCCTGCTCCATCAGGCACAGGCCCAATTGATAGCGCGACAGCATTCGCATACTGCGCTTTTCCTGGCCCCCGGAGTTAACAGCCGCGCGAAAGTGTTCGATGGCGTTGGAAATATCACCAGTGCTCTTCGCGGCAAGTCCCTGCAAATAATTGCTTCGAAGGGCCTCGCCCGAAGCGCTTGAGGCCAAATCACGGGCCTTACGCCAATGCTTTTCAGCGTTGCCGGGATCGGTGATGGCGGCGATAGCGTGGGCCTCGGCATGGTTGAGCGAATGGTTATCGGTGAAAACTGCGGAGTTATCCTCTTCGTCGCACTCTACTACAGTGCCTCCGCCGGTGAGGACCTCCTGGTAAGCATCAATGGCCCAGTTGGCGTACTGGCCGGCCAGGCCTTCATTGCCGTTTTCCAGTTCATGTCGCGCCTGCAGGTACCAGTTGTTGCCGAGAGACAGGTCGATGAACATCTCCAGGTAACGCATGCGGTTGAGCGTATCGAGGGTCTGCGCCAGTGAGTCGCGCGCAAACAGGACCAGACAGGGATTCTCGGGATACGCGCTCACGGTATGTAAGAGATTCACCGTTGGGGAGAGGTTGGTCTTCGTCTCCGAACCGTTGTAATAGTACGATGCGTCGCGCTTGCCGCCGAAACGGATGGTCAGCGAAATCCGCTGATCGTCGGCCAGGTTGTCGTGATGACCGTGGGCAAAATCGAATTGCAGGTCACTGGGACCGAGGCCGGGGATATCGACATCCGAGAGCGCCACCCCGAGACCGGCCGAAATTGTCCATTCATCAAAAACGTGGCTCAAACCCATGCGGGGGGACAAACTGAGTTTGTCGGTGCGGTATTGAAACTCGGTGCCGAGGTATTGACCGGCCCCCGGGGCAACGTCGTGGATCTCGATCCGGCGGTCAAAGCGAATAAGGCGATCCATGTCGGCATAGAGCCACTCGGCATCGCCGACCAGTACCAGGCGGGTGTTTCTTGGCAGGAAGCGTCCCTGGTAGCCGTAGCTGGCGCCGACTCTCAAAGCCGTGGGCCATTCGTCGCTTTCGCCGCCATAACCCAGTTCGGGGGAAATGACGTTGCGAATGGCCAGTCCGAGGCGTAGCGGCATAAGGTGCTTCAGTTGGAAGAAGGGACCGATCAACGGAACCCGGGAAAGTTCCTTTATCAGGGGCGGGTTCAACATCTGGAATTGAAGGCCGGCGTCGAGACCAAAGGAACTTTCATTCTCGTCCAGTGACTGGCCAAGGCCCTGACGGACCAGCTTGAACGTTACGCCGTAATTAAGGATACCGGCCGTGCCGCTGGCTTCCCGGGCGAAGGCCAGCATGAAAGCCTGCTGGTAGATATCAAATTCACCCTGTAAAACATCGTTGCCGTCGCGAAGCTCATAGCCGTCGGATCCCATATGAATAATGGAAAAGCCCCAGGCAGCTTTGGGACCGAAGAAGAAGTCCGTCAGGCCGGTGGCATTGGGGTCTACGCGGCTGAGAGCAAACGAGAAGAAATTGTAATTACTCTCGTACAGCGGTTTGAAGTGCATGGCATAGAACGAATAGCCCCGCTTGAGGCCCATCAGCCCGGACGGATTGTAATACAGCGCCGAAGCGTCATCGGCCAGCGCCACATAGGCCCGCCCCATGCCAAGCGACCGTACATCGGCGCCATAGCGCAGGAACTCACCCGCCTGGCCGCCCTCGGCGTCGCCGGCCAGAACTGCGGCGGTGGACATCAGGGTCAGCATCAGACCCAGGATCATGGTTTTGAAGATATGCGGTCGACCCTGCCTCATTAGATTATCCCCACTCATTTTATCACCGCTATCTTGTGTTTGGAAACCACCTCGTCACCCATTTTGAGTACGCATATATAGCCGCCGCCGGCGACCAGCTCGCCCCGGCCGTTGCGACCGTCCCAACTCAGATCGGAGGCCCGCGTCACCACGTCTTCAAAGACTAGATGCCCGAAGAGATCGTATATCAGCAATGTGATATCTCCGTCGACGGTGGGACTGAATACTATCGTAGCGAATTCTTCCCGAGGGCTAAACGGATTGGGGTAGCTGTGTGCGCTCGGGCCCGACTCGGCCACATTCACGGGCTTCTCCGCCGGATTCACTATGTCGATGTTTACAGCGACGTCATTCTTCGCCGAAAACAGGGTGTCGCTGACAGCGACCTCATTGCTCTCGAGGAAACGAACCCTGGCAAAATAGCCGTAGATGCGACCGTCAACCAGGTCTTCGAAACCGATGACTGAATTCTCTGCGTCCGCCCGTTCCAAGTCAATGCAGCCGCCAATCTCGGCATTAGCCGGGTCGAAGAAACAAACCTCGGCGCGGTCGATCGATCCCTCCAGTTCAAAGGTAATCGGGTCACCGTCGCCGCCCGTTGCCAAAAGCCGCCCGCTGCCACTCGCCGCGAGGACGCCGGAAGCCAGCATCAATACGGGAATAGACAAGACGAGACAAAGCTGCATAATACCGGTTTGCTTGCTCTCTTTTATATCAAGGAACATTCGTGCTCCTCCATCCGAATTAATCTGCAGTATGGTAAATAACAGTTCCTGCGAACTGATAGCTGGTAGACATAGTTTGAGATAAGATCCATATTCAACGGCCCGGACCCGCTTTCCAAAAAGACGCCGTCGTCAGACATCTTGTCTGCAGAGATGATACCCTCCCTCTGTTTGATGCCCTGTCAAAGTTGCCGAATGTAACCACATCCAAACTTGATAAGATTAATACTAAGCGAGATCAACCATAATGTCAACCGATTTGTGCAAGTTGTTGGGACCCACAACTGTGCTGAATGCCCTGCGGAGAGTCTATCTTGAAGTGGAATAAGAAGTTACTGGGCCTCCGGGGGCGGGATGATAGTCACACCGGACCTCTTTACCTGGGTGCCCCGGGTCTATTCCTGGAGGTGAATTTCACCGGCTCGCCCGAGGGCGAATTTGGTGAAGAAGGGACCGATCCCCTCATAGACAATTACGGACGACAATATCACCGCGGCCATCATCTCGCCGAGCTTCGGGTAGTGGTCGGCAACGATCAGAACGAGACCGATCGCGACACCTGCCTGCGGTAGTAGAGCCAGCCCGAGGTTTCGCTTCACCGGCTCGCCAATCGGCCATTTCGCCGCCGCGAGACGTACTCCGAGAGCCTTGCCAAGCGGTCGGGCGACCAGGTAGGCGACTCCCAGCAGGCCCAGTTCGGCAAGGGACCCGAGATGCAGAGAGGCTCCGGAAAGAACAAAAAATGCTATGTAAAAGGGCATTTCCGTCTGTCTCAGCTCGGCGTAGACTATGCGGTGCATCATCGAAAGGTTGTTGGTGATGGCGCCAATAATGAGGCAGACCAGTAAATAGGAAATACCGATTGTCTGCGCCAGGCCGATGCCAAGAAGAAGTCCCCCGATAATGACAAGAAGTAGTTCCGAGAGGTCATCGATTTTCTGTTCCCAGAACGTGATGAGGACGCCTATCACGGCGCCGATGGCGATGGCGCCGAAAACCTCCTTGAGGACGACCAGGATGGCGCCCGCCAACGGCTCTCCGTGGGCGGTGGCAAACAGGGCGAAGAAAATGTGAAAGACGATGATGCTGATGACGTTGTTGAGAGCCACCACGGCCAGGAGAGTGTCGGTGAGCGGGCCGCGGGTGAAGTACTCCCGAATAACCAGCAAGGTGACGCCCGGAGCCGTGGCCATGCTGATCGCACCCAGCAGAACGGACATCCAGAGGTCATTGGTAATGAGTACCGAGACGGTAAAAACCAGCACGAAAGCTCCCATGGTTTCGGCCAGACCGATCAGTATTACCTGTCGCCCCATGGATTTGAGATGCCGGATCTCGAATTCACCGCCAATAGCGAAAAGGATGAGCCCCAGGGCGATGTCGCTAATCATATGCATGCTGTCAAGGGTCTGCGAAGAAACCAGTCCGAGCACCGACGGTCCTACGAGAAGACCCGTTAGCAGGTAGCCCGTAACGCGCGGTATGCGGAAGCGATGGGAAATCTTACCTCCCAGCAGACCCAGGAGGATGATCATTCCCACACTCAGTAGCTCATAAATAATCACGTCAATGTCTCAGTATTGCCCTTTTTTTGGTCCCGGATAATGATAGACCGAGACCTCGGACAGGTCAATTAAAATGCGCAGATCTGAGTAGTTGACGGAAGTGTCAATCGTTCGCTAACGAGGCTTCGATTCGCCTGAGATATGTCTGATACCTGAGGTCCTCCCCGGGCCGGGTGACGCGCTCCAGTGTTGCCAGAGCCTGACTTGGTTGCCCGGCATTGAAGTATGCCGCGGCGAGGTTTACGAGTATCTCGGTGTTTTCCGGCAGAAGGGCAACAGCGCGGCGGTACAGGGCGATAGCTTCATCATGTTGTCCCGCTTCCTCGTGGCAGGTGGCCAGATTATTCAAACAATGGACATGATACGGGTGGGCCTTCAACGCCTCGCTAAAATCTTCACGGGCCCTGCTCCTGAGGCCCAGGGCATGATTGGCCACGCCGCGGTACCAGGCAAGCGGCGTCGAGGTCGGATCAAGGGTGTACCAGGAAGATCTGGCCCGATCGATCCGCCGCACGACAGTCTGCCATTGCCCCGCCTGCCTGGCGGCGAGCGCCTTTTTTAGCTCCAGCTCGGAATCAAGTCTTATTGCCGCCACCGCGAGACCTGCCAGCGAGACAAGGACGAGCAGGCTTAAAGCAACCGGGGGCAGCCATTTTGAGGGCTGATAATAGGTTGTGAAAACACGACCGTGCATCGCGAGGACACCGGCCGCCATCAGGGCCGCCAGGAAGGTGTGGACCACCCGCTCTTTGGGATAGCTGAAGAAGGAGAGGGTAAGCAGGGCGGTTATACCGGCCGCCATCATGATGCCATAGACAATTTCGTGGCGACTGCGGCTGTTGCGGATGACTCTCAGGCATAGATAGAAAATCGAGAGCCAGAATACCAGCCAGCACGAAAGAGCCACAGGCCCCGACTCGGCCAGGATCCACAGGAAGTCGTTGTGAGGGCGTTGGAAGAAAACCTCACCGGTTCGGTCCTGGGAAGCGCCGCCACCGTAGTACGGCAGATAGATCTTCCAGTTGCCGGGGCCGACCCCGAGAACAGGATGGTCGCCAATCATGCTAAGAGTATGCTTCCAGACTTCCAGGCGTTCGGCGATGGAACCCCGATTCGTTTCAACCACGGATGCGACCCGATCGCTGAAGGAGTCAGTGTCAGCGCGACGAGGAAGGTCGCTGCCGAAAAAGGCCGCCGTCAGAATCATCACGGCGACCGCGAGAGCCAGGCGCCTGGAAAGCACCCGTTTCTGTTGATTCGATAGATGTATGACTTTGCGCGAGGTGAAGACGATAACCAGTACTGTCAGCCCTGCCAGGATCAGGGCCAGCCACGGGGCGCGGGCATTGGCAAGGAGAATTCCGGCGGTCATCAGGGCCAGGGCCGCGAGGGCCGTGACGCGCCACGCCGACCTTCCCCGCAAGGCGTTAAAAAGTACCGGCGGTATCATGAGACAGAAGGCCGAGGCCATCAGGTTGCGGTGCGCCAGCCCGGCGGCGGCAGTGTAATCCGAGAACGAGATCTCATAGTATTGAAGGAGACATATTGTGGCGATCACCAGCGAAACCAGGGTCAGGGTTTTGGCCAGTTGATATAGCAAGCGGGGAGAGACGGAAATCGCCACCGCCAGGAACGTGAAAAGGGCAACAAACGACCAGTTTCGCAGTGCCTCAAACACGGCCTCGGATCTGTTAACGGCGACGATAAGAGAGATGGTAGAAACGACTGCGAATCCCCACAAGGCATAAACCGCCCACTGTCGAAACAAGCCTCCGGGAATGTCCGATGAAAGTGACTTCAGTTTCGCAAGTATCAGGATTCCGGATAGTGATATGAGCGCAAAGAGTGCCACCAGGCGCGGCAGGAGCGCCGGATCGATTGCCTGTTGCGTGCAGACAAACGGGATCATAAGCAGGCCGATGTGGATCAGCAAAGACAGTAGTTGTCTGGTCATTTCGCACTCTCGTTAGAATCAGATCCCGGTACTGCAATATAGTCCCCAAATGGATTCGGTACAAACGTTATCATGTCCCATCAGGTCGAGGCTTGAAAACTCGCTTGACAAACAGGGGCGTGTCTCGTTGAATGAATCGTGATCGGTAGGCGTCCCGTCCTTCGCGTTGGTCGCGGGGTGGATGAAAAAGGTCATCTTCAGGTTTATCGCGGTTAAGTGAATAATCTCAGTATCGGGGAAGCTAATGGATTTCGAATCAATGTTGAAAACAAGTTACCAGTGGCTTGCGACCAGTGGCCTGAGAATCCTGGCCATAATCGTGTTGTCTTTTGTGGTTTGGAAGCTGGCGCGGGTGCTTTCCAACCGCCTCTTTGCGGCCTTCTCCAGGGTTGGACTTGAGGGTGAGGACCGGAAGAGGGCCGATACCCTCGATTCCCTTTTGCGCTATATCCTGAGCATAGCCATTTCCGCGGTGGCGCTGATGATGATCCTGGCCGAGTTCGGAATCCAGTTGGGGCCGCTCCTGGCCGCCGCCGGTATTGTCGGTCTCGCCGTGGGCTTCGGCGCCCAGCACCTTGTGCAGGATATTATCAGCGGGTTCTTCATTCTGCTCGAGGACCAGATCCGCGTCGGCGACGTTGTGCAAATTTCCGGAAAGGGGGGCCTGGTCGAGAAAGTTACCCTGCGCATGACCATCCTCCGTGACCTGTCCGGCAACGTCCATTACATACGCAACGGCCAGATCGATGTGGTTACCAATATGACCAAGGACTTCTCTTACTACGTGTTCGATATCGGCGTTGCCTACCGGGAAGACGTCGATGAGGTCTCGGCCGTTATCCGGGAGGTTGACGAAGATCTGCGAAAAGACGAGACCTTCGCCTCGGACATATTGCAGCCGATCGAGGTGCTGGGATTGGATCAATTTGCGGATTCTGCGATTGTCATCAAAGCCCGCATCAAAACCAGGCCCATCAGACAGTGGGCAGTGGGGCGGGAGTTCAACCGGCGTCTCAAGAAGCGCTTTGACGAAAAGGGCATTGAGATTCCATTCCCGCACGTTACGGTGTACGCCGGTGAACCCAAGAAGGGCGAGGCGCCGCCTATCCATGTCAAGGTGGACAAGAGCGAGTGACGGTTTCATAACTGCCGTCGGGACCACCTTGAACGGTTGTCGGAGCGTCTCAGAACATATGATCGATCAGCATAATCAGATCAGAAATATCCCCTTC
>CAZVUZ010000126.1:0-10319 GCA_964630485.1 uncultured Ignavibacteriales bacterium
CCGTTCGACCAGACCAGGTTGAAACCGCAGACAACTTCCTCCTGGCCGCGAATCCCTTCACTCGCTCCTGTAACGATATTGTTGAAAATGCGCCCGGAGTGCACACCACCTTTGTATTCTATTCCAATTTTGGAAATCCCATAGACGGTGTTCCCATAGCAATTAGTGTTGTCACCGTCGTTTTCGATACCATCTTCCCCGGCATTGGCGATAACGTTGTGGATAATTGTAGAGGCGTGACCGGAGATCTTAATCCCCTCTTTACCCACAGCATGTATATAGCAATCCCTGATAACGCAGGTGTCACCCTTGAGCTCAATTCCTTCGTCGTCGGTATTCGCTATTTCGAAACCGTCAATAACGATGTTATCAGCGTCGATCTGGAATAGCTTGACGTTCCCGGTAACAAGAACCGAACCGCCCACAGACTGGTAGACAATTGGAAGTGCTTCGGTGCCATCGATCGTCAGATGGATTGTGCTGGTTATGTTGTAGGTTCCTGTCAGGACCTTGATAGTGTCCCCGGGACCTATTGCGGATATATCATCGCCGTGGTCTATGGTGGCCCAGGCATTGGCTTCGCTGGAACCATCAAGGCCGTCATCACCGGTGGGTGATACATAGAAGACGGCTGCCCCGACTCCCCCGGCCGCCCAGCACATGACAACTACTAATAGAGTTGCGACGACTTTTCCGCACATGTTTTTCTTTTTATTCATAACTAATATATGCTCTTATGATTCGGCATAAGGACGGCAAGCTTTACCCACCCACCTGCACTAAGAAGACACTCCAGTCCCGAATTTGGATTTGGCGAAACTCGCGCGTGATCAAAAATTGCTCGATTTTTCAGGAACTGTCAAAAAATGTCAGTGGGGGCTAAAACACACGCCAACTGGCCCGATATAGATATCGTTAGCAAGAGGTAATGTCTCTCCATACACGCGCGACGTAATGTAGAATCACCCATCTTAGAATGACAGCATCGTCGAAGATGCAGGCATGCGTATGTCTGGTCGGAGCCTTACTTTAGAGAACTAAAACGCGGCCACAGGCCGCAAAGACGGAGGAATGAATGACCGCCAAGCAGATTCTGTTTGTCGATAGCCGACCCGAAGACGTCGGTAATCTTCTACAGGCACCCGGGGGCTCCAGGTATCAGTGGCAGGCCAAATTAGTAACCGACGGCGGGCAGGCCATGGAAGCCCTTCGAAACGACTCCATTGACGTAATCATCAGCGAAATCCGCCTCCCCGACATGAGCGGTGCCGATCTGCTCAAAGACGTGGCCGAACAGTACCCAAAAACGATTCGGTTCGCTCTCTCAGAGAACATCGAAAGGGGATCTGTCCTGAGCACCGTTGGAAATGTTCACCAGTATCTTGCCAAGCCGTGCCCGCCGGACAGTTTCTTCAAACTGCTGGATAACTCTGTCAGCCTTCGCGACCTGCTCGGAGACAGCAATCTGCAGGAGCGAATTGGGCGCATAACGTCGTTGCCAAGCCCGCCCGAAGTCTACAACCGGCTCGTCGAGGAACTGAAATCAGAAGAAGCGTCCCTGAGAAACGTCGCCGAGATAATCAGCCGCGATGTCGGCCTGACCGTCAAAATCCTCCAGATGGTCAACTCGGCCTTCTTCGGCCTGCGAACGCATGTCGAGAGCCCCCTGCACGCCGTGACCCTGCTTGGGCTGGATACCATCCAGAGCCTGGTTCTGTCGGCCGGGGTCATCAACCAGTTCAAGGCTCCCGTATTGCCGGGATTCTCTCTTGATGGTTTCCACTCCCGCGGGCTCGCCGTGGGTACCAGCGCCCGCCTGCTCGCCACCGCCTTTGGCTTGCACAAACGATCGACCGAGAACGCCCTGATGGCGGGCCTGCTTCACGATGTCGGTAAGCTCGTCATGCTGACCCACTTCCAGGACGAATTCGTGAAGGCCGTATCTGTCGCCAGCGACAATGACTGGCCGCTGTATGTCGCGGAAAAGGAAGTTCTCGGCGTCACCGATGCCCAGATCGGCGCCTATCTGCTCTCCCTGTGGGGCCTTCCGGACCCGATTATCGAAGCCGTCGCCCTGCACTACACTCCCAGCCAAACGCCCAGTCCCTTGATGAATGTCCTTACTTCCGTACATCTGGCCTTTGCCCTAAACGAGGATCATGAGCACAAGATCCGCGACGATGCCAACTCGGCCGTCGATATGGATTACCTCCAGCGACTGGACCTCTGCGAACAATTACCCGGCCTGAGAAACCTCGGCCTGGCCGCCGTACAATAAAATCACCACGCCCGCAGGCCCGTCAGCACGGGCCTGCCTCCTTTGGCACATTATCTTCTTAACGGGAACTACTTGACTTCTCATGACATAATAGTTACATATGCAACCGTTACTAATGCAACTATTGACCGGCAAGGAGCTTGTCTTCGATGAGTCATAAGAAAATCCCGCTCGAGGACATCCTCGGAAGACGTATCGGTTTGGCCGGCCGGGCCATGCGCGACCGCATGAAGGAGCACCTGGCCACGACCGAAGCGGACCTCACCCTCGAGCAATTCGTCGTCATGGTCAATGTGTGGCACCATGACGGCATGTATCAGCAGGAAATCGCGGATTTCATGCCCTGCGACAAAACCACCACAACGCGGCTCATTGATGCTCTCGAGTCGCGCCGACTCGTCTACCGCGAAATCGGCCGCAGGGATCGTCGCCGCAAGCTCATTCACCTGACAGAAGACGGCAAAAAGCTCTGCTCCGAATGTTACCGGTGCGTGTTGAAGACGCAATCCGAGGCAGTGAGGGATATCGACCCGGAACATGTGCGCATTTGTCGTGACGTCCTGAGTAAAATTAGTGAAAATCTAACTGAATAACAGCCCGCTGGAGTTAGCTAACTGAAACTCTTCGTTGCTGTTGTTGTTCTAATCTGAAGGTTATGTCGGTCACCGGCATTTGAAAAAGAACGTTAGAAAGGATCGTTAATGAAGAAGTCCGCCAAGATCATCATTCCCCTGGCCATTCTTGCGGCGGGAGCGCTGTTGATGATGGGCATGTTGAGCCTGCGCAGCAAACCCCCGAAGAGCGCCCCGGCATCGCGCGCGAAGGTGGTCGAGGCCCGCCTTGCTCAGCCGGGTACGGTTACGGCCCGGATCAGCGCCTATGGCCGGGTCACCAGTGCTCAGCCCATCCAGTTGATCAGCGAGGTATCGGGCATTCTCGAGACCGGTGATATATCTTTCAGGCCGGGTCAGTCGTTCAAAGAAGGCGACCTGCTGGTCAAAGTAGATGATCGTCAGGCGGAACTGAAGCTCAACGCCACCAAGAGTGACCTGCTCAACGCTCTGGCTACGGTATTGCCCGAGATAAAGGTCGACTTCCCCGATGAATTCCCGACCTGGCAGAACTATTTCGAATCTTGCCGTTTTGGGACGAAGCTGGGGCCCTTGCCGGAAGCCGCCAACTCCAGGATCAAGCTCTTCCTTTCGCGTTTCAATGTCTACAAACTCTATTTCTCCGCCCGCGACCTGGAAATAACTCTCGAAAAGCACCGGTTTTATGCGCCTTTTGACGGCGCCCTGGTGACGACGAACCTCAATATCGGGGCCACTGCCCGCAACGGCACTCTGCTCGGCGAGATCATCAACCTATCCGACCTGGAGGTGGAGATTCCCATGCCGGTCGAGGACGCCGAGTGGGTCGAATTCGGAGGCCGGGTCGTTCTGACCTCCGCCGAGCGGAAGGGACAATGGACCGGCACGATACGCCGTATCGGCAGTACCGTCGACGAACGCACGCAGGCGGTTCCTCTTTACGTGGCTATCGACAACGCCGCTGCCAGCGGACTCATCAGCGGCGTCTTCCTGCAGGCCACCCTGCCGGGGAAGGACATTCCCGGGGCGGTCGTGGTGCCGCGAAAAGCCCTCTACCAGGATAACTATGTCTACCTGGTCAATAACGGCCGCTTTGAATATCGCGAGATCTCCATAGCGCTGAGGCAGGATCACACCGTCATCGTCGACGGCGGTCTGGCGACCGGCGATACCCTGGTGGTGCAGGCCCTTCAGGGGGTTGCGCCCGGAATGCCGGCCATAGCCAGGATCGGGACCGAATCGAGCGGGAGTGATCGATGAATCGGATCATAGCTTTCTTCGTTCGCTATCCCATCTGGGCCACGGTGGTAATGTTCAGCGTCATCGGTTTTGGCCTCATATCACTGTCCCAGATGAGGTTTTCCTTTTTCCCCGAAGTAGAACCGGACACCATAAGCGTCCAGGTTACCTACCCCGGAGCCTCTCCCGACGAAGTCGCCGAGGGCGTGGTGCTAAAAATCGAGGAGAACCTCGAAGGTCTCAGCGGCATTGACCGGATAACCTCGGTATCCGAGGAAAATATGGGTTCGGTGATAGTCGAGATCACCCGTGAGGCCGATCTCGATAAGGTCCTGACCGATGTCAAGAACGCCGTCGATCGCATCAACTCCTTTCCGGTGGACGCCGAGAAGCCCGTCATCTTCGAGCAGAAATTCCGTTCCCGCTCTCTTTCGGTGGTCCTCTACGGCGAAACCGACCTTTACAATCTCAAGTACATTGCCGAGCGCATGCGCGATGACCTCCTGGCCAACGAAGGGATATCGCAGATCGATATCGATGGTCTGCCGCGTCTGGAGTTCTCCATCGAGGTCTCCGAATCCGACCTGCGCCGATACCAGCTTACGTTCGAGGAAATTGCCAGTGCCGTCCGCAGCGCCAATGTCAACATTTCCGGCGGCAAGTTCGACACCCGTGACGAAGAAGTCCTGATCAGGGCCTGGGGCCGCAACTACACCGCCCGGGAGATGCTGGACATCCCCGTGCGAGGGAACTCCGACGGCACCGTCATTTCCCTCGGTGACGTAGCCAATGTAAAAGAGCAATGGGTTGACACTCCCGACCTGCGCTACTATAACGGCCGCAACGCCCTCATCCTCAATTTCGATCAGACCGAGGATGAGGACATCCTCGCCATCGCCGACCGCGTCAAGGAGGAAGTCGCTCGTTTCAACGAGGAGCACGAATCCCTTCACGCGCTCGTCATCGACGACCGCACTGTTCCCCTGCGCCAGCGCATCGAACTTCTCGTGAAAAACGGTCTCATCGGGCTCTTCCTGGTCATCATTGCCCTCGGCTTCTTCCTCAAACTGCGCCTGTCGTTCTGGTCCGCCGTGAGTATTCCTTTCTCTTTTGCCGGGATGTTCATTGTCGCCGGATTCGTCGGTATCACCATCAATGTGCTGTCGTTGTTCGGCATGATCCTGGTGATTGGTATCCTTGTCGATGACGCCATTGTCGTGGCCGAAAACATATTTGCCCATTACGAAAGGGGGGTCCCGCCTGTCAAGGCGGCTGTCAATGGTTCCAAAGAGGTCCTGGCCCCGGTGGTGACATCGGTTCTGACCACGGTCATCGCCTTCGTACCGTTCTTTTTTCTCGCCGGCAGGCTGGGTGATTTCATGTGGCAGGCGGCCCTGGTGGTCATCGCCTCGTTGCTCTTTTCGCTCGTCGAGGCCTTCTTGATCCTCCCCTCGCACCTGGCCCACTCCAAAGCGCTCAGCAAGGCACAAACGGTCTCCTCCATCCGCGAACGCATTGAAAAAGCCATTACCTACCTGACCCAGCGAATCTATGCCCCGTTGCTTAGAAAGGCCATGAAGTTCAAGTGGATCACGGTGGTAACGCCGGTGGCCTTCGTCATGATAACCGTCGGCCTGATCGGCGGCGGGCTCGTGGGAGTAACATTCTTTCCTTATATTGACGGCGATACCACCCCTGTCAATGTTTCGCTCGTGGCCGGACGCCAGGAAGCCGACACCGAGGCCCTCCTCAAACGTATCGAGAAGGTTGCCTGGCAAGTCAACGAAGAGCTTACAGCCAAGCGCGAGGACGGCCTGGACGTTATAACCGGCATCAAACGCGACATGGGCCGCAACGATTTCGGCGAATCCGGCAGTCACGCCGGGCGGCTCCTGATTCAGTTGCTCGACGGTGAGGTGCGGGACATGGCGAGCTATGTCGGCGCCGACCGCATTCGCGAACTCGGCGTCCCGGTTCCCGAAGCACAGAATATCACTTTCGGCAGCGTCGGCCGTTTCGGAAAACCCGTGTCGGTCAGTCTTCTCGGTGATGATTTCGGTCAACTTGATGCCGCCCGTAATCTGCTCAAAGCCGAACTCGAAAATTTCGAGACCCTCAAAGACATAACCGATTCGGATCAGGAGGGACGGCGGGAGATCGATATAACGCTCAAACCGCGCGCCCACGCCCTCGGGTTGACCCTGCGAGATGTCGCCGGGCAGGTACGACAGGGGTTTTTCGGTTACGAGATCCAGCGTATCCAGCGCGGCCGCGATGAGATCCGGGTCTGGGTTCGCTACCGTCCCGAGGACCGCCAGGCTCTCGGTTTCCTCGACCAGATGCGCATCCGTACCCCGGGCGGCGCCGAGTATCCCTTTGGCGAACTGGCCAGTTACCAAATCAAGCGTGGCATCACCACTATCAACCACCTCGACCGCAAACGTGAAATCAAGGTGGAGGCCAACCTGGCCGACGTCGAGGGCGATCTGCCGCCGATCCTCGAGGAAATTCGCGCTGATGTCCTGCCCCGGGTTTTGGGACAGGTTCAGGGCGTCAAAGCTTCGTTCGAGGGGCAGTCCCGCGATCAGGCGAGAATGCAGACCTCTATGGTAAAGACCTTCCCCGTGGCTCTGCTCGGCATGTTCATTCTGGTGGTGTTGGTTTTCCGGTCCTATGCTCAGGCCGGACTGATTTTCTCGCTCATCCCCATCGGTATGCTGGGAGCTATCTGGGGTCACGGCATTCAGGGCCTGCAGGTCAATATGCTATCGATCATCGGGATCATTGCCCTCTCGGGTGTGATCATCAACGACAGTATCGTTCTGGTCAGCCAGATCAACCGGTATCTTCGCGAGGGCCAAACCGTTTATGATTCCGTATACAATGCCGGTATCGCCCGTCTGCGGCCGATCCTCCTGACCTCGCTGACCACCGCCTTCGGCCTCGCCCCCCTGATTCTCGAAACCAGCCGGCAGGCACAATTCCTTATTCCGCTCGCGGTTTCCATCGCCTACGGACTGATTTTCGGCACCCTGATTTTACTGCTGATCCTGCCGGCCTCATTCCTTGCGGTAAGCTCGATTCGAGTCCGGCTGGCCAGACTGTTCTCCGGAGAGAATGTTACGCCCGAATCACTCGAACCGGCGATACAGGAACTGACGACACGGAGTGCAAAATGAAACTGCTAAAAAACACCATATGGGCCATGCTCTTCCTGCTTTCTGCAATTGGAGTTCAGGCGGAAGATATCATGAGCCTCGAAGACGCCATTCGGATCGGTTTGAAAAACAACTACGAAATTCAAATGGCCCGCAATGACGCCCGGGCCGCCGCCAACAATCGCGGCCTCGGTACCTCCGGCCTCCTGCCGACCGTCGATGCTTCCGGCAGTTACCTTTACAACGATGCCGCTGAAGAAACCAACCCGGGCGCGATCTCCGGCGATGCCGCAACCGATACCTGGGGGGCCTCGGTCTCGATGAACTGGACGCTCTTCGACGGCTTCAAAATGTTTGTCGAAAAAGAACGCTACAACGAACTCGCCCTTCTGGGAGAGATCCAGGCTCGCCGGATGATCGAAAACACGGTGGTGAATATTTCCAGGACATACTTCGCACTCGTCGCCCAGGAACAGCTTCTTGAGGTCGCCGTCGAGTCGCGCGACATCTCGAGGGTGCGCCTGGACAAAGAAAAGGTCCGCAATGACCTGGGTGCATCAAGCTCGACCGACTATCTCAATGCCCAGGTATCCTTCAACAACGACCAATCGAGCCTTCTCAACCGGGAGCTCGAAATTTCCACGGCCCGTGAAGAACTCAATGTGGTCCTGGGCCGCGATCCGGCCACGCCGGTAACGGTGAACCGTGAAATCGTCATTCCTTCACTGGAAGCGAACCTCAAAGATCTTCGGGATCTTGCCTTCGAGCACAATGCGGGCCTGAGAGCGGCCGAACAGAACAAACGCGTAGCCGACCGCTTCGCCCAGGGCACTAAGGCCTCCTTCCTTCCAAAGCTGTCGTTGAATGCCTCCTACGGCTACACCGACCGGAACGTCAGCCCCAAGTATGAAGGCGCCACCGGCGATATCGCGACCGAGCGCACCGATGCCACTGTCGGCCTCGCACTCACGTACAATTTTTTCAATGGCTTCCGCGACAAGATTTCCCGGCAAAATGCCCGCATTGAAGCCAACAACCAGGCCCTGGCCCTGCGCGACACCAGGAACCGCCTTGAGGGACTGGTCCGCCGGACGTATGAAACATTCTGGAAACGCACTGAAATAATGATGCTTGAGCAGGACAACGTGACCGCCGCCCAGCAGAACCTGGACCGTCAGATGGACAGATTCCAGTTAGGTTCATCGACATCGCTGGAGTTCCGGGACGCCCAGGTACAGCTGGCACGCGCCCGCATCGCCCTGATCACGGCCCGGTACCAAACCCGCATCTCTCGGCTCGAACTGGAGCAACTCGTCGGCGCTCTTGATGTCGAGTAATTGTTCTGCCATATTATCGCTGATCACGGCCGACTCACGCGGCGGCGGAAAAGAGAGAAAACAGAATCGAGGTTAAACTATGTTACTTGATGGAAGAATCGCTTTGGTGACCGGCGCCAGCCGCGGAATCGGCGCCGCCACCGCCCGCCTCCTGGCCAAAAACGGCGCCGGCGTGGCCGTCAATTACGTCAACAGCGCCGACTCAGCGAAGGCCGTTCTGAAGGACATTGAAAAGGCCGGCGGCAGGGGTATGATTGTACAGGCCGATGTTACGGTACAGGAAGAAGCCGAGCGCATGGTCAAAGAGGTTGCGACCAAACTCGGCGACATCGACACCCTGGTGTTGAATGCCGGGCTCAAGTTTCGTATCGCCCCCTTCACGGACATGAGCTGGGACGATTTCAATCACAAGTATTCCGGCGAAATGAAAGCTTCATTTTTCACTGTAAAGGCCGTCATACCAAAGATGATCGAAAAGAAAAAGGGCTGTATCATTGCCATCTCCAGCGGCCTATCCCGTCACCCGGGGCAGGGCTTCTGTTCCCACAGCGCCTCCAAGTCGGCCATCGACGCCCTCGTAAAATCACTGGCGCTGGAACTGGGCCCGCACGGAATTCGCGTCAACACCGTCGCCCCCGGCCTGGTCGAAACCGACGCCACCTCGTTCCTGCCGGACGAGGCGAAAATGGCTTCCGCTTCAAGAGCCGCCCTGGGGCGGGTGGGACAGCCCGACGACATCGCCGGCGCGGTGTTGCTCATGGCCGCTGACCATGCCGGGTGGTTGACCGGCAACTACATTTCCGCCGACGGCGGCACGGCGATGATTTGATTGATGGGCCGATCAAAATCCGGAACAGAATGAGAATTGGGAGATAATAAATGCTGAAAGCTGACAATGCCGTTCTGGTTGTCATCGACGTCCAGGGTAAACTGGCCACGCTCATGCACGAGAAGGAAGATTTTTACAGCAAGACGGTTCAGATGATCGAGGGCGTCAAGACTCTCGAGATGCCGATCCTCTGGAACGAACAACTTCCCGACAAACTCGGCAACACCATTGAATCGGTCGCCGCGGCCATGGAAGGCATGGCCCCGATGATCAAGGAGTCCTTCAGTTGTTACGGCAACCCGGAATTCGTAAAGCGACTCAAGGAGTCCGGGCGCAAACAGGCGCTTATCGTCGGTATGGAAACCCATGTCTGCGTGTACCAGACGGCTATGGACCTTCTGCGGGAAGGCTATGAGGTTTACGTCGTGGCCGATGCCGTGTCTTCGCGCACCTTGCAGAACAGGGAAATCGGCCTGAAAGCCATGATGGCCGCCGGGGCGAAAATCACCTGTGTCGAGATGGCTCTTTTCGAGATGCTCCACGTGGCAAAAGGCGAGGCATTCAGGAAAGTTATAAAGATCGTCAAGTAGCCGTCAGCGGCTACAATCCGACCAGGCCGGTGTATTCTTCCGGGCGGCGATCATTGAAAACATGGTTGCGCCCGGTAATCATCTTGTCCCGGGCCAGGGCCGGGTCCGCCGTCACGAATTCGACCTCTTCCCCCGCCTGCGGTCCCTGGGCAAGTATCCTGCCCCCCGGATCGGCTATGGTCGAAAGCCCTGTAAATGTCAGGTTGCTCTCAACTCCGATACGGTTGGCCGTCACTACATAAACGCGATTGGTAAGCGCATGCACCGGCACCGCCGTCTGCGCCAGGCGGGGAATGAC
>CAZVUZ010000127.1:0-10068 GCA_964630485.1 uncultured Ignavibacteriales bacterium
CACCACTGGGCCCGTCTGAAGATCCGTACGGGCCTGCGCCTGGAGTACTTCGGCAATCTCCGCCGCTCGACGGTCCCCACTTTCCGTACCGACTTCGAGTTCAACCTGGGCGAGGGCGGGTCGGTTACGATCCATGCCGGCACCTATGCCGAAAACCCCGCCGGCAATATTCTCGATTCCTACCAAGTGCCGGTGCGGGCCAACCTGTCAAAACTTTCACCGGTCGAAACCGGACTGCTGTCGGTTGGGTACCGCCGGGGAGCTTTCAGTTTCAGCGTTTTCGGCAAGAGAGTCTCCGGATTGCCGGTGCTGACACCGGACTTTGGAAAAGTCGACTGCAGTGGCGAGGCGCCGGTGATATCAGACGATTTTCTCGCCATGAAATCCGGGGGAGAGACGCGTTTTGCCGGTGGTGACATCACTTTCGAAATGGATCGTATCAAATCCACCGGGATCAGCCTCTATGGCTTCTACGGCTACACGTACGCCGTCAACGAGGTCGCCGGGATTTCAACACCCTATGAACTCAATGCCCCCCACAAGTTGCTCCTGCAGGCCGACTATGAATTTAGCGCCCTGGTTACTGTGGGCGCCGAACTCGGTGTGAGATCCGGCTATCGGTTCACGCCCGGCGAAACATCAGCACCGAAGGTGGAAGATCTGTACACTGGGGAATATTACGCTGACCGTCTGGCTTCCGAGAATTCGGAGAGTTTCGATATCAACGCCAGTTTCGATTTACATGCCATCCTGAATTTCGGCGACTCCGAGTTATATCTCAACGTGGCCAATGTCACCAACAACAGCAACCCGATAATAAATACAGCTGACGGATACATCTACGATGCCGGAATCCTGCCGAGCATCGGCTACCGGCTTCGTTTTTAGAAGACACTTTCAAGATCCATTCTCTCTGCTACAAAAGAAGAGGGTGAGCCTTAGCAGCAGGCTCACCCTCTTTGAATGTTCGGGCAATCGTCAAAAACGAGGTCTACTCCTCTTTTGCCACCCGGGCGACATCGGTGACATGGTCACCGTCCTTGAGGGAGATGAGGCGCACGCCCTGAGTGTTGCGGCCGATGACAGTGATGTCTTTGACGGCCTGGCGATTGGCGATACCCTGTTTCGTAATCAGGATCAACTCGTCATCGTCAAGAACTTCCATTATCGTGACCACCTCGCCGTTGCGCTCCGAGGCCTTGATGTTGATAATGCCCTTGCCGCCGCGGTTGGTTATGCGGTAGTCGTTGATCGAGGTTCGCTTGCCGTAACCGTTTTCGGTGACGACCAGCAGTGAGCTGTCACGCCTGATCACCACCATCCCGATGACATGGTCGTTCTCGCCGAGGTTGATGCCTTTCACGCCGTAGGCGGTACGACCCATGGACCGGACTTTGTCCTCGGGGAAGCGGATGGCCATGCCCCGGCGCGAAGCCAGGACGATATCGCACGTGCCGTCGGTAATGGAGGCCTCGATTAGTTCGTCTCCCTTGGGCAGGTTCATGGCGTAAACGCCGGCGACCCGCGGGTTGGAGAAAGCGTCCAGCGAGACTTTCTTGATGATACCCCGGCGCGTGGCCATGACGATGAAGTTGTCCGGCGCGAAATCGCGCACTTTGCAGAAAGCGGTAACCGACTCGCCGCGCTCCATCCGGCACATATTCACGATCGGTTTGCCCTTGGCCAGTTTGCCGCCGGTGGGAATGGTATGCACCTTGACCCAGTGACAGCGGCCCCTGTTCGAGAAGAACAGGATGTAGTCGTGGGTGGAGGCAATGAAGAGGTGCTCGGCAAAATCTTCTTCCTTGGTCTCGATCCCGATGACACCCTTGCCGCCCCGTTGCTGACGACGATAGGATGATACCGCCAGGCGCTTGATATAGCCGAGATGCGAAATCGTGATTACCATCTCCTCCTCGGCAATCAGGTCCTCGACCGTCAAATCATCGGTGGCGTCCTGGATCTCCGTGCGGCGGGCGTCACCGTATTTCCTTTCGATTTCCGCCGTTTCGTCCTTGATGATCTGCATCCGCAGGGACTTCGAATCCAGGATAGCCTTTAGCTGGGCGATTTTCTTGATCAGTTCCCGGTATTCGTCCTGAATTTTCTTGCGCTCCAGCCCGGTCAGTCGCTGCAGGCGCATTTCCAGAATGGCCGTAGACTGCCGAGCGGAAAGTTTGAATCCCTTCATCAGGGCGGCGTGGGCCGACGGCGTGTCTTTGGACTTCTTGATCAACTCGATGATGGCGTCGATGTTGTCGAGGGCGATTCGCAGTCCTTCGAGGATATGCGCCCTTTCTTCGGCCTTGCGCAGATCATGCTGTGTCCGCCGAACAACCACCTCGTGGCGGTGGTTTACGAATGCCTGGAGCAGTTCTTTCAGGCGCATCAGTTTGGGGGCGCCCTTGTCGAGGCCCAGGAGGATGGCCGAGAAGGTAGTCTGCATCGTCGTATGTTTGTACAGCTGGTTGAGGACGATGTCGGCCTGCTGGTCCCGCTTGAGATCCACCACGATGCGCATACCGTCGCGGTCGGACTCGTCGCGAAGATCACTGATGCCTTCAATCACTTTGTTCCGAACCAGGTCGGCAATCTTCTCGAGAAGGTTGGATTTGTTGACCTGGAAGGGGATCTCCGTCACGACTATGGACTCTTTGCCGTTTTTCTGTATCTCTACCAGCGCCCGCGCCCGGACGTGCACGCGGCCCTTACCCGTGCGGTATGCCTCGCGGATACCGTCGCGACCGTTAATGATTCCCCCGGTGGGAAAATCCGGTCCGGGTATGATCTCCATGAGATCGTCATTGGTGACTTCCTCGTCATCGATCAGGGTCTTGATCGCCTCGCACACTTCCGTCAGGTTGTGAGGCGGCAGGCTGGTCGCCATGCCCACGGCGATGCCCGTGGCACCGTTGCAAATCAGGTTCGGAAACTTGCCCGGAAGAACCACCGGTTCTTTGCGGGTGGCGTCGTAGTTGTCGATGTAGTCGACCGTTTCCTTCTCGAGATCGGCCAGCATTTCGACCGCTATCGGGGTCAGGCGCGCTTCCGTGTAACGCATGGCCGCCGCGCCATCGCCGTCGACCGACCCGAAGTTGCCCTGGCCGTCAACCAGCGGATAGCGCATGTTGAAATCCTGGGCCATGCGCACCAGCGTCGGATAAACCACCTGTTCGCCATGGGGGTGGTAGTTGCCCGAGGTGTCACCGGATATCTTGGCGCATTTTCGATGCGGCCGGCCCGGGGTAAGGTTCAGGTCGTTCATGGCCACCAGGATACGCCGATTCGACGGTTTCAGGCCGTCGCGAACATCGGGTAGCGCCCGGTTGGTAATGACCGACATGGAGTAATCCAGGTAAGAGGATTTCATCTCCTCTTCCAGGTAAATCTGCTCGATCTTCTCTCGTTCCAAAGCCATTAACTGTATTCCTCAAAAATCATTGTCCGTTACCTTCCGAACCCTTAAATTAGTCACAACGGGCGGTGTTATCAACAAAAAAGATGCCTGCGCCCCTTATTTATTGTATTGTCTTACATAGGTTTAGCAACCTGCGTTAACCATCAGCCAGGCCTTGTGGCCCCGGCTGGGCATAGACCAATAAAGATCGGCGATCGCTTCCAATGTGTATAACACCAAAGCCAACCGTCGGTTCGTCCTGGAGAAAAACTATATGCGCTGTTTCCTGACCGCCCTGATTACCTGTTTTGGCCTTGCCGCCGCCATGGCCGAAGAACCCCCGCCGGTGTTTGACCTCGAGGGCCTCGAGGGTGACTGGGAGGGACACGGCAGCTTCGTTATGCCCGTAACGGGAATCAGCATGTCCATCGATGGCGAGGCCGATTTCACCTACGACTCGGTCCGGGGATACCTGCGCACGGCTCTGACCGGCACCAAGTTCATGTTCAAGTATGCCGATTCCGGCCATCTCCGCCTGGACAGCCTCACCGACTCGGTCTCCTGGGAGATCTGGGACGGCTTCGGTAAGCACGTCATTTACGACGGCGTTGCCGCCGCCGATACTCTCCGGGGAAGACGGTACAAGGGATCCTCCCATTACGATGTCGAGGTCCGGCTGATCAACGCCGACAGTATCACCTTCCGCCTCAGGAAAACCGACGCCGACGGCACTGTTGCCGACAAGGCCCTGTTCGATCTCGGTCGCAAGCGCTGACCCGTCGCCGTTTCGACGAGGCTCCACGAGAGCCGTCGCGGTTTATCCGCCGCGGCAAAGGTCGCTTCTGTCCTCCCCTCAGGTTCGGGTTGTGCCGCCCTACATTTATTATTGACTTGAATACCAGGCCTTCGATATAATTAGGAATAGCAGAAACCATAACCGGGCGGGATCCCGGCTACGTTCGCCGGACCCTGCTTGACATAGGAAGGGGCTGTTGTGGAGAAATGGAAAAACCGCCGACCGGCGCGGCGGATTATCAGAGTCATACCGTTTGTTTTTATCGCGGTGCTTTTAATTGGCGCCCTGGCGCTTGCCGAAGATCCCAGGATAGGGACTCAGGAGTATGAAGCCTGGGACCGCCCGTCCTATTGCGGTACTTCCTGCCACACCGATTTCTATCGCCAGTGGCAGCAGGCTATGATGTCGCAGGCCTATACGCATCACTGGGACGAGATTGAGTATTTCGAGCTGGCCGTACCGCACGCGGAAAAAGATCCGAGGGTCGCCGAGATAAAGGCCGGCTGCAATGTCTGCCACACGCCGATGGCTTACCTGGTGGGCGGTTTCCCGCCGCCAAAGCCCAGCGAGGGCAGCCGCGCCAATGAGTCGGTCGCGTGCGACTTTTGCCACACCGTCACCGGCTTCACCGGTGATACGCCCTACAACGGAAACTGGATTTCCGAACCGGGGAAGACCAAGTACGGTCCCCGCACCACCGGCAACTCACCGGAACACCAGATGGCCAAATCCGAGTTTCTCGGGACGGCCGAATTCTGCGGCACCTGTCACAACGAGATGAGCGGCGCCGGCGTCTGGGTCAAATCGACGCATCTCGAATGGCTGGAAGGACCCTATTCAAAAGAGGGCGTGCCGTGCCATCATTGTCACATGACCTATGCCCCGGGGCAGATCGCTTCTATGAGCCCCGAATATCCCGATGCCCGACAGCATCTTTTCCACGGCGCCCACGATCCGGGCAAGGTTCGCGGCACCATTGAGCTGCGCATCCATCCGGATATAAAAGAGGCTGAACCGGGGGAAACGGTCAAATTCACCTGCGCCCTCTTCAACCAGAAAACCGGGCACAAATTCCCGACCGGATCGGTGGAAGATCGCATTGTCTGGCTGCATGTCGAAGCCGTCGATGCCGCCGGAAAGGTCTACCACCTGCCCGTGGACCCGAAAGGGTTCGAGGGCGAAGAATACACCATCGGGGCCGATATCCTCGGTTACCAGGATATGGGCATAGCTCTCGACAAGCCGAACTTCGAAGGCGTCCAGCGCGACGGCGTGCCGGTAGGCGACAGGATTTTCCGCATGCCCTATTTCGATCCGGAGGGACGTATTACCATCCAGCAGTGGAACACAGTTGCCCTAGGTGTCGATTATCGCCTGGGACCGAGAGAGACAAAACTGGAGACGTTCACCTTTAATCTGCCCTTCGAGGCCGCACCCGGCCCGCTCACCGTCACGGCGGTTCTCAACTATCGCCGCCTCATTGAGCCCGTGGCCGATTTCCTGAACGTCCCGCCGGATGAAAAGGAAATCATCCGCGTCAACGATCATTCGACAACCATTACCGTCTTACCGTAGGAGGAACCGATGCGCAGAATACTGATCACCGTGCTGGTCGCAGGAGGCTTCTGGATACCCGCTCTTTACGCCTTCTTCGTCCAGCCCGACGAGGCCCAGGCCGTGCCGGCCTTTGCCCGCAAGTACAATATGTCCTGCAATACCTGTCATGCGCCTTTCCCGAGGCTGAAGGACTATGGTGACGAATTCGCGGGCAACGGTTTTGTCCTCAAGGACAAGGAAGCGCCGCGATACTTTGTCGAGACCGGCGACGAGCAACTCAGTCTCATCCGCGACGTGCCACTGGCCATCCGTCTGGAAGGCTTTATTCAGCACCAGACGGCCACCGGTCGGGAGACGGATCTCACTTCACCATACAACGTCAAACTGATCTCGGGCGGCTCCCTGGCCAAAAACGTCGCCTACTATTTCTACTTCTTCTTCAGCGAAAGAGGGGAGGTGGCCGGCATTGAGGATGCCTTCATCATGTTCAACGACCTCTTTAAGACCGAGCTCGATGCCTATGTTGGCCAGTTCCAGGTGTCCGACCCGCTCTTCAAACGGGAACTGCGCCTGACATATGAAGACTACCCGGTTTACAAGGCCTCCGTCGGACAGTCGCAGATCAACATGGCCTACGACCGCGGTATTATGCTCACCTATGGCTTTGAGACCGGTACCGATGTGGTCCTCGAGATCCTCAACGGCAACGGCATCGGCGAGGCCGATGAAGCAAAGACCTACGACGACGACAAATACAAATGCATCGCCGGTCGCGTTTCTCAGGGCATAGGCGATTATGTGCGCATCGGCGGCTTCGGCTACTACGGTAAGGAGGGCGACGGCCGGACTAACGAGGTCTGGGTACTCGGCCCGGACGTGACTCTCAGCTACGAGGACAGGGTGGAACTCAACCTGCAATACCTCGAGCGCCGCGATGACAACCCCTTCTTCGACGCCACCGCACCCGACGACGAGTTCAAGACCCAGGGCGGCCTCGCCGAGCTTGTTATCATGCCCCGGGGGGATCGCAGTCGCTGGTATGCGACGGTGCTGTACAACCAGGTGGATTCCGACGATGACAGCCAGGACTACCAGGCCATCACCGGCCATATCGGGCATATGCTCCGGACCAACCTGCGCCTGATTATCGAAAACACCTATGATATCGAAAACGAAGAGAACCGATTCATGGTCGGTTTCGTGGCCGGTTTCTAATTAAGAAGAACCATCCACGTAAGAATACGGGCGGTTGCCATTGCGGCGGCCGCTCTTTTTTATGGGTGGGGTATTGCCTGTGAAGGGGCCGCCGTATCAGTCTTCGAAAGGGTGGTTCTTGTCGAAGTCGGGCAGGTAATTGGCCGGACTGGTAAGATCCTGCACCCAGCCCCGGTGAAAACCCAGGTCCTCGAAGGTCGTCAGGACCTCGTCATATTCTTCCCGGGTCAGGCGCCGTCCCAGTTTCGGATGCGCGGCTACCGCCGGCGTGGGGTGATACTGGGCCATCAGCGAGATGTGAATGTCCTCGGACAGTTCCCGGGCGATGAATTTTAGCACCGCCTGGCTGTTCTCCACGTGGCCCGGCAGGATCAGGTGCCGGATGATGAGCCCTCGGGTAATCAGCCCGTTTTTGTCCAGCACTATCTCTGAACCCACCTGGCGGTACATCTCGCGCAGAGCATCACCGGCCACCTCGACATAATCAGAAACATCGGAATACTCCGCCGCCAGGTTATTGTCCATATATTTCAGGTCCGGCAGATAGACGTCAATGTCCCTTTCAAGCGAGCGGATGGTCTCCCGGTTATCGTAGCCGTTGGTGTTGAAAACATAGACCGGCTGTCGGCCGCGATTCGCCAGAGCTCTCATTATCAGGCGCATCTGGGGAATGCAGTGGGATGGCGAGACAAACCCGACGGCGCCGGCGCCCCGGTCAAGGATACCCTCTATTTGCCCCACCAGCGACTCCAGGCCGGTTTCGAAAGCGGTCCAGGGACTGCGGTTCGAGCTGATCTGGTAGTTCTGGCAGTAAATGCACTGCAGGTTACAATGGCCGAAGAAGATGTTGCAGATACCATGGCGCCCGGAAAGCACCGGCTCCTCGCCCATGTGCGCACAGACTGAGGCAATGGGCAACCCGGCGCCGCACTCGCAGTAGCCGAGATCGTCCGAAAATCGATCGGCCAGGCAGTTGCGGGGGCATTCGGCGCATTCGCGCAAAGGAATCAGTATCCCCTCAGTATAGTCATTGCGTCTTTCCATCTTTGACCAATATACGTTTTCCGGAGGGCATCTGAAAGAGGCAAAGCCAACCGGAGAAGTTTCGGACAAAAAAAGAAGCGAGGACAAAAGTCCTCGCTTCTTATATGCAAATGGATGAGTCGTCGATTTAGAACATCCAGTCGCCCACCGGGCACTCGCCATCTACGAAGTAGAAGTCGAGCAGGTAGGTAACATCGCCGGCATCAGTGAGGCCGTCGTTGTTAACATCGCCCAGGTGCAGGAACGGAATCGGGCCGGGGCCACTAAAGACAACGTAATTATTCAGATACATAATATCTGCAAGGTTAATTGCGCCGTCATTATTGACGTCACCGCGACCGAAGCCCGCGAACTGGTTGACAAAGTTAGCCATACCAGCGTAGGTGGCTCCGTCAGCGACATTTGTAAGGCCGTCGAAACCGAAGTTGGCAACACCGATAGTGAACGTTTCGTTACCACCGAAGTCGTGTTCCGCGTAGGTCGCGAAGAATTCCTGGTCACCACCACCGGATACGTTCGAATGACCATAGGCGCCCGGAGGCAGGGTCATGTAGTAGTATGCGGAATCCCAGAAGAAGTCACCCCACAGCGCCTCGTCGGCGTTGATGGCGTAAACGTTCTTCAGAGGTTCAAAGGTGGTTCCCGGGTTATAACCGCAGCCAAACGGCAGCTTGACCTGACCCCAGGCGACATCACCGGCGCCACCTGCGGTATAGGCCCAGGCCGTCGAGATCGAACGGTCTATGTCGGCCGTGTCAGTACCAATATCATAGTCGATGATGGCGCCGAACTTCCAATCGGGGATCGAATCTCCGTTGCGCTCGGTGAATTCCATCACTTCTACGATAACATTGTTCAGCTCCGGGAAATCGCAGACGCCGACAGTACGGGTATTGGTGTAGATGCCTATCGACAGGGTGTCGTCGAACATAGCATCGTACCAGGTCCAATCCCAGCCGCCGCCATCATCGAAGTTCTGGACTGAATCAACATAGCTCTTGTAGATGATATTACCACTAAGCTCGGTATAGGTGAATCCATCAGTGGTATGGAAGGTACCGAGGGGGACGTCTTCTACGAGAGCCGGCACGCAATCGTCGTTGAAGTAGTTCGGGTCAGCCTGCATAGACTTGTGGCTGCCGTCTCTACCTCTCCAGTCAGGAGCGGCCGTGGCGATACGGTAGGTGTCAACACCAAAGACGTAGGATCCCTGGAAGTTAACATCATCCATACCGTCAATGCTGAAGCCATCAGCGTAAATATCTCCATCAACCAGGAGGCCGGTATTAAAGGTGTAGTGGTAGTTCGCACAACCCATACCGAACTCAAGGAGTGAAGCCGTCGTCAGACAGCCACCAACGAGAGTGACTGAAATAGCCGGAATATCGACATTGACAAAGCCGGCGTTCAGGAAGTAATCCGGATCGTCGGTGTCAACTTCGATATAGAAGTACTGCGGACCACGAAGGATCATGCCCTGGATAACATCAACGACGATGTCGGTGGTGTCACCGGGGGCAAGAATGGTACCGTCCACAGGCGAAATGATAGGCGGATCATTCAGGAAGTTCGGCAGCACATCGGCGCCGGCATTCATGGTGATCTCACCACGCTGACGCACGGTGGTCATTTCATCCCAGGCATACTCCGCAGGAGAAGCCTTGAATGAAGTGGTCATGCGGTCGGCGATGGTGATCGCGTTATCCATCACATCGTCGCGAACGTTCGCAATCGAGTACTCGGGAATGTAGTTGTCGTTGGCCGTGATATCAACGATCAGGTCGTTGATGGTCAGGTCAGCGCAACCGGTATTGGTGAGTATCGGGCCGAGGCTGGTAGGCAGTGAAGGAAGCGTACCAAACTCAATTCCGACCTCAGGATTGTAGCTGAGAATTTCCAGACGCGGACGATCTTCGCCCTTCGCCATCACGTGCAGCGAGCCATAGAACGTCGAGAAGGCCACAATGCCGCCGTCGGTCATGGCGCCGCCGTTCCACATGCTGTTGAAAGGAGCACCGTAGTCAATACGGCGGCTGTAAATCTCATCTCCGTCAACGGA
>CAZVUZ010000128.1:0-9883 GCA_964630485.1 uncultured Ignavibacteriales bacterium
GTGTAATGGTCCATTATTTCATAGTCTACCGCCCCCCCGAATCCATACTGGATATGATGGACAAACCCCGAACCATCGACCGCCACGATCGTCGGAAATGTGGTCAGGTCGTAATAATCGGCGAAATACCGCTCGTCGAAATAAACCAGCTGTGTCCCCTCCAGCAGGTCTCGATATTCTTCAGGAACGGCTGCGTCCATGCGGTAAGGGGCACAGACAATAACCTGTACATCTGACCGCAGTTTGGGCCGGACACCCTCCTTCCACGATCTCAGTAAACGGCGGCAGGGCTCACAGCCAAAAGAAGAGAAGATAAGAATACTCTTTTGACCCTTCAGCAATTGTGCAAAATTGGCCTGACTGCCATCTTCAAGGCGGCAGTTCTCCTCGGGGAAGAGATCACCGACGTCAAAAACGAGGTATCGATGCCCCTGTTCGTCGGGCATGTCACCCATGGGTGTTGCCGTCGGATCCCCCGATCGATCGACCAGAGCAAACCCGACATAAATCCCCCCGGCCACGCCCAGAAAGGCCAGCAATACGCCGAAAAGCACTTTAACATAGAAATTCTCGAGAATGTTTGACATTACACCTCCCTGTTAAGGATGTCGCGCATTCGGTCTGATAATAGATTCGCAATGGAAATCCGCGTGCGGTTCCAACCGTAGTATACCCGATTGCCCATGATGCGTCAAGCTCATTCTTGCCTTGACAAAAAACCGTCTGGGCGCATCTTGTGTATAAGAAAGGTACCCACTGAGGTCGACACTAAATTTAGAGTATAAACCGTAATATACTGCCGGACGAGAACCGCAATAAAGATCGGGAATTCGCCTTGAAATTATATCGATATCTGACGTCGGCGCTTTTTACACTTCTTGTGATGTGCGGATCGGTCCTTGGAAACATTATCGAGGTTCCCTCCGACGAAACCTCGGTACAGACGGGGATTGATGCCGCCGGCACGGGCGATACGATTTTGCTTGCCGACGGCGTCTACTACGAAAAGATCAATTTCACCGGCAAGAACATCACCCTGGCCAGCGGTATCATCCTCGACGGCGACAGCTCCCATATTGTCGCCACCGTTCTCGACGCCGACCCCGCCATAGTCGGCGAATCCGACAGCGGCAGCGTGATCGTGTTCGCCTCCGGTGAAAACCGCAGCTGTCAGCTGCGGGGGATAACCGTCCAAAACGGCGTCGGGACCAGGAAACCTGGTTTCAGTTCCACCGATGGTGGCGGCATACTCTGCGTGGCGAGTTCGCCGACAATCCGCAATTGTATTATTCGAAATAACTCGGTCACCACCTACGGCGGCGGCATGCTTTGCGATAACGGCGCTTCACCCTATGTCAGAGACTGCCTTTTTGAAGGCAACTTGGCTGACGGCGGCGGAGCCGTGGAGTGCGATGAGTCCTCGCCAGAGTTCTACCACTGCATCTTCCGTGACAACAGCGCCGCCCTGTTCTTCGGCGTCGGGGGCGCCATCGATTGCTACAATGCATCCGCCAGTTTTTCCGGCTGTCTCTTTCAGGACAACTACGCCTTTGCGGTCGCCGGCGCCATCTCCTGCTATGCCTCTCCCGTGACTCTCGACAACTGCGTCTTTATCAATAACGTCAGCCTCTACGGCGGCGCCGTCTACGGCTACTTCGAGCCGGTGACGATCAATCACTGTACCTTTTATGGCAATGCCGGACGGTTCGGCGGCGGCGTCTTTCTCGAAACCAGCCCATCGGTCCTCGAAAACAGTATTATCGCATTCTCTAAAGAGGGCAATGCCATCGAGTCCCGGTTCAACGGTTTCCCAACCCTCTCCTGTTGTGACCTCTACGGCAATGTCGGCGGCGACTGGACCAACTTCGAGATCAGCTCCCAGCAGGGAATCAATGGCAACCTCCGCGAAGATCCCCTCTTCTGCGATGCCCTCGATCTGGATTTGCATATAGATGTCAACTCCCCCTGCACCGCCATCAATAGCACCTGCGGATTCGACATGGGCGCCTTTGGCCCCGGCTGTGCGGGGATATTGAGCGCCACCCTGGAACCAAACCCGATCCACGTCTATGACGCCAACGCCATTGACACCATCACCGTCACCGTCCTCATCGGAAATTTCACCTCCGGTTTCTCGGTCGACAATCTCGATCTGCGGAGCATCCGGATCAATGACACCATCGTTCCGGACACGGTGCAGGTCATTGCCGCCCATCCGGACTTCATTGGCCAGGTTCTCGAGATCACTATGCCGCTACCGCGACTCATGCGCCCCTATGGCATTATCTGGGATACGGTGCAGGCTCCATACACGGTCACCGGATTGTTCAATGACAAGAGTGATTTGTCACTGAGCGGCATCTGGACCATTTTCGGGAAAATATACGGCGATGTGGACGGCGACGGCGCCACCGATATCGGCGACCTGGTCTCGGTAGTGGACTACTTTTTCGGCAACGCCCCGGCTCCGGAACACCTCGAGGCCGTCGACAGGGCCGGCGATAACCTCGTTGACATACAGGATCTTGTCGAGCTGGTCGAACACATGTTCACCCCGCCCGCCGTTGAAAACCCCAGCGACATCGTTCGGCAACTACATTAGACCGCGCCTGCCTACCTCACTATTTCTTATGCACAATCGCGGCCGACCGCTGGGCGGTCGGGAAAACGATCATCTCCGCAATTTGCACATGCTCCGGGCGATCCGCTATCCACACCACCGAATCGGCGATATCGGCCGGATCCAGCGGTTTGTAACCCTGGTAGACGGTTTTGGCCCGATCCGTGTCACCGTAGAACCGCACCTGCGAAAACTCGGTCTCGACCAAACCCGGATCTACCGTACTTACCCGCAGGGGCGTTTCTGCAAGGTCGATGCGCATCCCCTTGGTGATCGCGTCCACAGCGTGTTTGGTGGCGCAATAGACATTCCCGCCCGGGTAGACTTCATGACCGGCAATGGAACCAATATTAATGATATGCCCCCGGCCGCGCTCGACCATACCGGGGATTACGGCCCGGCTCACATATAGAAGGCCCTTGATATTGGTGTCAATCATATCCTCCCAGCCGTCGACCTGGCCCTCATGCAGTTTATCAAGCCCCCGTCCGAGTCCGGCATTGTTGACGAGGATATCGATGGCCTTCCACTTATCGGGAAGCCCGGCGAGGCTCTTCTCCACCGCCTCGCGGTCGCGGACATCAAGGTTTAGCAGGTGAACATCCGTTGAAAGTTCTCCTGCCAGATCCTTCAGCCGGTCCGAACGACGAGCCGCCAGAATCAGTCTGGCGCCGGCCTCCGCAAAGGCTCGGGCGCAGGCCTGACCGATGCCGGCCGAGGCTCCGGTGATCAAAACAGTCTTATTCTCGATATTCGACATGGCATGATTCCTTTTTTTTTCACAGGACAACTAGCGTCAATTTAAGTCGTGACCGGCTTTGAGTCAATCGAAGCCGTGTTTCACAAGCCCACCTTCGACCGCAGCCCATCGCGACAATACACATAAAAGTACGCCTTAATACCGCCAAGTACTGCATACTCTCGAAGGCTGGCAGTAGGAATGCAATCTGCAAAAAATGTTCACCTGTTGGTAATTGCGGCGCAAATATGGGACATCCACCGGCATTTTCCCCGGCACAAAGGCGAGATCATCGCCGGAGGCCAAAAATGACAATGCTAAGATCTTACCCTATAACATCTTAACCTGACCTAAATTGCTCCACCGCCCATCGGTGGCGGGGCACGAAATATGCGTAGAGTATTCCTGGAAAAGACTAAACTACCGGTGGGCGTCGCCCGATAAGAATCTTAATTGGAAAGATCTCGCTTATCGGGTGCGCAAACACAACTGAGAGAGGCGAGGCCATGGCTTACAGAACACAGAAGCGCACCATAGCAGGGCTGCCCAAGAAAACCTATTGGCACCTTTACAGTCTGCAGACTCTGCAGAGCGAGAAACTGATCAAGATCGTGAACAAGGTATTGAAGAAAGAGTATGTCCTGATAAAGTAGGATATCGTATTTTAACTTGACACTCCGGCGTTTGCGCCGTAGCTTCGACGCTTATTGTTGATTGAGACCCGGGCCCGGCACTGCTTTTCATGGAACATCCGGTGCCCGAAACCGTTTCAATTAGCAATTACTTGTATTAGAGATATGTGGAAAAAGAAACTGACATTAATCCTCATCCCGAATGCCAGCGGCATCCTCAAGCAACTGAGTATCCCTGTGGCGACCGTGTACCTGGCGGCCGCGGCGGTGGTGATACTGCTTCTGGGTTCGTTCTTCCTTTCAGCCGAGTTAATCGGCGACAAGGTATCTCAGACCGAGCTGGAGAGTCTCCGGGCAGAAAATGTTGAGCTGACGGACAAGTTCGAGCAGATGCGCTGGCATCTGGCCGAAGTCGAGAGCCGCTATGAAAAGCTGATCGACAAAGAGGTCAAGGTCCGCGCGGTGTTTGACCTGCCGGAGATTGATCCTCAGGAACGTCAGCTGGGTATTGGTGGCCCGACACCGCCGATGCTGGAGCAGATGACCTTCGCTCAAAGCGCCGCCTACGCCACCGAATTGGAACTCGACCGCCTTCTCAGGTTGTCCAAGTTCGAAATGGAGAAATACTCCGAAGTAGAGACTTCCCTTTTCGATCTCAAAGATCGTCTCGACCACACCCCCTCGATATGGCCATGCAAGGGCTGGCTTTCCCGAGGCTACGGCATGAAGTTTGATCCTTTCACCGGCTACAAGCGCATGCACTCCGGGATCGACCTGGCCAACCACACCGGCACCGAGATTCATGCTACCGCCGACGGCAAGGTCGTCAAAGTCGCGAAGATGGGTGGTATGGGTCGGATGATTACCATTGACCACGGCTATGGCTTCAAAACCCGCTATGGTCACCTTTCCAATTACAAGGTCAAGGTCGGCCAGAAGGTCAAGCGCGGCGATTTGATCGCCCTGATGGGTTCGAGCGGTTACTCTACCGGCCCGCACCTTCATTATGAGGTCCTGCGCAACGGCAAGTCGCTCAACCCCCGCAATTATATCTTGAACGAGAAGTAAACTTCCTTCCTGTCGGAAGCTCTGCACCGCGATTTTCGCGGTATTTTTTTTGCCTTCCAACTCGGGCCAACCGGGGAACAGGCGAGCTAAAAGCTCAAGATATCGATGGCCTTGGAGATGACACCGTGCAACACAAGGGGTTTTCAGGATCTTATTCTTTATTTGACATTGTTGCTGTATGTGTCGTCTTTATATGGCGCACACAGAGGGATGTGGGAACATCGCAAGTTCACGGGAGGTTCAGCATTGTGAGATTTGGTCAGACTACTATAAATGGCAGGACACCGCGGCTGTTATTGCCCGTGGCGATGTTAGCAATGTTCCTGGCGACAACCGGCGCTCAACCGACACGAGCGCAGTGTGATAACGGCTACAATTGTTGCAATCTCTGCCCACCACAGCAAATCACGCTGAATGTATCGCTTTGTGGAGTCTCATCCGGAGGTGCCGGAATCTTCAATATCGAAGTTATCGGGGAAGCGTTCGACTTTCTATCCCAGGGAGTTGGACTCGAAGTGTGGACATTCCCGCAGCCGTATGCCCCGCGCACCGTAATTTCGTTAAGACCGGGAACGGAATCCCCTGAGACCCTCTGTCAATGGATCGAAGCGGAGGTCACGGACACTATCGGGGGGCCCAATGTCGACTCAATCGGGTTCTGGACTAAAATCTGGCAAGAGCACTATCACGGTGGGCCTATTTACAATTGCGTGCATACGTCAGATACGGTATGGTTTACCCTTCCCGCGACAGTTGAAGACACGACCCCCGGAATTCGACCGTTACCGGGGGAACTGGGTCCCCCACAGTGTGAAGCCTCGCTGGGTGATCCAATCGATGCCGTCAGTGGCAATCTGTACCTTAGTCACAACGATGTTTCCATAGGTACGGATAGAGGAATGCCAATTCAATTCTACAGAAGCTACAATAGTGGCGGGAATTCGAATGGAACTCTGGGGCGGCGATGGACACACAGCTACGACTACTCACTCGAAGTGAGCGGCAAAGGCCACGTAACGCTGAAGGAGGGAACCGGTCGCGAGCTAACGTTCCTCCTCTTCAACGTCATGGACTCGATTTGGTACATGCCCCCGGCCGGCATCAACTGCTGTCTCGAACATGACACTACCAGCGGCCTTTACTCGCTTTACGATGACGACGATATCGAATATGCGTTTGATTCTGCTAACAAACTGGACTATCTCGCGGATCGCACCGGAAACAGGATAGAATTGAGCTACAGTGACAGCCTATTGACGGGTATCGAGGATGCGTCCGGGAGAGAACTCTCATTGCACTACGCAAGCGGCCTACTGACACGCATAGAGTCCGAATCCGGTGACACGCTGGCGGACTTCGATTACGTTTCCGGAACGCTTGACAAAGTCACCTACGGCGACGGGAGTTGGATAGATTATGACTATCAGGGTCGCAGCCCAGCTACTATGGTGCTCAGGCAGGTCTCCAATTCAGATGGGGGTGTTCAATACTACACCATAGACTCTCTTGATCGCACCGAAGAATGCAGAAGCACCGACAGTGTCAATCAGTTGGAAATGGAATATCTGGTTGACAATACTGACTGTCTTCTGTCAGGCCATCGTTTCGAAACGACGCGCAGCGGCGACAGTAGTGCCGTGTATGAGTCACGTTACGTCGCAGGCACTCAACGTCGTTTCCTGACTCAGGCAGAAAGAGCGGATTGCCTTGGTTGCGGCGTCTCATTTGACTATGATGCGACAGGTAATAGAGTCAAAGTTACCTATGAGAATAACGTGGCCGACTCGTTCGCCTATGACGAGCGCGGCAACATGACGGCGCGCGTGATGGGAGTGAATACATCATTGTCACAGGAAACCACATGGGCGTATCACGCCGACTTCAATCTTCCCACGTGGGAAAGCAGGGTGAGTGTGGCAGTTCCCTCCGAAAACCATAACATAGGGTATTCTTACGACAGCGTTGGAAATCTGCAGTGCCGCACAGAAACGTTACCGGTTGATTCAATGACGAACTGGGTCATTCAAACCTATTTCGACTACAACGCCAACGGCCAGATTACCATGAAAGCCGGTCCGCGACTGGGCGTCGACACGACGCGGTTCGACTACTACAGCAACGGAGACCTCAAATACATAATAGAGCCAAACTCAGATACAACGGAGTACGGTCAGCGGGATGTAATGGGGAACCGCACCTGGGTCAAGGATGCAAACAGCCTAACGACACGGTACCACTATGACGACCGGGGGCGTCTCGACACGCTGATGCAGATCTCGCCGGAATCTGATACGATGATGACGTCGTATGCTCACGATGCCAGCGGGAACCTCACATCTGTGGTGTTCCCGGAAGGAAACACACTGGCCTACTACTATGACGATCATAACTGGTTGGTTGGCATCGTCAACAGCGCTGGCGATTCGATCAGCTATGACTATGATTCACTGTCTTATCCAAAGTCGCGGAGATTCTACGATTCGAACGGCTTCCTCCACAAGTTGGAGACCTCTCGATACAATCACAGGGGATTACTTCTTCGAATCACGAATCCCGACAGCTCATACACCGAGTTCGGATACGATGAGATGGGGAATCGCACATCACAGCGGGACGCCAATGGAAGCTACACGTATTACAGGCTGGATGATTTGGGGAGGCTGGAGCGAATCGTCCAGTTGATCGACTCGGACAGCCTCGTAACGCATTTTCACTATGATGCTCACGGTAACCTCGACAGGGTGACCGATGCTGACGGCCACGAATACGTTTACCACTACGACGACAGAGGTAATCTCGTATACGACAGTTGCGCCGTCGCCGGGCTAAACAGCTATTCCTACGATGCGGCCGGGAATCTCACTTCCAGGACGGATACTCACGACAACGAAACATCATACAGCTACGACGGACTCAACCGATTAGAGACGATTTCATTCGAGGACACAACACAGGATATCTACTACACTTACGACGATACCGCACAGGACTATGGCAGAGGCCGCCTCCACATGGAACTAACTCCATCCTGCACCACATCTTATCTCTATGATGATTTCGGCCGTGTTTACGGTGATGTGCGGTGGGTCGACAGCGTCGGTTATTCTACGGGATATTCCTACAACGACAACGGGGACATCAGCCACATACAGCACGCCTCCGGGTTCAAGGTTCGCTATCTTCGGGATGATGCCGGACGGGTTAACGAGGTCCAGTACTCATATCCCGGAACCGGCTGGACGGCTATTGCAGACAATATCGAGTATGCGCCTTTCGGGCCAATGACGGCAATGCGATACGGCAATGGTATACCCGGGCGGCTGACATATGATCGCAGGTATCGTGTCGACAGCCTGCTCTTCGGAAGTGCCGATCTCGGAGCGAGAGTATACACCTACGACAGCGTGGGCAACATCACGCATATCGAAGACACACTTACCTCAAGTAACAATCAGTCGTTCACTTACGACGACATCAACCGTCTTGTAACGGCCAACAGCACATCATATCCCGTCAACCCGCTCACCTGGGGTTATAGCGGAAACGGCAACAGGATTTACGTCAAGGAGAACACCGATTCGATTGCCTACATTTACACCGACAACAGGCTGACCGCCCTGTCAGTTGACGACTCGGCCGTTTTCGCGTATGACAGTCTCGGCAATATGGTCTATGACAGCACCGATGACGGCGTGTATACCTACCAGTACGACTATGCCGGGCGGATGGTGAGTGTTAGCAATGACAGCAGTGCGAGTTACGGCTATGACGGACGCGGTCTGCGGGTATCCGAGGACGCTTTCTCCAACTGGACATATCTCTATGATCTGTCCGGCAGACCGATCACCGAGGCCTGGCCGAACGACGGGCTGTGGCGGGTCAGTTATGTTTACCTCAACGGCCGGCCGCTGGCCAGGGTACTGGCCGACTACGGTATTCCCCGCGGTGATACGGCCCGGTTGAGTCTCTACTACTACCATCTCGATCACCTGGGAACGCCTCTGGCTATGACCGACGGAAGCGGAGAGGTGGTGTGGAGCACTCAGTATATGCCATTCGGTGAGACATATAATATGACCAGTGTCAAGGGTCTGGGCAATGACATCCGCTTCCCCGGCCAATGGCATGACACCGAAACCGACCTGCATTACAACTGGCACCGCTATTACAAGCCTCAATTGGGCAGGTACATACAGCCCGATCCGATAGGCCTGACGGGGGGATTCAACCTCTACGCATACGCGAGTGGAAGCCCGCTACGGTTCTGCGATCCCCTTGGACTACAGTATGGAACTGGTTATGGCAGAGAGGCCCTTGATTACTGGGCGGGACTCTGGACAGATCCGAATGTGTCTCTTGGATCGAAAGCCGATGCACTGACCTTCGGATTGCTATCAGCACTTTGGACGCCGGAGACATACCTGCAGACTACTGTAACGCTTCTTGCCGGGGCCTTTGCAGTCCCTTTCCTTGCATGGGAAACACCATTGGTGGTTCCGCCGTACCTATCCGGTTCGATATCAGTTACAGCCACCAATTTACCGGAGGGCTGCCCAGCAGTTGTCACCGGTGTAACGGCTCATGGCGGTATGCGTATGGCGGAGAGGGGACTTACTGAAACGATGCTGAGAGAAGTGATTAGTAACCCGGCAAGAGTGGTGCGTGGTATCGACGAGTTCGGAAGGGTTTACTTTCATTTCTCCCATAACTTAGCCGAAGTCTTTCTGAATCCAAACGGAAAGGTAATCACAGTCATCGTGAAACACAGTGGGAGATGAAATATTAAAAAGAAACAAGACGAGTTATTTGCCGTTGTCAAGAGGA
>CAZVUZ010000129.1:0-9830 GCA_964630485.1 uncultured Ignavibacteriales bacterium
ACGCGGAAACGGCTGACCATCTCCTGCAGGCTCTCCGCCTGGCGGTTCAATTCTTCGGCGGCGGAAGCTGACTGGTCAGCGCCCTTGGCCGTTTCGGTCGTTATCATCGAAATGTGTTCGACGTTTTTCGAGATTTCCTCGGCCGACGCCGCCTGTTCCTCCGAGGCCCCGGCCATCTGGTGAACCATGTCGGTCACCTGCTGCGACATGGTGACGATTTCGCTCAGGCTCGCTCCGGCCCGGTCGGCCAATTCACGACCTTTTTGAACTTCACCGACGCCCGATTCCATGGACTGGACGGCCTGGCTGGTCTTATCCTGTATCCCGGCGATCATTTGGGTTATCTCACCGGTGGCTTTGCCGGTGCGCTCGGCAAGTTTTCTGACTTCGTCGGCGACAACGGCAAATCCGCGTCCCTGTTCGCCGGCGCGGGCGGCCTCGATGGCGGCGTTCAGAGCCAGCATATTGGTCTGGTCGGCGATATCGTCGATGACGCCCACGATATGCCCGATCTGGTTGGCCGATTCGGCCAGCTTTTCGATCGAGGCGGCCGAACTGCTGACAACATCGGCTATTTTCTGCATGCCGCTGATAGTGTCGGAAACGACTTCGCCACCGAAGGTGGCGCGTTCGGAGGCCATCCGCGAAGCTTCGGTGGCCTCACCGGCGCTTCCCGAGGCCTGCAGGATGGTCGCCGTGATTCTCTCTATCGCCCGGGATACCTGACCGACCTGGCGGGCCTGTTCATTAGATCCCTGGGACATCTGTTCGGATGAGACTGAAATCTGATTGGCGGCCGAGGCCAGCTGGGTGGCGTTCTCGCGCAACTGGTGGATTATAGCCGTCAGCTGCAGGACCATTGTCTGAAAGGCATTGCCGAGGACGTCGTGTACCGATTTGGGCTTAATGGAGACGGTCAGGTCATTGGCCGCGACCTGGCGGGCGGCGGCGCTGAGTTCGTTCATGTAGGCAATGAGTTTCCTGAACGACTCGGCCAGAGCGCCAACTTCATCTCGAGACTTTATATCTATCTGGTGGTCAAGTTCGCCTACCGACACTGCTTCGGCTATGCTCGCTATGCGCGAGATAGGTTTGCCAACGCGGTTTCCGAGAATCAGTCCCAATACAAGCGTTACACTAAGGGCAACCAGGGATATCGCCAGTGATATCCAGATACTCCCGATCGCTCGTTCGTGAAGATAGTCCTTCGAGAAATCGATGCTAACCAATCCGAGGAACTCACCGCCGGCGTCGCGCATGGGGGCGACTACCGTCAGCATATCCTCACCGTCAAAAACCTCCAATTCTGACGTCATCTGCGGCGGCGTGTGACCGACACCGCCGTCGAGGCTTTTGACGACCCTCAGCGAGGGGTCGTAAATGACGATATTGGAGACGGTGGCATGAGCGGTGCCGTCGTCACTGCGGGCGCGGTCCAGCGACTGTTGGATGGCGTGACCGTCGTCGAGAACTGCCGTCTGCATACCCAGGGCCAGATCCTCGACAAGGAGGGTAGCCATAAACCGGACGTCATTCTCCAGTACATCCTGTCCCAGTGAAGCCGCCTGTTGCGGGGCGACCCAGGCCAGGAGGAAGGCCATCACGATGCCGATGGCGGCAATAAGTCCCAGTATTTTGAAGCGAATTGACCGGAATGTCATTTGAGCTTCCCTTTCAGCTTGTATCACGCCACGGCGAGAATGCCGCGATATTCAAATCGGGGGTCGGATCAACCGGCCCTATGCTTTCTCATATAATCGGCTGATTCTTTCCCGGACATTAGGTGCCCGGTTCTGGCCGACAACCTTGACAATAGTACCTAAAACGAAGTAATTTCGGGTATTGGGAGCCAATACCGCCCCGGTGAGACGATTCCTCGAAGGCCTGGAAAGGAGCACCTGCTTGAGACCAACCGTGAAATTCCTCAGTGACGATCTCATCCGCAAGATAGTGTCTGAGGCCCGACATGTGATTTGTGAACTCGGTGTCGAAATCAACAACCAGGCCGTCCTGGACATGCTGGCCGACCACGGCGCCCGGATCGACCGTGCCGGGAGCAGGGCCTACTTCACCAACGAGATTATCAACCTGAGTCTCCAGGCCGCACCTTCGAAATTCGAACTCTACGACATCCGCGGTGAAGCGGCCGTCGATTTGTCCGGGGACAACGTCAATTTCACCCCCGGGTCATCATCCATTTACGTTCTCGATCACGATTCCACCGAGGTGCGCAAACCGACGACCGGTGATTATATCCGTTATGCCCGTCTTATGGAAGGGATGGAGCACGTCGCCTCGCAGGCGACGGCGTTCATCCCCGACGACGTGCACGAGCAGGTATCGGATAGCTATCGGCTATACCTGAGTCTTTGTCATTGCTCGAAACCGGTGGTGACGGGAGCCTTCACGATTGACGGCTTCGAGGTGATGAAGGATCTCCAACTGGCGGTTCGCGGTTCCGCCGAAGAGCTGGCCCGGAAGCCCCTGACGGTTTTTTCGTGTTGCCCCACATCGCCGATCAAGTGGAGCGATGTCACTTCACAGAATCTCGTCGACTGTGCCCGCTATGCGATACCGGTTGAGTATATCGCCATGCCGCTTTCGGGATTCATCGCGCCGATAACGCAAGTCGGGACGCTGGTCCAGCATACCGCCGAAACCCTGAGCGGTTTGGCCATCAGCCAGCTTACCCGGCCCGGGACGCCGGTTCTTTACGGCGGCTCACCGGCGGTGTTCGATATTCGCTACGAAACCCCGCCCATGGGCGACATCGGCACCATGATGATCGACTGCGCCTATAACGAAATCGGTAAATACCTCGGTTTGCCGACGCAGGCCTATATCGGCCTGAGTGACGCCAAGGTCCTCGATGCCCAGGCTGGATTGGAAACATCCATGGGGGCAACCCTGGCCGCGCTGGCGGGGATAAACAATGTCTCCGGTCCCGGTATGCTCGATTTCGAGAGTTGTTTCTCCCTGGAAAAACTCGTCCTCGACAATGAGATCTGCGGCATGGTCAAGCGGATGGTGAAGGGCGTGAAACCTCGGGAGGACTTCCCGGCCCTGCCGCATTTTGAAGAACTTCTCCGCGAACAGCATCTTCTTATTGCCGACCATACACGGCGACACCTCCGCGACGAGGTATACTTTCCCGGACCGGTGATCAACCGGGCCAACCGTGACCGCTGGCGCGAGGAGGGCGCTTCCACCCTCGGAGAGAGAGCGCACGCCGAGGTCGAGCGAATAATTTCCGAAGCCGAACCGGTTTCCATCGGGCCAGAGATCCGGGATGAGCTGGACAGGGTAATGCTGACTGAGGCGAAGCGTCACGGTATGGATAGCCTCCCCGGAGTGGAGTCTTGAGGAAAGAACTGGAAATATCGGTCGAAAGAGTGACGCCAACGATTCGGATGGTACTCCGAGCGCAGGGTATCCCCGAGAGCGTTGCCCCCGACGGGCGCACAAACGCTTTGGTGGAGGAAGCCCTGGCAGTGTACCGCCGCGTGGCCGAACCGGTCGGGGTTGTGGCCGAGGTCCCGGCGGATGAATTCGCGGAAATTTTCGAGGGGATGGGCAGAAACGAACCCGACAACCCCGCGGCGATGATTCATCCCCGGGCCGACCGCCTGGCTCTCTTTGCCGTTACCATCGGGGGCCGTATGAGTGAAACTCTGGATGGTCTATTCGACGAGAGCAATGTGGCGCTCGGGGTTATGCTGGATTCGGTGGCCTCCGAGGGCGCCGAGATGGCTGCCGATGCTCTCGAAAGCCGCTACCGTATAGGCCTCGAACGCGCCGGAGATATCGATGCCGAGACCGGCCTCCTCCGTTTCAGTCCGGGCTATTGCGGCTGGGATATCAGCGGTCAGAAGGCGCTCTTTGATCGACTGGGACCCGTGACCATAGGCATCGAGCTGAGCGAGTCCTTCCTGATGCGCCCCATAAAGTCCATCAGCGGCGTCATCATTGTTGGCGAGAAAGACATTTTTGATTTCAACGACGACTTCCCGTTTTGTGCCGACTGCGACTCGCATTCATGTCGTGAGCGTATCAGGGCCGCGGCCGGCCGGTGAAGCAATACATGTCCGAAAGGTTTTTTGCATGAGTGTGTTAGAACAGATGTCCCGCAAACTCGAGCAGGGCGACGGTGAGGCTGTGGCGGTGTTGGTCCAACAGGCCATCGACGAAAAGAGCGATCCGAAAGATATCCTCGACAACGGGCTCATCGCCGGCATGGCCGTGGTGGGAAAGAAGTTCAAGGCGCATGAGATTTTTCTACCCGATGTTCTCCTCGCCGCCAGGGCCATGTACGCCGGGATGGATCTTCTGAAACCGTTGCTTATCAAGGAAGGTATCCCCACCATCGGTAAAGTCGTGACCGGAACCGTCCGCGGCGATTTGCATGACATTGGCAAAAACCTCGTTGGCATCATGCTCAAAGGCGCCGGATTCGAGGTCGTCGATCTCGGGAAGGATGTTTCCCCGGATGGTTTCCTCGACGCTGCCGAGGCGGAGAACGCCGGCGTTATCGGGATGTCGGCCCTGCTTACAACGACCATGCCGGTCATGAAGGAAGTCGTCGACCGGGCCCGCGAAAGGGGGCTCTACGGAAAAGTGAAAATCATCGTCGGTGGTGCCCCGGTGACGGCCGAGTATGCCCGGGAGATAGGTGCTGACGCCTACTGCTTCGATGCCGTCAACGCTGTTGATTGCGTTAAGAATATACTGGGAGTTAAGTAGCGTGGAACCGCTCCTCGCTCGCCTGGGGAAGGGAGAGGTGCTTCTGGCCGACGGCGCCATGGGCACCATGCTGTTTCAAAACGGCCTCAAATCAGGAGATTGCCCGGAGGCGTGGAATATTGAAAAACCGGAGATCCTTGAGAATATCGCCCGGCAATATTTCGAAGCCGGGTCGGATATAGTCCAGACCAACACCTTCGGCGGCTCGCCGTTGAAACTGGCCCAGTATTCGCTTGAAGACAAGACCGAGGATATCAATCGGGCCGCCGTCCGCGCCGTGCGAAAGGCGGTGGGGCAGAGCGCATACCTGTCACTGTCCTGCGGTCCGTGCGGACGTATCCTGAAACCTTACGGCGATGTTGACGAGAGCGAGGTCTACGACGGTTTTGTCCGCCAGCTCAAAGCGGCTGTTTCCGAAGGCGTGGATCTCATCTGTGTCGAGACGATGATCGATCTCAACGAGGCCACCCTGGCCGTGCGCGCGGCGAGAGAGGTCGCGCCCGACCTGCCGGTGATTGCCACCATGACCTTCGACCATATTCCCCGTGGGTTCTTCACCGTCATGGGCGTGAATGTTGAAGCGGCCGCGAAAGGTCTGCGCGCCGCCGGAGTAGATATCATCGGATCGAATTGCGGCAACGGCAGCGAGGGTATGATTGAAATAGCCTCGGAGTACAAAAAACACACCGCCCTGCCGCTGATTATCCAGGCCAATGCCGGCCTGCCGACGATGAAGGCCGATGGGCCGGTGTGGCCCGAGACCCCGGAGTTCATGGCCGGTCAGTGCCGCCGTCTCACTGAGATTGGCGTAAGTATTGTCGGCGGTTGCTGCGGTACCACGCCCGCTCACATCGCTGCCATGCGCCGGACCATCGACGACTGCGCGAAAAACTGATGGGAGCCCTCGGGGGTTCTCTGTCCAATAAGGAGATATGGTATGAAGACCATCGGCCTGATCGGCGGCACAAGCTGGGAATCAACCCTTGAGTACTATCGCATTTTCAATGAAACCGTAAAAGCACGCCTGGGTGGTCTGCATTCTGCCCAATGCCTGATTTACTCGCTGGAGTTTTCCGAGGTTGCCCCGATGGGCGCCGAGGGACGCTGGGATGAGCTGAGTGTCGTCATTGTCGAGGCCGCCCGGAAACTGCAACGCGGCGGGGCCGATTTCCTCATGATCGGGGCCAACACCATTCACCGGGTCGCCGCCGACGTCGAAAAATCCGTCGAATTGCCCCTGCTTCATATCGGTGACGCCACGGCCAGGGCGATTCTTGATGCCCGCCTGTCACGGGTAGGGCTTCTGGGTACGCGCTTCACGATGGAGGATGATTTTCTCCGAAAGCGCCTCTCGGACAAGTATCGTATCGATACTGTCGTACCTGATGAGGTGGGACGGAGAATAGTCCACGACGTGATCTACGATGAACTCTGCCGCGGTGTGGTCAAAGATGAGTCGCGCGAGGCGTTTGTGAAAATCATCAGGGATCTCGGCAAGCGCGGCGCCACGGGAGTTATCCTCGGTTGCACGGAGATACCCATGCTGGTGGGACCTGCCGACAGCCCCCTGCCGGTCTTTGACACGACCCATATCCACGCCACGGCCGCCATCGACTATGCCCTGATGCCGTAAAAGCGAACGCATTCCCGGATCTGAAATATCGTATTACGGATGCGGAAAACCATCCCGCGGTCCGAACTTTGCGCGCCGTTGACTCGTAGTAGATATATGCTTATTCTTCAGCAGCCGTCAACCATCACATGAGAGGTTTTGTATGCGTGTAACCAGAATTCTGTTATTGACAACGCTGTTAACCATTATCGGTGTGGGCTCGGTATGGGCCGATGAGTGCCGATTGATGAGATTCCCCGACATTCACAAGGACCGCGTCGTCTTCACCTATGCCGGTGACCTTTGGACGGCGGCATCCGCTGGAGGCGATGCTGTACGGTTGACCACGCATCCGGGCACGGAGCTTCACGCGAAGTTTTCCCCCGACGGAAAGTATATTGCGTTTACCGGAAAGTATGATGGTGACGAAGATGTCTACCTGGTTCCCGCCGAGGGCGGCCAGCCGGTACAACTCACATTTCACCCGGCCTACGATATGGTTTTGGGCTGGTTCCCGGATGGCAAACACATCCTTTTCCGCTCCGGCCGCGAGGCCCACTCGGGCGCCAACAGCAAGCTCTACAAAGTGAGCATCGACGGCGGTATGCCCGAAGCTTTGCCGCTCCCGGAATCCGGCCTGGCCTCGCTTTCTCCCGAGGGCGACAGACTAGCCTACAACCGGCGCTTCCGCGAGTTCCGCACCTGGAAACGCTATAAAGGCGGCACTTCGCAGGATGTCTGGATCTACGACCTCGGAAAAAATGAAATCGAGAAAATCACTGACTGGGAAGGCACCGACAACTCACCCATGTGGGTCGGTAACAAAATCTACTTCAACTCCGATCGTAAACACGAATTGAACCTTTTCGCATATGACCTCAACGACAAGACAACGAAGCAGGTCACCAAGCACACGAAGTATGACGTGAAGTGGCCCAGTGCGGGACCGGGGGCAATCGTCTACGAAAACGGCGGATACCTCTATGCCCTCGATCTTGCGACGGAGAAGTCGCAGAAAATCACGGTTAATGTGCGCGGCGACCTTGTCCTGACCCGTCCCCGCTTCGAGAATGTCACCGACCTTATTCACACTTTTGCGCTGTCGCCGGCGGGCAAACGCGCCGTCTTCGGCGCCCGCGGTGAGGTCTTCACCGTCCCGGCCGAGAAGGGCGATATCCGCAATATCACCCGCACCCCGGGAATCCGCGAGTTGTACGCGACGTGGTCCCCGGACGGCAAGTGGATTGCCTACTTTTCCGAGAAGAACGGTGAGTACGACATTTACCTGAAAGCCCAGGATGGTTCCGACGAGGAAAAGCGCGTCACCTCCGACGCCGACTGCTACCGCTTCGGTCTGGAATGGTCCCCGGACAGCAAGAAATTGATGTATACCGATAAGAAGTTCCGGCTCTTCTATGTCGACATCGACGAGGGCCGACCGGTGCTGGTCGTGAAATCCGACTTCAACCACATCAATCACTTTTCCTGGTCCCCGGACAGCAAGTGGATCGCCTACAGCAATTATCACAGCCAGGGATGGGAATCGCCCTATCTATACTCGCTCGATGAAAAGAAGTCTTACCGCATCGGTGATGACATGACCGACGACTACAACCCCGTTTTCGATCCGGGCGGCAAGTACCTGTTCTTCGTTTCCGGCCGAAATTTCGCGCCCACCTTCAGCGACTTCGAGCGCGAATATGTCTACAAGAACAGCCGCAATATCTATCTCGTCACCCTTGAGGCTGATACGCCTTCGCCCTTCGCCCCGGAAAGCGACGAGGTGGAAATCAAGGAAGATGAAGAAGACGAGGATGGCGATGACGGCGATGACGAGGACAAGGACGCGGGCAAGGACGAAGATGACGGCGAAGATAAAGATGGTGACGGTGAGGACGAAGACTCCGATGACCTGAAGATCGACTTCGACGGCATCGAACAGCGCATCGTCGGCGTGCCGACCAAAGCCGGCAACTATGGATCTCTGAGAGCCGTTGAAGGAAAGCTCCTCTACATGGTGTACCCGGCTATTAACGGTGAGGGGAAGACCGAGCTCCACATGTACGACATCGAGGAACGCGAGGAGCACACGCTGATGAGCGGTCTCGATGCCTACGATCTTTCCGCCGACGGCAAGAAGATCATTTACCAGGCGAACGGGAGTTATGGTATTATCGATGTTGCCGCCAAGAAGAGCAATCCCGGCGACGGCAGTCTGAAACTGGCCGGCCTGAAGATGAAGGTCGACCCGAAGGCCGAGTGGGCCCAGATATTCAACGAGGCCTGGCGCCTCGAGCGTGATTTCTTCTACGATCCCAATATGCACGGTCTCGACTGGCCCGGTATCCGTGACCAGTACGCCGAGCTATTGCCCTATGTGGCCCATCGCTCCGACCTCGGATACCTGCTCGGCGAAATGATAGGCGAACTGTCCACCTCTCATGCCTATGTCGGCGGGGGGAAGATGCCGGAGGTCAGTGCCCGCAACGTGGGGTTACTCGGCGCCGACTACGAGATTGACCCCGGCAGTGGCTATTACCGTTTTGCCAAGATCTACTCCGGTGAAAACTGGAGCAAGAGCCGCCGCGCCCCGCTGACGGAACCTGCCGTGGGCGTGAACACCGGCGATTACCTGATCTCCGTGGACGGCGTCGAGTTGAAGGCGCCCGAGAACATCTACAGTTTATTCGAGAACACTGTCGGCAGGCAGGTAACGATCAAGGTAAATGACAAGCCAAATGACGACGGCGCCCGCGAGTATACGGTGGTGCCGGTGAGTTCCGAAGGTCAGTTGCGCTACATGGACTGGGTGAGCACCAACCGCCGCCTCGTGTCGGAAGCGACCGACGGTAAGGTGGGTTATGTTCATGTGCCGAACACCGGTTATTTTGGGTTGAATGAATTCAGCCGCGCCTACTTTGCCCAGGTGCGCCGTGACGGTCTCATCATCGATGTGCGCCACAACGGCGGCGGGATGATTCCCGAAATGTTCATGGAGCGTCTCGACCGCAAGCTCCTTAGCCTGTGGGCACCCCGCGAGGGGAAAATGTGGCGGACGCCGAATACGGCCCTGCACGGTCACCTGGTGTGTATCGCCGATGAATACGCCGGCTCCGGCGGCGATGCGTTGCCGTTCTATTTCAAGCAAATGGGGCTCGGCCCGGTTATCGGCAACCGCACCTGGGGCGGTCTGGTCGGTATCCGGCGCTCGGTGCCGCTCATGGACGGTGGCGTGGTGACATTCCCCGAGTTCGCTTTCATCAATCTCAAGGGGGAATGGGATGTCGAGAACAAGGGCGTCGTCCCCGACATACCGGTGGACAACCTGCCGAACCTCGTGGCCGAGGGACAGGACCCTCAGCTCGAGAAGGCGATCGAGGTTATCCGGAAGAAGGTTCAGGACGAACCGATGACTCTGCCGTCACGGCCCACGTATCCGATAAAACGCTAAGATCCCTACTTACGATCGATATGATAA
>CAZVUZ010000130.1:0-9679 GCA_964630485.1 uncultured Ignavibacteriales bacterium
CCGAAGAAGTCGAGGCCCTCTGCAGAGTTTTCCCGACCGGCCAGGTTCAGCCGTATTTGGGCGGGGAAGCCACAGTGAATAATTTCAAGCGCCTGGATTTCAATCGTTTGCATGCTGTCCATCTGGCCACACACGGTTATGGCGACCGGCGCGACCCGGATCGCAGCGCCATCTTGTTCTCAAGCGACTCCACCGCTGAGATATCGTCATGCCTTCTGCATGCGGATGAAATAAGACGCATGGACATGCCCCTGGCGCTGGCTTTCCTGTCCTCCTGCGGCAGCGGTATCGGCCGGCGCTTTGCCGGCGAGGGCACCCTGAGCCTGGCCCGCCCTTTCCTGATCGCCGGATGTCGCGAAGTCATAGTAACTTACTGGAATATCGATGACCGCGCCACGGCCTCCTTCGTGAAGGATTTCTACTCGATCTTGCGTGACGAGGGTTCGAGCGTCAGGGCCCTGACCACCGCCAAGCGACGCTTCATAAGAGGCAACCGCCCCCTCTACCGCCACCCCTATTTTTGGGCGCCCTATGTTCTGGTCGGCCCCGGCGGTGCCGACAGAACCATCGGCGACAACGAAAACTGATCCCGATATTGCCTCCCGCTCGAAAATGTGCTAAATTCAATAACGCAGTAGATTCCGCATCCGTGTAATTTCGATTGAATTGTCCGCATCAATGGGGGTATTCAGATTATGAAAGAGGCCGGACAACCCGTCCGTTGCCACGGCGAAACCGGACAAAACGAATGTGAGCAAAAGCGAAACCCGGTTGTCGGCGACTCGTATACTTTAGGGTGATGAAAACTACATTGTCAGGATAAACAGACAAATCAAGAACATAACCGAAGAAGGGAATCAAAAGTGAAACAGAGAATCTATTCACTTGGAGCGCTGTTGTCATTGGTGACGGCGATTATGCTGTTGTCAATCGGCAGTGCCGCGGCCTCCGACGTCAGTCAGGAGACACTCGACCTTATCGAGAAGGCCGGCGGCAAGGCCGAGTACCCCGACGCCGACGCCATTATCATCCTTGATAAGATGGATGCTGAGTTCACGGAAAGCGGAACGGCCATGATTTATAACTATGGCCTGACCCGGATCCTCACCGAGGCGGGTATCGACCGCTTTGGCGAGAAGCACGTTCCGTTTTATCGCGTCTACGATGCCGTCCGCATAATCACCGCTCGCGTTATCAAGCAGGACGGCAGCGCAGTAGATGTCCCTGTGGAAGATATCAAGGAAATCTCTTCAGCCGGGGGCGAATACATGAACATCTATGATCCCGACGCCCTCGACCGGGTCATCGCCTTCAAAAACCTCGAGATAGGCGACTGCATCGAGTACTACTATCTCGATAGTCTCTTTCATGCTCCCATGGATGGGAACTTCGATGCTATGGATATCTTCCAGAACACCGTCCCCATTCTGAAAAAAACCGTCACGGTCGTTGGCCCGGCCAGCATGCCTGTCAAACACATTGTCAAGAACGGCGAAGTACCTTTCACGAAGACCGAGAAGGGCGACAAAATCGAGTATGTCTGGCAGGTCGAGGATATGCCCATGATCGTCACCGAGCCGGCCATGCCGTCGATTATCGAGATAGCCCCGACGGTCATCGCCACCACCATCGACTCCTGGGAAGATGTCAGCCGCTGGTGGGGTGAAATCGCCGAATCAAAGTATGTCGTCAGCGACGAGCTCAAGGCCGAGGTGGCTTCGTTAATCGAGGGCGCCACCACGCGCGAGGAAAAGGTCGACGCCGTCTATCATTTCGTCGCCCAGAAAGTACGCTACATGGGGCTCGGCACAGGGAAGAAGAAGGGCTTCGAACCCAAGCCGGTGAGCGAAACCTATGAAACCAAGTACGGCGTCTGCCGCGATGTCGCCGCTTTGATGGTGGCCATGCTCCGCGAGGCCGAGGTCGACTGCGAAATCGTCCTCACCAACATGGGTGGCAAAGTGTATGACGACCTGCCTTACATCGGCTTCAACCACGCCATCGTGGCCATCAAAAACGATGATGGTTCCTACACCTATGCCGACCCGACGGTCGAGAACTCCGTCAACTGGCTTCCTGCCATGGAAGCCGAACAGCAGGTTCTCGTCTGCAGCAAAGCCGGCACCAGCCTGAGCGACACGCCCTACTCACCGCCTCAGGACAACATGGGCCATATCAAAGCTAACTCCACCCTCGACGAATCCGGGCTGTACACCTCCGACGTCACCCTGACCACCTACGGATTCTACGACATGGCTCTGCGGAGTTTCATAAAACGTGTGCCGCCGGCCCAGCAGAAAATTATCTTCAGCTACTTCATGCAGGATATCTATCCCGGTACGGTCCTGAAGGACTTCTCGACCTCCGATGCCGAGGATCTGAAAACACCGCTCGTGTTCAATTTCAGCTACGAGATCCCCAACTACCCGCTCGAGGCCGGCGAGTTCCTACTCGTCAAGAACCCGGTCGCCCTGGGTGTCTTTGACATGATCTCCTCCGGCGTTTTCCAGACCGCCTCCCTGCCGGAACGCCAGTACCCCTGGAGCCTCGGCTTCACCTTCGGCACCACCGAGGAAGAAACGGTCAACCTGCCCCTCGGCTACAAGATCAAGGCCGTCCCGGATACGGTCGTCAAGCTCTACGGTCCCATCGAGTACCGCATGGCCTATGACACTCAGCTTCCGGCCGAGACCGACAAGGAAGCCCTCCACCAGCAGGTAACCTACCGCAAGGAACTGATGTTGAATTCGAAACGCGTCTCCACCGAGGATTACAAGAAGCTCAAGGAAGTCCTGCAGGCCAAGGCCAAGTCGGCCCGCGGCCAGATAATTCTCTCCAGGGACGAAAGCTGAAACCGGGGCTATTACAGGAGAAAGTTGGAATAAGAAAATGAAAAACACGATCTTAATATTGATGAGCGCCTTGGTACTGCTCTTGGCCCTCGCGGCCGTTTCCGCGGCCAGGGAATTTACCGAAGAAGAAGTGGCGCAGATGGTCGCGGACGCTCCCGCGGCAGAATCATATCCGCAGGCCGGGGCCCTGGTCCTCATCGACAGGCAGACGACTCGCTACAACGAGGATCTCAGCGCCGTCACCGACAAACACCTCGTCGTCAAACTTCTCCAGGACCGCGCCCGGGGCCAGTTTGCCGACATTAAACACCGCTACAGCAAAGAGAGCGACAGCATCGTCGTCATCAAAGCCATTACCTATCTGCCCGACGGCGGGATCAAGGAGGTCGAGGCCAAAGCCATCAACGACATCACTCCGGCCGCCCTGGCCAATGCTTCCATCTACGCCAATATCATGCAGAAGGTGATTTCGTTTCCGGGTATCGCCCCCGGCGCCACCATCGAGTTGAAACTGCGCACCTACTCCGAGGCTCCCGAGGAAGGTGAAGAGATCTTCATCTGGGGTACCGAACTCTTCCAGTCCGAAGACCCTATCTTCTACAAGGAACGCTCGGTGACCGTGCCGGAAAGCATCCAGGTAAAGTACACTGTCCAGAACAAGGACCTTACCTACGAGACCGCGACAGCCGACGGCTTCACCTCGCATACCTGGAGTGTCGAATACTCCAAGCAGATTATCCCCGAGCCGTTCATGCCGAGCTTTTCCAAAGTCGCCCCGAGGCTGATTTACACCAACGCCCAAAGTTGGGATCAAGTTGGTTCCTGGGTGGCCGAGAAGTTTTACGAGCATGTCAAAACCGACGGTGATATCAAGAAGATGGCCGAGAAACTCACTGCCGACGCCGCTACCGACAAGGAGAAGGTCGACCACATAGCGCAGTGGGTGATCAAGGATGTCCGCGATGTGGGCGAATGGTCCCTGCCGCTGGGTCTGGACGGTTACGAGCCGCATGATGCCGATGTCGTCCTTTCCAATCGCTACGGTGACTGGCGCGACAAAACCGTCCTGCTCGTCTCCCTGCTCGAATCCGTGGGGATAGAGTGCCGGCCCGTGTTCCTGCACCGCGACGCCGCCAACCTGGCCTCGGAATATCCCGCTCTCAAGCAGTTCAACAACATGGCCGTCTACATTCCCGGCTACGGTGACAAGGATCTCTGGATCAATCCCTTTGCCGATCACTGCCAGCTCGGATATCTGGCCCACGGCCAGGGATCCATGGCCCTCGTCATTGACCGCGAAGCCAGCAATGTGGCCGAGATCCCCGACACCGACCCGGACCAGAACCGCTCCTACACCAAACTGGACCTGTACCTGAAGACTACCGGTGATGTTGACGGCAGTATGGCCAGTCAGCTCTCCGGTTATTTCGATTGGCAGGCCCGTTCGCGGCTCAAGGACCGGACCCCGAAGAAAGTCGACCAGTATTTCATGACCTCCGCCAACAACGTCGGCGAGGGCAGTCTCAGCACCGAGTACGAGACTACCGATATGGCCGACCTCATGGAACCGGTCGTGGTCCGGCAGTCCTTCACCACCCCGGAATTGGGTGTGGTCGAAGGAGACATGATGATCTTCACGACTCCGGCGGTGCCATTTGACTTCGCCACCAGTCCGGTTTCGCTCGGACAGACCAGCCGCACCTACGATGTGGCTCTGGACAATCGCCTGATGATGCAGACCGAGGGCGTCATTCACCTGCCCGAGGGATACAGGGCCGTATTCGTGGCCGAGCCGTTCACCGCCTGGAACCGTTTCGGGAACTGGTCCTGCCAGTACCAGCTCAACGAGACCGGCGACGCCATCCATTTCTACACGACGGTACAATTGCTCGACACCGATATTGACCCGGAAGAATATGCCGAGTTCAAGGAGTCGTTTGATTCCTTCTCGAAACCGCAGAACAGCCTGATCCTGCTCGAGAAAATTTAGTCCCGCGCGGGATTATCGATATTACTGCACAGCCCGAGACCGGATCATCCGCCTCGGGCTGTTTTGTGTCCCATGGTGCAGTCGGGTAGGTTCCAGACGCAGGTAAGGCGACCGGCAGTCGCCCGCCATCGGATTGCCATCACCTTCGAACTATAGCCGCGTTGAATCTTCAAGCCCACCATGCGCTGCGCTCCTGGTGGGGTACCGATGAGACGAGTCAATCTTCAGTAGAGCAGAACCCCTTCCGGGTTCTGCCATCAACCTCTAAACCGCTCCGAGGCAGAACCCCAAGGGGTTCTTCCCTACGCCGACCGTTCTCCGTTCGATCGGGAATCGCCGGTTTTTGGGGGTTGACAGAAAAATCCCAGTTGTTATCATAACCAAAGCTCGAGTGTGTTGGAATCAGCAGCCGCTGCCTGATCGATTTCCAGTGCACGGAAATCGGCCCCATCTTTTGGCGGCAAGTCCGGGGTTTAATCGCAATTTTGGATCGATCGTATTACCGCACAGCTGCGATTTGCCGGGAAATTACACCCGGCGATACTGGAGTCGTTTTTTGAAAGTCCGGTGCGTTCGATTCGATTTTACGCTTCATCAGCAAGCAAATAGACAACACGTATAAGGAGGCGCAATGGCGCAGGCAAAACCCGGCAACACCGTCAAGGTGCACTACACTGGCAAATTGGAAGACGGCACCGTATTTGATTCTTCGGTCGACCGCGAGCCCCTCGAATTCACCATCGGCAATCACAACGTGATCCCGGGCTTCGAGAACGGCATTGTCGGCATGGCCATCGGCGACAAGAAAACTCTCGAGATCCCCCCGGATGACGGTTATGGTCCGCGTCGTGACGACCTCACGGTCGACGTCGACAAAAAGGAATTCCCGGAAGACATTACGCCCGAGATAGGCCAGCAGCTCCAGGTCAAGCGCCCCGACGGCGGCACGACCAATGTCGTGATCGCGGCCGTGGAGGGTGACAAGGTCACGCTGGACGCCAACCATCCGCTGGCCGGCAAGGCCCTGACATTTGATGTTGAACTGGTCGAAATGACCTGAGCGGTAAACCGCTCTTAGTCCTGGTAGGTCAGATTCCGGTTTCCCAACCCTCCGTGGGATATTGAAACGGTATGAACCGGGCAGATAAGTAACAGTATCGACCGAGGACATAGGTAACAGTCTATATTACGGTACAAAACACACTTGTGTGTGGGCCGCCGAAGTCCTCGTCTGCCCCCTGTGATCGGCCATCAGGGATTCATCGCATCGTACACGACAACCGGTCGCCACCCGCGACCGGTTTCTTTGCCTCCGTTCAATCCCGCTTGAAAGGTCGCCCACCGGATTGGCTCGGTGCCCCGCCCCCCGGGTGGCAACTCTCTTTCTTCGGTACCCCACCTGAGCGAAGCGGCAGGTGGGATTGAGGTAAGCATTGAACGTTTCACCAGATAGGTAACAGAATGAACTCACTACATGGGTAACAAAACAGCAGGGCAAAACCCCTCTCAGGGTCCGCCCTATTTTAACAGCAGCATCTTCCTCGTTTCGGCGTAGTCGGCCTGTTACTGCTCTTCCTCAATCACGTCCCCGATGGGTTTAGGAATCCGATGTATATACCTTAGCCCGGCCACTGTTTCAAGCTCTGTGATTACCGAGTCCACAACCATGTCGTGGGGTATGACGACCCTGAAATGTCGGGACAAATCAGGACCATGGAACCAAACACTTTGAATGCTGTCCCAGGAAACCGTGTCGGCGGCATCGAACCGCGAAAAGCACTTTTTCAGAAGCCTACACCCGTAACGATGAAGAATCTCAAGCAACTCCTCAGACTCCACGACCAGATTGCGAAGCTGGTCCCCGGACTGATATGACTCCACCCAACCCTGCCTCCTGTAGCCGCCGGTCATCATGACACTGTCGATCTTCAGATCGCCGAGGTACCGCCACTGAGGCAGACTATCCTGACAGCCGGGACACTCAGTTGTGTCAAAGATCAACCCCGAGATACCATAAGGAATGTCCAGCACCTCCCGGTCAGCGGTGAAACCGATCTCCCCCGGCCAGTATCTCTCATCCTGTGACCAAGACTGCATCGCCGCTAACAATAACGCAACCGTCAGCACGACCACGAGCGAGACGCTCCGCACACAACCTGACATACTACAACTGCCATTGCGCACACTTCTAAAACACTGTGTACTTATTGGTTCTTGTTGCATTATCTCACCTGTCCCCTGGCCGGAACACCTGGCCCCGTGTGAGCCAACCCGGCCACAACACTCCCCGCATAACCGATCTGCTAATGCAGACCTGAAGTGTATTATAATGGAAAGATAACACCTGTTTCCAGGCCTTGCAAGAGGAAACTAAAACAGAACTTCGTTATCATAGATCAGGGAGAACACTCCCCGGCGGTTCCGTCAAAGAGCCGCTGATTTGGTCCCGGCCGATGTCTGCACCGTTCGGACCATGAAAAGTAATAGGGATAGAAATCGAATCAATGACCGAACAATGAAACTGAGACGACAAAAGTACAAAAAGGCAATTGCCAGGGCGCAAACTATGTCTTAGATTCTTAAGCCATCTGTCCGAATTGTCTGAAAACATACAAGTCTTAGACTTCTCAAGGAGGCAAGCGGAAATATGCCGAACGGTACCACGCCACATTATCCCGGTAAGGAGCTGGAGGCAATGTCTTTCGCCGTGAATTATCATAAGTGGATTCTCGACGAGTTAGAGCCATACCTCGGAGATACTGTGGCCGAAGTCGGGGCCGGTATTGGGAGCGTTTCTCGGTTGCTTCTCGGCAAACGGATTAAGCGCCTGATCTCCTTCGAACCTTCCCCAAATTTGTATCCTCTCCTGGAAAAAGAACTGCGACTGGAAGAGCGGGCCGAATCAGTGAATGATTTTTTCAGCCCGACGTATATGCAGGGAGGTTTTGACTCAGTTGTCTATATCAACGTCCTCGAGCACATACAAGATGACCGTACTGAGCTGGTTAATGCACTGGACGCATTGAGACCGCAGGGACACTTGCTGGTATTTGTTCCTGCGCTGGACTGTTTATACAGCAGGTTTGACAGGAAAATAGGCCACCTGCGACGCTACACCAGGAAGGGACTGAGTAGTCTCGTTCAGGATGCCGGGTTCACTCTCGTGAAGGCTCATTATTTTGATCTGGTCGGCATTATCCCCTGGTTCCTGATTTTCGTTTTGCTTCGCAGCTCCATAGGCGGCGTCAGCCTCTCGGTGTACGACAGGCTCCTGGTGCCGATGCTGAAGCGCATTGAAAGGACCGTTACACCTCCTCTCGGGAAGAACGTGCTTTTGATCGGTAAGAAAACCTGACCAGGGTGCCCAGCGGAGGCCGTGTCCACACAAGCTTCGGACTGCACACATGTGGAGAGTCATAAGATGGTCTACAGGTTGTGTCGACAAATTCCTCACACGCCGGTAATCCGCCTGGGGTGCATCTCCTAACGTAGCCCAGATTGCTTGCCGACCGGCAAGCCGGTTTCAGGCGAAGCCGACCCCTCACAGGTCGGTTTCGACAAACATGCCAGGTTTGAAGACACACTTCCCCTACTTGAAGACTAAGTGCGAGAGCCACCCCCCTTTTTTACATGAAACAAGAGCGGAATATCAGCGTTTATTACTTAATGGCCCGTAAAGCGCGACTTGACACACCGGCGTGCGGATGACTATAATCACCACGGGCATAAATACGAGAAGAAACCATATAGGGAAAGAACCGAACATGCGCATCACCAATCTGCTCTTACTGGCTGCCGTTTTGATTATTACCGGCGCCATAATCACCGCCTGCGGCACCAACGCCGTTCCGCCCGTGGCCAAAGTCGAACCGGTAATCGACTCCACCTTCGGCGTCGAACGCATCGACAACTACCACTGGCTCCGCGGCAAGGATAACCCAGAGGTTATCGCCTACCTCGAGGCCGAAAACGAATACACCGAGAAAATGACCGCGCACACCAAAAAGCTCCAGGACGACCTCTACGACGAAATGCTCGGCCGCATCAAGGAAACCGACCTCTCCGTCCCGGTCAAGCGCGATGACTACTACTATTACTCGCGCACCGAAGAGGGCAAACAATATAACATCTATTGCCGCAAAATGGGATCGCTGGAGGCCGTGGAAGAGATCCTTCTCGATGTCAACCAGCTCGCCGAAGGTAAGGACTTCCTCAGCCTGGGCGTATACGATGTCAGCCCCGATCATAAGCTCCTCGCCTACGGTGTCGATACCGCCGGTAGTGAGCGTTATGTAATCCGCGTCAAAAACCTCGAGACCGGAGAGTTGTTCGACGACATCGTCACCGGCGCCTCTACCTCGTTCGAGTGGGCCAATGACAACCAGACCTTTTTCTACTCTATCACCAACGACGCCTGGCGGCCGTTCAAGGTCTTCCGCCACCGTCTCGGTCAGACGGACAAGGAAGACTTCCTCGTTTATCACGAGCAGGACGAAGGTTTCTTCCTCGGTGTCGGCAAGACGAAAAGCCAGAAGTATCTCTTCATCGGCATAGGCAGTCAAACCAGCTCCGAGTACCGCTATCTCGACGCCGACAACCCGACCGGCAAGTTCACGGTCATCAGCCCGCGTGAGGAAGATGTCGAGTACGAGGTCAGCCACCACGGCGACAAATTCTACATTGTGACCAACGATAATGCCACCAATTTCAAGCTCATGTCGGCCCCGGTTAACCGGCCCTCAAAGAAGAACTGGAAGGAAGTGATCGGGCATCGTGAAGACGTCAAACTCGACGGCGTCGAGTGCTTCGAGAATTACATGGTCCTTTACGAGCGCGA
>CAZVUZ010000131.1:0-7294 GCA_964630485.1 uncultured Ignavibacteriales bacterium
CCGTCATGGCCGGCTTTGTCGTTGCCGCGATCGCACTCGCGGCGATTCTCTACGCCGGGGATCTCACTGCCGCCTTCCGCTATGTCGGCGAGCAGAGCTATGGCCTGCGCGGATTTCCCGAGGGTCTGAGTTCACCATGGGGATTCTTAGAGCACCTCGTGGCCTACGGCTACAAGATCCGCCTGTTTTATCTCGGTCCCGACCTGCTTCTGTTCATGGCACTTGCGGGGATTCTCCTGCTTACCGTTCGGCGCGAGGCGCCCCTGCCGCCAACGATCATCCTGGCGCTTTTCTGGGCGGGGTTCGGTATCCTCGCTTTGGCACCGCTCAACTACTCGCCCCTGCGCTATGCCCTCTTCTTCATCCCGGCCGTCATTGTCCTGACCGTTACAACCTTTGACTACCTCACCCGCTCCGAAAACGTCCACCTGCGCCCGCCCGGAAAAGCCGGTTCGGTGCTTCTGGCTCTGCTGGTGTGGATGATTCTGTTTCAAACAGTCGCCAACAGCCTCTACTTCAATACCGCCGATCCCCCGATAAGAATGCTGACCTGGGCCACCCTCCCCGTGGCGTTATTGATCGCCGCGGGCCTTCACTACCTTCTGGCCAAACGCCGCGTCATCATAAGTCGACGGACGGTAATGATCATAATGGTGACGGTGGTGGGATTGTCACTCGTGGCCAATACCTTCCGCATCCGGCGCCTGCATTTTCTCGACCGCCATGACACCATCGCCGAAGCCGCTCAAGATCTGGAACAGATAATCGGTCCCGACGCTGTTGTCTCCGGTCCCTATGGTCCCCTGCTCACTTTCGACAGCGGTTTGAAGTCGTTCATTTACCTCTTCGGTGTTGCCGAGGTCAATACCACCCTTTTTCAGCGCTACCCGATCACGCATCTGGCGATTGATGTTTCCAATGCCGTTTTGGCCGTAAAGGACTATCCTCCGATTGGCGAACTTTCGGCCATCGCCACGTATTACATCCGCGATACCGAGGTGCGGATATATAATGTCAGCAAGGCCTTTGATAATCCCCGGGCCCGTGTCTATCGCGAAACGCATTACGAACGCGCCATCGCGCATTTCTACGCGGGCAATGTCCGGGACGCCGGCATGGAACTGGAATTGCATTTGCAGAAACACCCCATGACGAAATCCGCCGGCCTGCTCCTGGGCGACATTCTCTGGATGCAGGGTCGCATCGATGAGGCCATCGGACTTTTGCAGGATATGACCGCCGATTATCCCACCGACTTCTATGTCTATGCCCAGTGCGGAAGGTTCCTGCAGACGGCGGGGATAGTGCGACGCGATGCTGACCTGATCGCGATGGCGCGCAGGCAGTACGAGAAGGCGGCCTTCGTGAACCGTTATCGGGGGCAATGGGTGAAAGATTTGCACGACAGTATAGCCCGACGCCTGATCGATTCCGGCGACAGAGTGAGACCGTAATTCCCCGCCCGCGGTCCGGTCTATTATTTGCGCCGGGCCAGCCGATATGTTACCTTAGGCACAAATATAATTACGGCTCGCGTGCGGTCGTTTGAAGATTCCGTCTGAAGAGGTTAAATATCGATGGCTTCTCTTATTAAAAGCAAAACCAGCCTGTTTTTTCTCATAACGCTGATTGTCTTTGTCGGCGGCATTATTTTCTGGTCCTCGGATTTGACCAGTGACCCGCCGATGTATTTCTCCGGCCTCGGTCAGTCACTGTCCACCGATTCGGCGGAGTATATCTTTCATGCCCGTAACAAGATTCTATTTGATGCCTGGGATCCCTTTGATTATCCCCGCTGGACGACCTACCAATACTCGCTTACCTCGGTGGTTGGTTATCTATGTTTCTCGATGGCCGGCGTGTCGAGGGCCAGTGCCGGGACCGTCGGCCTGATTCTCTCGCTGGGCGGACTGCTGTTGCTCATTTTCGGCCTGGCCCGCCATCACAGCCCCTGGGTGACCGCCGTGGTTGCTTTCTGCTATGTCGTCAATGTCTCTTTGCTTACTTACGGTCGGTTGTCTTATTTGGAAAACGGACTGATATTTCTGGCTGCATCGGTTTTCCTGGTTTACAGTCGGTGGGGGCACAAAATCTGGGGCATCGTCGCCGCCGGGGTGTTGGCGGCCCTGGCTACTTTCATCGGCAAGCTCTTCGGTTCCCTGTTGTTGCCGGCTCTGGTTGTCGCCATTTTCCTGAGCGGCAGAGATAACCGCTGGCGATCGATTATATTGTCGATAGCCGGTTATGTCACGACATCAGCTTTGATAATCCTGGTTCTCTATGGCGGCGATGTCTTTGCGGCCTTTGCCTATGTTGGAGAGCAATCCTACGGCCTTCGCGGTTTCCCGGCCGGGCTTAGTTCTCCATGGGGTTTCTTAGAACATCTCATCGCTTATGGTTTCCAGAACCGGATGTTTTACCTTACTCCCGATGTTTACATGTATTTTGTGGTGGCGGGTGGACTGATGTTGATGATGCTACCGGACATAAAGAGTTTTCGGAAGCTCTCCCCGGCGGCAATCTTCCTGGCCTGCTGGACGGCGATGGTGTACCTGGGTTTGATGCCGCTCAATTACTCCCCCCTGCGCTATGCCCTGTTTCTCATTCCGGCCATCATCGCGCTGTGCTGGGCTCTTATGGATATTGCCCTGCGCGACGGCGGTGTCGTTGCGGTGAAACCGGGCCGGTTTAGAATTATTGGGTGGGGGCTGCTGTTCTGGTCCTTGCTCTTCCACGTCATCGGTAATGTCTTTTACTTCAACAACCTGCCCCACCGAATGCTGGCCTGGTCGACGCTCGGCGGGGCCGTGGTCCTCGCCGCGGTCGTGTGGTTTGTCCTGCGGCGGTGGGATTTGCGTCTCTCGCGGAATCTGCTCATCGGCGGCCTGGTGTTATTTATTGCTCTAACCGCCGTGGCCAACGGCTTCCGCATACGCCGGATGCATTACCTTGATCACAATTTCAATATTGCGGAAGCCAACGACGATATCGCCCAGATCCTGGGCCCGAACGCCGTCGTGTCCGGTTCCTACGGTCCGGCCATAACCCAGAATACCAACCTGAAGTCGTTCATTCACTTTTTTGGAGTGGTCGACATCGACTCAACCCTTTTCGACCGCCAGCCGGTCACCCACCTCGCCGTCGACATGTCGAATTTCCAGGAAGCCGTCAAGGCCTTCCCGCAGCTCGACGGCATGCCTTTCGTGGCCACTTACTGGATTCGCGACACCGAGGTGAAGCTCTACAACATCAGCAAGGCTTTTTCCAATCCCGAGGCCAATGCATACGAGGAGTCACAGTACGAACAGGCCGCGCTGATGATGCATCGCGGCCAGGCCGACAGCGCCGGTATTGCCATGGATGCCTTTATGGAGAACCACACCCTGACCAAATCATCGGGCCTGCTGATGTGTGATATGCTCGGGAAGAAACAACGCTTGCAGGATATCCGCGATATCCTTGACAGGCTGGCCGGAATGTACCCGACCGATTTTTACGTCCAGATGCAGGCCGGGCGCTTCTATTTGACCACCGCCCTCATCTCGAAGGATCCGGCCCTTATGGATCTTTCGCGGCGCTATTTCGAGCGCGGCATCAAGGTCAATCGCTTCCGCACCGAATACGCCAACCGCCTGGTGAACCAGATAAGGCGGGCATTCCCGGGCCGCACCCAGCCTGCGGGACAGCCCGGAGGCTGAGCCCAAAAAATTAACCGCCGGGTCTCGATCACCCGGCGGTATTGCCTTCTTCAGGAAACGTTATCCCTGACGCGAATCAGAGATTCTTCGCCACGAATTCCCAGTTCACAAGATTCCAGAAATTCTCGACGTATTTCGGGCGCGCATTGCGCACGTCGACATAGTAGGCGTGCTCCCAGACATCGCAGGTCAAAAGCGCCGTCTTGCCGGAGGTCATGGGAGTCCCGGCGTTGCTGGTGCTCATCAGCTCGAGGTCGCCCTCGGCACTCTTGACCAGCCAGGCCCAGCCGGAGCCGAAGGTAGTGACGGCCGTCTGCGAGAATTTGGTCTTGAACTCATCGAACGAACCGAAGGCCTTGTTGATAGCCTCCGCCAGCGCTCCCGTCGGCTCGCCCCCGCCGTTGGGGCTGAGACAGTTCCAATAGAATGTGTGGTTATAAACCTGGGCCGCATTGTTGAAAATGCCGCCGGATGACTTCTTGATTATATCCTCCAGCGACATATTCTCGAATTCCGTCCCGACAATCAGCTTATTGAGATTGTCCACATAGGCCCGGTGGTGCTTGCCGTAATGATATTCCAGCGTCTCGGCGGAGATATGCGGCGCCAGACTGTCTTTGGCAAACGGCAGGGCCGGCAGTTCATGCTTCATCGTAACCTCCTTTTACCTTGTATGATTTGGCTTTACGCTCTGTGACAACTAACTCCACAATAGCGGTAACGGGGGGCGCTTGTCAAACGCTTTCTGAACGTCGCCGGCCGTTCATTCTGACGTTACCGTGAATAAATGCCATGCGAAAACGGTATATTTTTAAAAGATTGCAAAAAACCAACGCATTCATGACACCAATCGCATTCTCGTGCGTTAAATAAGTAAGGGGACGGGCGTTTTTTGTTGACCGCCCCCGGAATAAAGTGTATTTACAGGGACAGTATAGGGAGGCATTTATGGAAATTGGTCTGGTATATTCCGGGAAGGATCCACGGCATGCGCAGACCCGGGCATTTTTGAAGCAGTTTGTCAAGGAGCGGGGAATTCTCGCCAATATTGTCGAATCGGACCAACCGGTAGCGACCCCGATTCTCACCATTGACGGCTGTACGGTTCTGGAGTCGGGGCTCAAAGCCCTCAAAGCCATGACACCCTCGATGGAGACGACTTCAACGAAGCGTTTTCCATCGAAAGAGGACATTGCACGGGCAATCGAGAAAAGCATCTGGTGTCTTTAGCCTCGCAACGTCTGCTTTAGATCCTGCAAGAGGACGTTTTTAGGTATCTTTAAAATCTCTATATAATTAATGAGGGCGACAGCCCATCCGCACCGGTGCGTCCGGGGGACGGCAGTTTTGCGGCTTCCAGGCCATCTCCCTCAACTCAGTAGCAGAGGCTGAGGCTTCGATCACTCGACCAGATGAGCCCGGAGTCCGGCCAATCCACAGCGGAGTTTTATCAGACGTCTACCCACCTTCGCCACCTGCATAGCCCGATTTTATCCATAATCTATGAGAAGTAAGCCCGTTAAGGCTTCAAAGCGACACGCGTAAGCCATTATTAAACAACGCGATAGCGTTTTAACACCGCCTCGCGGTCTTTTTTTGAATCATTTCGGCATCCTCCGCCCTCTAATTTGTTAAACGTTGTTGATTATCCCAAAATGAGGTGAAAAAATATGAAGACTGCCCTGACAAATATGTCGATCAAGCACCCCTGGTGGGTGCTCAGTGTGGCGGTTATAATCACCGCCTTCTTCGCGACCCAGTTTCCGAAGATTAAAATTGATACCGACCCGCAGAACATGTTGAGAGCCGACGAACCGGTCCGCGTGTTCGAGAACGAAATGAAAGAGACTTTCGATCTTTCCGATTTTCTCGCGGTCGGTGTGGTGTCCGAGGGCAAGGCCTTCACCCCGGAGATCCTGAATAAGGTCTACGGCATCACCATGGAAATCGAGGATATCGAAGGCGTCATCGTCGACGATATCATGGCGATCCCGACCGTGGACGATATCCGTCAGGGCGCGGGCGGGATGCTCATTATAGAGCCCCTCATGGAAGAGGAAATCAAAACCCAGGCCGAGGCCGACCGCATTTTCTCGCGCATCCAGGACAATCCCATCCTGCGCGGCAAGCTGGCCTCCGACGACGGTCACGCCGTGGCTATCATGGTCCCGATCGAGTCCAAGGATATGTCTCACCGCATAGCCGGTGAGATTAAGGCCATCACGGACAAATACGCGGGTGACGAGGCCTTCTATATTGCCGGTCTGCCAATGGCCGAAGACTCTTTCGGCGCCGAGATGTTCTCCCAGATGGCCTATTCGGCCCCGGCGGCGCTTTTGATCATTTTCCTCTTGCTCCTGGTTTTCTTCCGCAAGGTAACGATTATCCTGGCGCCGATGATTGTCGCCATCATGTCGGTAATCTGGGCCATGGGCCTGCTGATTCTGACCGGCCACACAGTGCATATCATGTCGTCGATGATCCCGATATTCCTGATCCCTATCGCCGTGCTCAATTCGATTCACATTATATCGGAATTCCACGACCACTATAAGAAATACAAACACAAGGATGCTACGATCCGCCATTCCATCAACGAGCTGTTTATGCCGATGCTGTTCACCTCGCTGACGACCATCGCCGGTTTTATCTCCCTGGCCCTGACACCGATCCCGCCGGTGCAGGTTTTCGGCTTCTTCGTCGCCTTCGGCATCCTGGTCGCCTGGTTCCTCTCGATTACCCTGAACCCGGCCATCGGAATCCTGATTTCGACCAAGACCCTCCGGGATTTCGGCAAGGACGAAGATTCCCGCGGCCCGCTGACCGCCATCATGCACACCTTCCGCGATCTGGCCTACAAGCGCAACAAGGGCATCATCTTCGCCTCCTTCATACTCGTCGTGGCCGCCGCCATCGGCCTGTCGATGATCATCGTCAACGACAACCCGGTCAAGTGGTTCAAGAAGTCGCACCCGATCCGCATCGCCGACACCGAAATGAACAAGCACCTGGCCGGCACCTATATGAATTATCTTGTCTTCCAGGGTGAAGAACCGGATGCCATCAAGAGTCCCGAGGTCCAGAACTACCTCGTCTCGATTCAGCGTGAATTGGAAAAAGAAGAAATCGTCGGCGGTGTCTCGGGTGTGCCGGATGTCATCAAGAAAGTTCGCTACGAGCTTTTCGGAGCCGATTCCACCAAGGCGGTTATTCCGGAGAGCAAGGACGAAGTCGCCCAGATGCTGTTCATGTACGAAATGTCCGGCGGCGACCCCGACGACCTGTTCAAATTCGTAACGCCTGACTACGATCAGGCCAATCTGTGGGTGCAGATGACCAACGGTGACAACATGGCCGTCACGGCCGTTGTCGAGCGCGGGAATAAGTTCCTTAAGGACAACCCGCCCCCGGACGGCATCACCGCCCGCTGGGCCGGCCTGCCCTACATCAATATCGAATGGCAGCGCCAGATGGTGACCGGCATGTATCACATGCAGCGCCAGGGATATGCCACCGGCCTGGTTTCCATGTGTATCGGCGGTGGAATGGGCATGGCCATGATTATTGAAAGATAAGTGCCCGCTGCCACCCGGCTG
>CAZVUZ010000131.1:7304-9679 GCA_964630485.1 uncultured Ignavibacteriales bacterium
CAGATGGTGACCGGCATGCGCTCGTCGCTGCTGGGTTCCTACGTGGTCGTCTTCTTCATGATGGTCTTCCTCTTCCGCTCCATCCGCTGGGGACTCATCTCAATGCTGCCGCTGACAATAACAATCATGGCCATCTACGCCTTCATCGGTTATATTGGAAAACCGTACGACATGCCCGTGGCGGTGCTGTCATCGCTGACGCTGGGATTGTCAATCGACTTCGCCATTCACTTCATCCAGCGCCTGCGGACGATTCATAAGCGTACACAGAATTTTAAACAGGCCTATCATGAGATTTTCGAGGGCGCCGGACAGGCTATCAGTCGCAATGTGCTGGTCATCGCCGTCGGCTTCGTGCCGATGATGTTCTCCACTCTGGTGCCCTACATCACCGTCGGCTCATTCTTCCTCGCTATCATGGTTGTCTCCGGACTGGTAACCATGCTGCTGCTGCCGGCGATCTCGGTGACGTTCCAGAAGGGCCTGTTCAAGCCGGCTTCGAACAAAAAGAAGGACGCTGACACAACGACCGTTGAAGAAGCCCTGGAAAATTAAATTTCGAATTCGAATGCAATTAGGAGAGAGAAAATGAAGAATTTCAGAAACTTACTCGTTTTGACCCTCGCGGGTCTGATTATCGCCGCCGGTTCGATCGCGGCTCAGGATGCTGTGGAAACCATGAAGAAGTCGCACATGGCCTACTACTACGCCGGTGACGACGGCCTCAGCGAAGTCAATATGGTCATCACCGACAAACGCGGCCGGGATCGCGTCAAGGAATTCACCATGATGCGCCTGGATCAGGAAGAAGGCGGCAAGCAGATGTACTACACGTACTTCAGGAAGCCGTCCGATGTTTCCCGGTTGACCTTCATGGTTCACAAGCAGCCCGACGGTAACGACATGCGCTGGATCTATGTCCCCTCGGTGGACCTCGTCAAGCCGATCTCGGCCGACGATAAAAACTCCAGCTTTGTCGGTTCGCATTTCTCCTACGAAGACGTCTCCGGCCGCCACTGGTCAGAGGACAACCACCGACTGGTCGAAGAGTCGACCCTCGACGAGCGCCCGGTCTTCGTGATCGAATCGATTCCGAAGGAAGAATACGACGGGTTCGCGCGCAAGGTCTCCTATATCGACAAAGAGAATTTCCTGCCCCTCAAGGAGGAATACTACGACAAGAAGGACAAGCTCGAGCGCGTTTTCAAGGCCGAGAAGGTTGAAGACGTTGACGGTATCACTACCATGACGGCTCGCTCGATGGAAGACGTCAAGAAGGGCGGCAAGACCGTGATCGAGTTCTCGAAGATCGAATATAACGTCGGTCTGGACGAGTCCTTGTTCACCGAGCGCTATCTCAAGAACCCGCCGCGGAAGTATATACGCTAAAGGACAGGGAGGGATTTTAAGATGAACGGTATCAAATTCGCTATAGTCGGGCTGCTGCTTCTGGCGGCGGCCCCAATCCAGGCCGAGCTCTACCTTGACGGGTTCGTGCAGGGACTCTACGGGGGAAGACTGGACGAGGACAATCCGACGGCCACCGAACAAACGGCATCGGAGACAAGATTCCAACTGCGCGCCGAGCATTTCGGCGACCGCGGCGAGTTTTTCGCGCGCCTCGACTTCGTCTATGACGGCGCTGACTCCAGCAACTACGACTGGGAACTGCGCGAAGCCTATTTCAAATTTCGCCTCGGCTCCAACCTCGATTTCAAGGTGGGCCGACAGATTGTGACGTGGGGGACCGGTGATCTCATCTTCATCAACGACGTTTTTGCCAAAGATTACCGGTCCTTTTTCGTCGGTCGTGACGACCAGTACCTGAAGGCCCCACAGAACGCCATCAGGGGAACCTATTACTCGGGCCTGGGATCGCTGGACCTGGTGTGGTCGCCGACATTTGAACCCAACCGCCTGCCGACCGGCCGCAAGCTGAGCTATTACAACCCCTTCATGGGGGCCTATGTCGGCGAAGGTTTCTATTTTGATCCGCCCACCCCGGAATCGAAGTTCGAAAACAGCGAGATTGCCATGCGCTTCAGCCGCACGTTCGGGTCCTTCACCACGGCGGCGTACTTCTACAAGGGTTTCTACAAGAACCCGCGCGGCGCCGCCATGGTGCAGGTGGATGGGATTATGACGGCCATGCCGGTCTACCCGAAACTGAACGTTTACGGCGCCTCAGTCCGCGGACCATGGGCCGGCGGTATTCTCTGGCTCGAAGGCGGATACTTTGATTCGCGCGACGATCAGGACGGTGATGATCCGCTCATGCCGAACTCCTCCGTAACCGGCCTGGTCGGTTTCGAGCGGCAGGTCGCCACCAACCTCACCGCCAATATCCAGTGGCAGGCCGATTACATGCTCGATCA
>CAZVUZ010000132.1:0-9545 GCA_964630485.1 uncultured Ignavibacteriales bacterium
GCAGCGCGGACCTGCTAAATTAAGGTTTCACAACGATCTTTCCGTTATAATCACCGCCTCGGATGAACCAGGGAGAAAAACCTACCGCGACCCGGTTGCCCGAGGCATTGCGCCCGTCCCATTGCCATTCACCCGAGATGCCGTCCTTGATAAGCACTGTCTGCCCGGAAACGGTCTGAATCAGGAGGTCCACCGGTCTGGTCGGCAGATGGAAGGTTACCGGGGATTCGGAAAAACGCACCGGGTTGGGCGAAGCATAAATTATCTCATCGACGGTGAACCAGGAAACCGAGGAGTAATCGGTTGCGTCGGCGCGCACGCGCCAGAAATAGGTCGTGCCGGTCTCCAGCCGTTCGGTTACCTTCCAGGAGGTGGTTGCGCCCAATTCGCTCGGGATACCCGGTGAGGACACCGTCGGACTCACGAATCCGGAATCGGTGGAGACGTCAAAATAGTAATGATAATCGGTGAATCCGGGGACATTGCCGGCATGGAGCGTGGGCGTCGCGGAATGGACCACGCTACCGGGCTCCGGCCGGGCGGCGGTGGCGAATTCGTCGGCGTCCACGGACAACTGGACGTAGCGGAAGTTGGTGACCGTACTGAACTCGGAGTACTCGTCATGGTCCGTGGCCCAGCAGCGCCAGTAATAGGTCTGACCGTTAACCGGTGTAAACTCAAGGATAGCGCTGGTATGGATCGGTTGTTGCTGAACATTCCGCACGTTGGTCACCATGTTATTCACACCTGCATCGGAGTAGACAAAGAAGTCGTAGAGCAGCGAATCACCGTCGGCGTCCGTGGAGTTTTCGACTGTGAGGACGATCGGCGTATTCGACACGGTAGTGCCGTTGTCGGGCAGAAGCGGTACCGGTATCGTCGGGGCGGAATTGCCTGCGTCCGCCGCAGACGTCGTAAAACCGGCCCAGCCCATCCAGTCCGAATAATCAATGCCGTCAAAACATCGCGCCCGCCACTGGTAGTCTGTCTGATAATCAAGCGTGACATCGACCGTCCAATTCGTCGATTGCGACCCCGAAGGGATGCCTGAGGCGGAAGTGATTATGCCGGATTGGGAAGCATCCCATAATTCGAAGGTGTATGTCAACGGGTCGCCATCGTCATCGGTACCGTTTTGTACCACGAGTTCGGGCGATGTCATCGAAGTCGTACTGCCGTTCAACGGGCTGATGAGAATCGGGGCGTAAGGGGCTGAGTTGCCGGATACGGCCACCGAGAAACTGCAGTTGTCACAGTAGTTCGAGGTGTCGATGCCGTCACTGCTGCGACTGCGCCAGTAATAAACGGAGCCGTTTTCAAGGGGAGTCGGCACCTGCCAGCTGACCTGGGCGTCACTGCCGGTAACCCAGGTCTCGGCCGCCATGCTCGAGAAATTGGAGAACTTGGAGACCTGAAATTCATAAGCTACCTGGGTACCATCCGGATCCGTGACGGCATCCACGGACAGCGTCGGTCGGGTGACCTCCACCGCGGCGCCGTCTTCAGGTTCCGCCGCCGGCGGAGTCGAGGGTGGCGTATTGGTGGTGTGGAAGTAGTAAAGTCCCGCCCATGGAGAAAACGCGGTGCCGTTGTTGGAGCGCACGCGCCACCAGTAGTAGCGCCCGGTCTCGAGCGGCGTCAGCGGTGTGAAACAGGTCGTACCGCTGCCCTCGGTGACCGATACCGGCGACATCACCGGCAGGGTCATCTGCGGGTCGTAGAATAATTCGAAGGTGTAGATGTACGGTTCGTCGCAGCCGTCAACCGGCGCCGAATTGTTCACGCAGAGGCTGGGCTGGAGGCTCGGGGCTTCGACGCCGCCGTTCAGGGAAGGGTTGTACGGGGCCGGAGGCGGTACCGCGCACCCGTCGCCTTCAAACGAGGCCCGGTAGATGGCGCCTTCGCCGTTGCGCAGACTGTCGTTCCAGATCGGGCTGTCCCAATAGCCATCGATGTCCATTTTTTCCCACGGACCCTCGAGCAACTCGAACGCAGGGGCTTCACTGCCGCCAAAAGTGTTTTGGTTGCGGCTGGGCGGGCGTACCAGGGTCATATAACGGTAGCCGTCATCACCGGTCCAGCGGCGCATGAAGACCACGTAGTTCTGGCCGGCATTGTCCTTGCCGACGTTTTCGATCAGGGCGCTGGGGCAGGCCACCGAGGCGGCGTACCATTGTACAGTATCGCTGTCCCATGTCCAGTCGTATCCGTCACGACCGACGCGCTCACCTACGGCTCCGATCCAGTAACAGGTATCATTGGCTTCACCGGCATGCACGCAGGCACCGTCGGAACCGCCGTCGATCCAGTTCAGAACACCGGAGTTCGGGCCGTTCGAGAAACTCAGGAAAGTCGTACGGCTGCGCCACAGGTAGTAGAGGGCCAGACAATCGTAGTACCGCTTGCACCAACCGTAAGGGGTCTCTCCCTGAGCCGGGTTAAACCAGTGCTCGACATCGGCCTGGGAGCAACTGACCATACCTTTGTACATCGTCCCCGGGTAGTAGTGGGCCGCGACCGTGGCGCTATCAAAGGCAGAGACCGAGTTGGAAGGTCCCGGGTAGAAGGAAATGTCGCCGTGGTAGGCGTTACCGCAGAACTCGTGCTCGCGGCTGACCGGGGCCGCCACGGAACCGTCGAAGTAACTCGGCTGGTAACCGTAGCTGTAGGCCGTGCCGAGACCGTGGCCCCAACCGATGGCGTTGATGCACAGTTTCATGCCAAGCTGACTCTCCATCCGTTCGGCCACCGCTTTCGTGCCTTCCAGCAGGACGACATCGCGATAGGCAGCGTGCCAGTCCGACCACGACTCGCCGCCGTACTGGGCGCCGGCGCCGAGATCATCTTCCCACATGTGACGGTCCGGGTTGCTCGAAGAAACACTCATGGTCTGCGGCAGACCCATGTTATCGAACCAGAGACCGGTCAGATCGAAATTCTTGGCGGTACCGTGCTTGTCTTTGATTCGGCGGACGTATTCGTCGACAAAGTACTGCACGAACAGCGGATCCGTCGTGTTGGTCAGGAATCTCGTACCATAGTAGGTGCGCAGGCGAGAGCCGAATTCACTGGTGTTGTAGGCATCGTAATAACCCCAGTCGGCCTGGGTGCGGTCGGCCGAATGCCAGTACATGTTGGTCGAGTCCGAGCCGGCCGCTTCCATGAGTGCGCCGACGACCTCATTGACATATCCCGCTCCGGCCGAAGAAGCATTGGCGTTGCTGAAGTCGAGATAACAGTATATCTCGAGGTTCGAAGTGTACCTGACATAGTCGTTGTACTTGTCAACATAGCCGGTGCCGTAGGAATTGTCTGCTACCAGGGCCTCGTAACGGCAGCCGACAATGGAGTCGATCCGATCCGAGGTGGGCACAGCGGCATAATCGAAGTTGAAGTAGTTGACACTCGGGGTCAGGTCCTGTCCAAAGGCGGCCGGGATCGTGAACATGGCCGCCAGAAGAACCAGCAGGCGTATTACCGTTCGTCCGGGTCGATTGGGCATTTTTTCTATCCTGTATGCGCTACTCATTTTGTTTCCTCTTTATAGCAGTCCTTGCGCTCTGAGGTTTCTACGATGGCCGAAAGGCCTTTATCAGTACTTTCCTCTCACTAGTTTATAGCTTCATTCCCACTCCAAAACAATCAAAAAACGTACCCAAACAGTCGCCCCTCGCCAGCTTATCGTAAAGGTATGCAGGGAATAAGCTTAACTGTGTTAAGGTGAAGTCCCGGTAGAGCCAATTCAGGCTAACATTGCCCGGTTTTCAGGCGGCCCGATGTTGCCTCTATGTAACGCGTTGTGCTGGCTTCGATTAGGTTAATGCACGATTATCGTACATTTTCAAAATTTGAACAGGAGATCGGTACTGCTCACGGCGTTTTCCCCGGTTCGTTTCGGGATCGGGGAGATTTTAAAGGAATTCGAGAATTCCGTCGGTAGCCTCGGTCAAGCCCTCAGACCGATGTAACACCCGGAGTAATCAGGGGGATTCCGTACTCGCGTTTGAAGTCCTCGTAGCCGTCGCGCATCACGCCGTTATCTTCTTCGTGCAAATAGACCGGGTTCGGGCGCCAGTGAAGGGGCAGGAGGTCTTTGGTCCATGGCTCGCCCCGCCCGAGACAGCTTTCGCGGACATGCTCGTTAAGAATACGGTTGCTGTAAACGGCCGAAACGGCGTTCTCCATGACCCATTTGCGCGGGTGATAGCGGTGGTAGTTGTCAATGAACTGGGCCAGTTGTTTGTGGACGTCCCGGTGGTTGAACAGCATGCCGGTGGTTTCGTTGACGAAGGCCCTGGAACCGACGATGGCGTCGGCGAACAGCCCCATCGGTATATCCCAGAACATGGTTTCCACCACGGCGACGCAGGCGCCCTCGTTGCCGGAGAAAATGACGCCCACCTTCGCCGAGCGCAGCGAGCGCACCATTTCCTCGTCGGAGAGACCCTCCCGGAGGGTGATTCGGTCCTCCACTCCAAAGGCCCGGGCTTCGCCCAGAATGGTTTCGGCAGAGCGTCCTTCCCAGCCGCGTCCAAGCAGGAGGACCTTGATATCCGGCGACATCTTCCGCAGCACCTTAAAGAGCAGCCAGTGGCGCTTATAGGTCGCGAAATTGGCCAGCATGACTATATCGAATTCCTTTTCGATCTGCTCATCGACTTTGAACAAATCCGGGTTGACCCAGTTGGACGATATGAGAGGGATGGACACCAGGTTGTCGGCGAAGCGGGGATAGGCCTTGATGTCGTCGAAGGCGCTCAGTATATGGAAAAGGGGTCCGGGCCACATCCGCCGAGCAACCAGGAAGGGGAGGTCATGCGGCGGCGACCAGGTCGGCGCCAGGATCAGATGGTAACGGCGGTGCAGTTTCTCGAGGTCGGCATAACGCAGCAGGCGCAGCCAGTGGTCTTCGAAAGAGAGGTATAAAACACCGCGTTCCTCTTGTGAGACCGGCTTTTTGAGAATGATCCCTTTACGGATCTCTCGTGGTTCGCTGTACGGAAAGACTTCGTCCCAGTCGAGCGTGGATGGATCCAGCTCCGCGGTACGGCTCTTGAGCTTCCGTTCCAGCCGGTGCAGTACCCGGAGAGAAGGGCAAATGCGGGCGGCTTTGGCCAGTTCTCCGATGGACCGGGCGCAGTCGGTGCCGTTGGCGCGCGGCCGAAAGCTGTCCCTGAGTTCCACCATGCGACTTATGAGTGCGCGACAGATTGGGTTGAACCTGATAAAATCTCTGAGACTGAATTTGAATCTCCGAATCGCGCTCAAACCTTTTGTTCCCTCCCTCTGCTCTGTGAATCCACCGGCGAGACAAGGCGCTGGTAGAGCGTTTCAAGCCTTTCCAGAACCCGCGGCCACGAGAAGGCCGATTCGATCTCGCGTCGGGCCGCCTGGCCCATAAGATGTCGTTTGTCGGGGTTTTCGAGGAGATCACAGACATCGTTAACGAACTCTTGCCGATTGTCCGCCGGATAAATGTAACCCAGTTCCGGCCGGTGCAGCAGTTCGCGGTTACCTCCTACATCCGAGGCCACCGCCGGGCGCCCGGCCGCCATATATTCCATCAGCGAATTGGACAGGCTTTCGCCATGGGAACAGAGGACGGCAACGTCGATGGCCTGAAGATCCCTCACGACATCGTCCGAACGCCCCGGCAATAGGAACTTACCTTTTAGCCCGCGTTCCTCGACGAGTCTTTCCAGGGCAGTTCTTTCATCACCTTCGCCCAGCACGACGAAGCCGACCCCCGGGAAGCGTTTCAGAATATCGGGAGCGGCTTTGACCAGAAAGGGAAGGTTCTTGACATTGCGAAGATTGGCGACGGCGCCGACAACCGGGCTGGCCGGATCAAGCCCCCATCTTTCCTTAATCCCAATGGCATCGGACGGATCTACCGAGAGATAGGGCCTCATGTCCAGTCCGTTGGGCATGACCGTGATTTTTTCCGCCGAAACCTTCTCGACTCGGCGGGTCTCATCAGCGGCCGCCTGTGAGTTCGTAATATAGTGCGTGGTGAAACGCCGAAGGAATTTGAGGATGGCTATTTCCCGTGAATTGTGCCAGTAGCCGGCGCCTATGTTGCGACGGCTGGCGATAATGACCGGCACCCGGGCTTTGCGCGCCCAGAGGGTGGCGGCAAGGTTGCTGTCACGGAAGAAGCTCTGGACGATGTCTATCCGGTTGGCGTGACAGAATTCCACAAACCGCCGCCTCCACTTGAAGAACCCCGGGTCGAAAAAACTATGGAAATCGAACACCTCGCGCGGGCAGCCGACATCGGCGCCATCGAGCCACTCACTGTTGTGCAGGCACACCAGGAAAGGTTGGAAATGCCCACGATCGAGCCGCCGGATGGTCCCCAATAGCTGTTTCTCGGTCCCGGCGTATGGTGAGTGGACGGTATCTATAACGTAGGCGATATTGATCACTTGAGTACCCGATCATAGATCTCCCGGAGGGCATCCGCCTGTTTCTCAAAGGAAAAACCGTCTCGAACCGTCTGCCTCGCCCGTTGCGCAAAGTCCTTTCCCAGATCAGGCTGGTCGGCCAGGCGGAGAAGGGCCTCCGACATGGCGGGAATCTCGCCGAACGGAACGAGGCAACCGTTTTCGCCGTCGGATATTATTTCCGGCACGCCGCCGACGGCCGTGGCAAGGACGGGAGTGCCGACCGCCATGGACTCAAGAACGATGTTGGGCATCCCTTCGGACATTGACGGATTTATCAGCAAGTCGGCTCCTTTGAGGCATCCAATCAGGTTGTTTTCAAAACCTGACAATAAAATATGCGAGGACCACCGGCTGTCATCAACTTTTTCTTTAAGGCCCTGCCAGTCGGGTCCATCGCCGAACATGACGAAGCGCAGGCGGGAGTTTTTCTCAAGGGCCTTCATGGCGGCGTCGATCAGAAACCGCTGGCCCTTTTCCAGGCTGAAACGACCGCCCGTGACGCAGATGAAGGCGTCCCGAGCGAGGTTGTAGCGGCCGCGAAGGTCGACGGGTTCGATGGCCTCAAACTCTTCGGGATCGACACTGTTGTAAGCCACGGATATCTTCGGTTCGGGGATATGAAGTCGCAGGAGCTTACTTTTTTCGGATCCCGAGACGGCGACGATGTGATCGGCGAAACGCAGGGTCTTGCGGTCGATGTACTGGTAACAGCGTACTTTGAAGTCATCCCGGGTAAACCCGCGGGAGAAACAGACGTGCTTCACAGGCTGGCGGTAGCATGCCAGGTGTCCCAGTATATGTGCCCGGTAGTCATGGCTGCAGAGTAGGGCTACCTCATTCTCAGCCAGGTAGCGGCGGATGCGGCCAATGGCGGAGCGATCGTAGGCGCCGGTCACTTCGAAAAGGATCGTATCAAGACCATCGGCCGCCATCCGGTTGAGCAACTCTGGCCGGCGTCCGTTCTCGGCAAATGATCCGACTACGAGGCGGTATTTGCCCGGTGTCATGGCCTGGGCATGTCGGTGCAACTGTCTTTCGGGTCCGCCGTAGAAGTTGCTGCTGCGCACATGCAGAATTGTCATTTTGTCTTCACCAGGCGTGCAATGAAATTATCGAGCTGTCCGGCCAGGTAGTCCCAGCCATAGCGCCTTTCCACCAGGTTGCGGCCGGCTTCGCCGAGCGAGGCGGTCAGGGAGGGATCATTGAGAATCCGGTCGATCTGGGTCAGAAACTGCAGGGGAGTGTCGGCCTTGAGGTATTCCCGGCCGTCCTTAACCTCCAGTCCCTCGGCGCCGACCGATGTCGACACCACGGGCCTCTTCATCGCCAGCGCCTCCAGTACCTTCAGGCGGGAACCGCCGCCGATGCGGAGCGGCACCACGTAGACGGCGGAACGCCGGATGTAGGGGCGGACATCGTCAACCGTCCCGGTAACTTCCACGCCATCGATTTTCTCCAGCGACTTCAGGGAGGCGGTCGGGTTGCGGCCCACGAAAGAAATCGCGAGATCCGGGTGTTGTTGCCTCAGCAAAGGGAAGATGTCGCGGACGAAATACTCGGCAGCATCCTGGTTGGGACGCCAGTCCATGGAACCGGTGAATACCAGGCGCGGTTTTTCTTCGTGCGATACGCCGCCCGGGGTGAAGTATTCGAGATCCACGCCGTTGTCGATGACCTCGACCGGAAGTTCGGTGTTGAAGTTTCTGAGGGTATTGGCATCGGGCTCGGAAACGGCTGTAGCGCCCTCGACGGTATTGAATACCTGGCGTTCAAAGCGCCGCCATTTTGTTACCTGTCGGGTGATGTACCAGCGCCGTGCCGCGTGACGCTCGTTGGCGCGGTATCTTTCCCAGATCTGGCCCTCGACATTATGGGCCGCCACCATGCGTGTAATGCCCCGGGTATTTTCGACGAAGCGGACGTAGGGTGTCCACTCGCACAGTACCAGGTCGAATGCCTGACCGCCGAGAGCCCGATCGACAGCATTCTGAAAATCCGCCGAATAGTGACTGTCGACACTGTAGGGATACCTTGAGAACAAATTTGCGAAGAGGCGGGCATAAAAGCCGGGACCGGATTTTGGAGGTACATGGGGCGTCACCGGCAGGGGCTTGATGCCGACATCGTTCAGGGCGACATAGCCCTCGGATTTCCGGCGGCCATAGGCGAGGTAGGTCACGTCATGAGAGGTCGCCAGGCGGCTTATCAGGTTGTGGCTCCGAATACGCTTGCCGGTATTCAGAGGCCAGGGAAACTCTTCATCAAGGACCAGGATCTTCATATAGACTCAATTCGGCTTGTCAATCTCACATATTGAGAACTTATACTTGCCTCGCGGCGTCCGTTCCAGCTCTTCCACGAACTCGATGTCGTACTTCATGCCGGGTCCGAAGAATCTCGGTACCGTTTCGGCCATGGCGGCATGGCTCTGCTCGCCGAACTCCTCGGTCTTGATTATCCTGAAATGAAGGTGATCGATGTTGTCCTGGACGACCTGAACCTGCCACACCCCCGGGATGTCGATGGCGAAATGGTCCATGATTGATATTCCTGAAAGCATCTTGCCGTCAGGAGTGTACAGGAAATCGGCCTGCCTGCCAAAAAGCTTCTTGAGGCGGGGAAGGGTCCGCCCGCAGGGGCACGGTTCCTCGATGAACTCGGACATATCCTCGACCTGGTAGCGAATGAACGGCATGGCGTAGTTGGTGAGGTCGGTGATAATGATGTCCCGGGGTTCGCCGGCGGCGGCCGCACCGAGCTCCAGGTACAATTGCTCGGCGTTGATGTGCAGGCCCTCATGGTGTTCGCACTCCGAAGCAACCATGCTCAACTCCTCACAGCCGTAGCGATCGAATACCTTCGCGCCGAAGACCGCTTCGATTTTTTCGCGTTCTCCTTCGGTCAGCACCTCCGCGGTCGATACTATGCTCTCGATACTCAGATCGGTGATATTCATGTTTTCAAGATTGCGCGCCAGGACATAGAGCGAATGGGCATGGCCGAAAAGGTGTTTCGGGTGCTTGCGGCGGAGGCCCTCGGCGAACTCGCGGATGGATTTTTCGTCCATAGAGAGGGCATCAAGAGCAAGGCACCGGG
>CAZVUZ010000133.1:0-9387 GCA_964630485.1 uncultured Ignavibacteriales bacterium
AGGATTTGTATGTGGAATCGTGGCAGGGTGGTAATGTCATAACCGATATGCCGGGCGACCACTATTTTGCCTGTCTCGACGGCGACTATAACAGCGACGGTGACGACCGTTTTGGCGAACCGACCGACGGCCGCGCCGGGTCCGATGTCGACCTCCTGGCCGAAGTCATCGTGGGGCGCGCCGCCGTGGGCAATGCCGTCGAGGCCGCCCGCTTCGTTGACAAGACCATCACCTACCTGACCACCACCGATCCCTATCTTAAAAAGGTTCTGCTCTGTGGCGAGGAACTGGGTTTCGGCGGTGTTTCCGAATACGCCGCCAACAGCCTCGAAGAGCTCATCGACAGTTGTGGCACCAACGGTGTTTTTACCATCGGTATCCCGTCCACCAATTATGATGTGGACGAGCTCTTTGACCGCGACTGGTCCGGTAACTATTGGCCGCGAAACGAGTTGAGTAATCGCGCAAACGATGATATCCACATCCTCAATCACTTCGGGCATGGCAGTTCAGGCTATGCCATGAAATTCACCTCAAGCGATCTCCCAACCTACTTCTCAAACACACATCACTTCTTCCTGTATTCGCAGGCCTGTCTCTCGGGCCATTTCGACGGCACTGACTGCTATGCCGAGTATATCACCATCAAGGGCAATTACGGGGCCTTTGCGGCCATCATGAATGCCCGCTACGGCTGGGGATCCTACAACAGCACCGATGGACCTTCGCAGAACTTCAACCGTGAGTTCTGGGATGCCGTCTTCGGCGAGGATATGCCGCAGATCGGCCGCGCCAACCAGGATTCCAAGGAAGATAACATCTATCGGATCAACGAATCCTGTATGCGTTGGTGCTATTATGAGTTGAATCTCCTCGGTGATCCCACGATAGCCTTCAAGGGGGCCGGCGACTGCGCCGCAGCGTATCTTGATGACACCGACGGCGACGATGTCTGCGACATCTTCGATAATTGCCCTACCACGGCCAATGCCGATCAGGTCGATTCCGACGGCGACGGCCAGGGGGATCTGTGCGACGTTTGTCCCTATGATCCGTGGGATGACGTCGATGGCGACGGTAGTTGCGGCGACGTTGACAACTGCCCTGGTTTCCCTAATGTCGGGCAGGGCGATGCCGATGGTGACGGCGTGGGTGATTTCTGTGATATCTGTCCCGGATTCGACGACACCGTTGATTCCGATGGTGACGGTGCCCCCGACGGCTGTGATCGGTGTCCCGGGTTCAACGACTTCGCCGACGCCGATATTGATGACGTACCCGACGGCTGTGATGCCTGTCCCGGCTACGACGACAACGATGACCCCGACATGGACGCCATTCCCACTGGTTGCGACAACTGCCCGAATCACTACAATCCCGACCAGCTTGACGCCGACCTCGACGGTATCGGTGATTCCTGCTGCTGTGTCATCAGGGGTGACATCAACCGCAGCGGCTCGGCGATTCTGGACGTTGCCGACCTGGTCTACTTGACCGACTACATGTTCGGTACCGGCGCCGCGCCGCTTTGCCATACCGAGAGCGATATCAATGCGGACGGGTTGCCGCTGGTCGATGTCGCGGATCTGGTATACTTCGTTGACTTCATGTTCAACAGCGGGCCTGCGCTTCAGCCCTGCGACTGACGTTGAACTTCCGTATATTGAAGGCCGCCGGCGATTTTTCGTCGGCGGCTTTTGCATGTGGCTCGCACTCGAGTTTGACACCCGACCGGAACAACCGTATCTTCCTGATAATGCACCTGAGATATATGAAGGAACGACATACCTCGTGAGAACAAAACTGTGGCTGTGGTGCGCAACGGTGATGATTCTGACCTTGTCCGGCAGTGCCGTATCGGCGGCGGTCCTGGATTCGTTTGTGACCACGAGCCACGTCATTTACGGGGACTCCTCGCGAGTTATCGCCAATGTCGGGGAAGACCTTCTGATCACTTTCTATGCTTCGGACACAACCGGATTTCCGCCCCTGATCGAAATTCTCGGATTGCCGCCGATGGCGACCTTCATCGATCTTGGCGACGGCCGGGCGCGACTGTCATGGCTGCCGGTTGACGCCGACGGAGGCGCGTTTGACGTCGATCTTATCGTCAGTGATCAATCCGGCGACGACACTACCAGCTTCATCATCGTGGCCAATCGGGCTCCCACATTCACCATTCCATGCCCGGCTCTGGAGGTTATGGAGGGACAACGAACTTTCTGCCCGGTATTTTCGAGTGATCCTGATGAAGACTTCATCCGTACCGAGTGGAACCAGCAACCGCCAACGGCCGAGTTCCGTGATCTCGGCGGCGGTTTGGCTCAACTCTCCTTCACACCCGAATATGCCGACGTCGATTCCCTGTATCTTGCGGTTTTTGTCTCCTCCGACGGCTGGGCTGTCAGCAGTGATACTATTGCCGTTAAAGTGATAAACCGCCCGCTTACGGTAGTCGCTTATCCGCCGGCGACGGATTCGGACCTGCTCGTCGATGACACCGTGACGGTGATTTTCAATGAGGATATCAACATCGGGTCGCTGGATAGCGGACTCATTATTCTGAGCCGGGCGGCGACCGGGGTGGGATACTCGGTAGACGTCGAGAACGGTGCGCTCAGTATCCATGGTTCGGACGGTTTTCTTCCCCCGGGGGATATCATTGAGATCAGTCTGACCACCGGGATCCTCGATCTGGCGGGATACGGTTTGGATTCAAACTACAGCTTTACCTTCTACACCGGCGCCGCGGTCCGTCCGGGCGAGGCTAACGGTGACGGTGTCGTGGATGAGCGCGATATACTTCCCATCGGCCTGTACTGGGGGCAGGCGGGCCCGGCCCGCGAACCCGATAATCAGGGTGTGGAATGGGGAACATACCCGACGCACATATTCACGGGCGACATTCGCTGGGATCCTCCGGAGGCGGTGGCCGCGGATGCCGACGGCAACGGTGTCGTCGATGCCGATGACATTTGCGGCGTCGCCGAAAACTGGTTGCGCGGCATCGACTCGATCTCGCTTTCCCGGGCATTTTCAGGGGGAGCGATGGCGAAGACACTCGGCTCTGCGGTCTTCGAGGCCCTGGCGGCAGCGATCGCCGGCTGTCAGGAGAGTCCCGGAAAGCGCGCGCTGGAGGGCATTTTCGCAGCAACGACTAATGCGACGTCCGAGCCCTCGTTGCCGACAACCTTGCAACTGGACCAGAACTATCCCAATCCCTTCAATCCGGAGACGCGGATAAGGTTCGGCTTGCCGACGGCGATGTTGGTGACGCTGGAAGTCTATGACATTACCGGTCGCCGAGTTGTGACACTCGTTGAAACCGGACTGCCCGCCGGTTTTCACGCGCTCACCTGGGACGGCCGATCAGGCAGGGGAAAACCGGTTGCCTCCGGCGTCTACTTCTATCGCCTGTCCACTCCGGATATCACCGTGACACGCAAAATGCTGTTGTTGAAATAGCCTTCAGTTGAATTCCCCAATTGTGTGTTCGTAGTGTGGATCGCGCATCTGGTGGTTGTTTGTCTCGCAGAGTTACCTTATCTTCCGCAAGCAGAAACATTGACTCTCGGAAATTGAGGATAACGAATATGAAAGTTGGTTTTATCGGTCTCGGGAATTTAGGTCGGCCGATGACGGAGCGACTGATATCGCAGGGGGTGCAACTCTCGGTTTTCAATCGCACGCGGTCGAAGGCGGAAGCGGTCGGGGTAGCCGTTGCCGACAGTCCGGCGGCGCTGGTGACCACCTCCGATGTTGTCTTCTTAAACCTGTTCGACTCTGCCGCCGTCTCCGAGGTTGTAGCCGGAGTCAATGGCCTGATCGAGGGTGAGTGCGAGGGGAAGATCATAATTGACACCACCACCAATCACTTCGAGGCAGTGTCGTCGTTTTACGAATTGATTGCGCAGGTGGGCGGCAGCTATCTTGAGGCGCCCGTGCTTGGAAGCGTGGTTCCGGCGTCACAGGGTGCTTTGACGATAGTCGTCAGTGGTGACAGCGATGCTTACCAGAAGGTTTTGCCGCTGTTGACTCTGCTGGGCAGTAATGTCTTTTTCGTCGAGGAGCCCGGTCGGGCGACGCGCATGAAACTGATCAACAACCTGGTGCTGGGGTCGTTCATGGCGACCGTTGCCGAGGCCACCGTCTATGCCGAGGAGGCCGGTCTCAGCCGCGAGCAGGCCTTGAATATACTCGCCGTTGGCGGCGGCAATTCCGGAGTGTTGAATGCGAAAAAGCAAAAACTGATCGACACCGATTACAGCCCCCATTTCTCGGTGGCGGCCATTCACAAGGATCTGCGCTATTTGCAGGATCTTGCCCGCGATATTAAGCGGCCGCTGTTTATGGGGGGGATGGCGCGCGAGCTGTTTGCCATGGCTATGGCAAAGGGTATGGACGACCTCGATTTCTCGGCGGTGCACCGCGTTTTGCGAGAATGGAAATAGGCCCCGGTCTCGCCGCAGACCATAGAAAAGGCGACAGCTAATGCTGTCGCCTTTGTAGTACCAATCGCCTGGTGATATTTACATCACGTGCATCATCGTGAAAACATACTGGCTCGTCAGGTCGCGAATGACTTGCTCCTTGTTGGAGCCGCCGTGACCGGCTTCGGTCTCTTCGTAATACCAGACCGGTTTTCCCATCTGCTTCAGGACGTAAAAAAAGCGTCGCGGATCTGACGGGGGCACCCGCGGATCGTAGAAGCCAGCCGTGATCATCATCGGCTTAGTGACCTTCTCGGCATAGAAAATCGGCGAGAGCTTGTGCGTGAGGTCACTGCCGACGGGGCCGTATTCCTTTTCCCAGCCCTTGGCGAAGTCCTGGTTAAACGAGTTACGGTTGGTGTGGTCAACATCGGAAACGCCTACCTGGGAGACGACGCAGGCGATCTTCTCCGGGCATTGCGTGGCCAGCCAGTTGACGACATAGCCGCCGTAGGAGGCGCCCCAAACGGCGATTTTGTCCGGGTTGGACCAGCCTTCATTGATGAGATAGTCCAGCGCGCGTTCGCAGTCGATGAGAGAAGCCCAGCGGCCTTCGAGATTGTCCGCCCTTTCATAGGCCGGGCCGTAGCCGGTGGAACCGCGAACATTGGGGAACATGACAATGAAGCCTTTGCTTAGGGCAAAGGCGATATTGCGCTGGAAATACGGCCGGCTCTGTCCGGGAGGACCGCCGTGATACTGCACGATGGCCGGGTTGGTGCCGTCCTTCTTGGCTCCTTCGGGGATGTATAGCAGGGCCGGGATCTCGGTCCCGTCGTCCGACTTATAGCGGATCACTTCCACCTCGACGCCGGAGAAGTCGACACCAAAGGTGGCGACATCACCGAGCTGAACCAGGTCGGTGCCGCCAATGGTGAACTTGAAGGCCGTGGGGGCGAATTTCGGTGACGAGAAGCCAAAGACAACATCACCGAGATCATTGCCTGTGGCTCCGCTGAGGACGCCGATCTCCGGTTGCGGCACGGTGAGGGGCTGACCGGCCAGGTCAAAGGCCACCAGTTCCGAATAGCCGTCATTGTTGAGGCTCAGAACAACCTGTCCCGTCTTCTTAATGAACAGGTAGTCGTCGGTTTCCTTCTTGGGATCAAAGAGCACTTCGTATTTTTTCGGATCAGCCGGGTCTGTGAGGCAGATCTTCATGTATTCTTCATCCGAAGATTTAATCGATGTCAAAGCCAGTATTCTGCCGTCATCGGTAAAAGCGGCGCCCCAGAAGAGGGAGACCTCGGAAAGGTCGGTAACCTCTTTGGTAGCCAGGTCGACCATCGCGATCTGGTTTTCGGAGAACGAGAAGTAGCGGACGAAGAGGAGCTTGCCGTCGTTGTAGTCCATGGGGTAGGCGGCGCCGGGTTCGCTGTAGAGGGAATCCAGCTGGCCGGTTGAAATAGTATACTGGGCAAAGTAACTGCCCTGGCCGGTCTGAACTCGCAGGAAGAATTCGTCGGGGTTGTCGTCATTGTAGAAGGCGCCGTGGTAACGGATCGTGCGGCTTTCGATGAGCGGTTTGAACTTGCCGTCGCGGGTGAAATGCCAGACATCGTGCATCTCATCGCCATGCCGGTGGACGCTCACCAGCATGAAATCGCCGCTGGGGTGCACGTTGAAGGAACTGATGGTGAAACCCTCGGCAGCCCAGTTGTTGGGCGTGAGCTGATGCGGCCAGCCCATGGGGCCGTCAATGTAAAACAGGGCTTCGCTCTCACCGGTGATTCGCATCATGAAGTAGATCCGGCCGGTGTTGTCGATTTGGGGGCTGCCGACATAGTCAATTCCCAGGAGGAATCCCAGATCGCTGATCGTCGGTTGCCAGTACTCTGACGATTCCAGGGTCTTCTCGGTGATCGCGTTGTTAGAGTCGATGTAGGCGAGGATCCGAGTGGTGTCGGTGGTGACCCAGGCGTCGATTTCTTCGAGAATCGTGTTAACCTGGTTTTTGTCTTGTGCCGTTGCCGCCAGCGCCATAGTCAACACCGCCGCGAACAACACGATAAGGCCTTTCAGTCTCATGCGCATAACCTCCATATTACTGCGTTATTTAGTCGAAACTGCGTTCTGTAATCTAAAGCCGCGTAATGTAATCGAAGATAAAATGAGACACCACTGCAGGCAAGCGATTTTGCGCCGGCGCCGGGGCGATCTCGATGGGGAAACATCAGTTGACAACCCGCAGGCAATTGATTTTCTTAAAAATCGTCTCGGAATCAGGCTTTCGGCCTGCTCCGGCACAAGACTGAGCAGTAAAATCCGGCGCCCTCGGAGACCGCAAGCCATTGAGAGGGAGCCCAAGTCGATAGAAAGATCGTACAGCTATGAGCGTCACACGAGCGGGGGATATCATGATACCCCTCGACCAGTATCCGCATATTCCCTATTGGTTTACCTATCGGCAGGCGATTGCGGAGATGGAGATGTCGGTAATAGAGTGCGCCGGTCGAAAATCGTTGCCCCGTGCCGTGCTGGTCTTCGATGAGCAGTACCAGCTTATGGGGACGCTCCGCCGCCGTGATATCCTCCGCGGTCTCGAGCCGCGATTCGTCGATCCCTCGGCAGGCCACCACGAGAGGAGTCTGTTCGACATCAAAGTCGATCCCAATCTCCTGGACATTTCTTCGGATCAGGATACCGATATGATTCGTCGCCGGGCCGACGAACCGATTGAACCGTCGGTTACACCTATTGAAACGACGGTAGATTTTGAGGACCCGCTGGTCAAGGTTATCAGCGTTATGCTGCTGCAGGATCTCAATCTGGTGCCTGTTATGAAAGATGATCAGGTCGTCGGGGTTGTGCGCAGCGTGGATGTTTTTCACACACTGGCGGACCAATTGCTCTGAGCACATGTGTTCTATGAACTAGCTTAAGGTTTGGACAACTATGGCAGAACCGGGTAACGAGAAATCGCGTCACGATGACCACCATGACAACCTTGGCCCCATGCCGGATCATGTATATCTGGTCGGGGCGGCCAAAGGAATCGACTGGAAGCGGCTGTTCTTTACATTGCTCGGGGTTGGCCTCTTTCTGGTAATGTACTTCGCCCCGGAGATGGATGATGTTGTCGATCCCCAGGGCAAGGCCTTCGCGCTGACCCGGGAGGGGAAAGCGGCCCTCGGGCTGTTTCTCTGGGCGGCTGTCTGGTGGGTTTTCGAGGTTGTCCCCATCGGTATTACGAGTATTACCATCGGCGTTGTCCAGGCCCTGTTTTTGATTCGTCCCGCCAAGGTTGCCTTCAACGATTTCATGGATCCCTCGGTGTGGTTCATTATCGGTTCCGTCGTCATCGGCATGGCCTTCTCGAAGACCGGCCTGACCAAGCGCATGGCCTACAAAATGCTTATGCTGGTGGGGGAGAAAACCAGCCGGATTTACCTGGGATGTTTCGTCATGACGGCCGGCCTGACGTTGATTATGGCCCACACGGCCGTGGCGGCCGCCGTCTATCCGTTGCTGATGGCCGTCTATGCTCTTTACGAGGACGGCAACCGCCCGACGAAATTCGGTAAGGGTCTGTTCATCGGCATGGCTTTCGTCGCCGGGGCGGGTAGTATCATCACCTTGCTCGGGGCCGCCCGAGGGGCCGTCGCCATCGGGTTCTTCCGAGACATTACCGGCAGTGAAATTTCGTTTTTCGAGCTCACCTACTATATGTTGCCCGTGGGGGCGGTGATGACCGGCCTGTTGTGGGCTTATTTCATGATCTATTACAGACCCGAGCGAAAGACCATTCCTGGCCTGCGTGACAGAGTCCGGAGCCTGAGTGCTCATCTGGGAAAGTTTTCAAAAGTGGAAATTATGACGCTGGCGATAGTCTTCACATGTATCGCGGTCCTCAGCCTCAGGTCATTCGTACCAGCCTTCGGCGAGATGAACAAGTCGGCGATATTGCTGGTGACGACCATTTTGTTCTTTGTGTTCAAGATACTCAATATAGACGATCTGGAGGCCATCCCCTGGAACATTGTTCTCCTCTTCGGGGGGGCGATGAGTATCGGTTTTTGCCTCTGGCAGACAGGAGCGGCCAGCTGGATGGCTATCTCGTGGCTGGGGATGCTCGAGAACGCGAGTTGGTTCATATTCGTGCTGGGGATCGCCTTCTTCGTTATGCTCATGACGAACTTCATAATGAATGTCGCGGCCATTGCGATATCATTGCCAGTGGCTCTGGTCATCGCGCCCTATTTGGGAGTCGCGCCTGAAGTTGTTATCTTCGCCTCGCTGGTAACCGCCGGCATGCCCTTCCTGCTTCTCGTGGGCGCCGCCCCGAACGCAATCGCCTACGAGAGCAAGCAGTTTACGACCGGTGAGTTCTTTGTCTGCGGCCTGCCGGCCAGCGCGCTTCTCATGGTTGTCCTGGCCGTGTTCGTGATATGGATATGGCCGCTTATGGGTATGCCCGTGACGGTGCCCTAAAAGACTTGCGGTCGAACCTGATCAAATTAAAGACGGTCCCGGATCGTGGGTGATCCCGGGGCCGTTTATATTTTTCGTGTTTCCGGCGGTCGGCAAAGATAGATGTTCGCTAAATCCCCGCCAGCAGTTTTAGAAATCCTCCGACGATCGCCACGATGATGGCGACCGGGATCAGGATCACTGCCGCGACACCGATCAGTCCGGCCAGGATGCCGACGATACCGCCGAAAATGCCGGCTACTACGCCAAAGATTCCTGCCACCACGCCAAAGATCAGACCCATTATGCCGCCAATAATGCCGAAGCCTCCTCCAGAGAGGAAGGCTATCAGGAGTAAAGTAACAACCACTATGCCTGCGGCTTTCAACATGATTCACCTCACCACTTCCTTGCCCGTTTCGTCGAGGCAATAACCTTAACCTACAGTTAAATACGTCCGACGCCGGGGAAGGTTGCCTCGATTTCG
>CAZVUZ010000134.1:0-9248 GCA_964630485.1 uncultured Ignavibacteriales bacterium
ACACAAAAAAGCCGCCCGGACAGGGCGGCTTTTCGAAGTCAGTAAACCGGACGGCTCACCTACTCCTCCCCGTCAAGGTCTTTCGACATATCGTACTTCTTGATCTTGTCAAACAATGTCGTGTAATCGATTTGCAGGACCTTCGCCGCCTTGCGCTTGTTGCCGTGCACTTCCTTGAGGACGCGGATAATCGCCGAGCGCTCGGCCCGCATCTGGGCATTGGCGCCGATCTCCTTGAGGCCCGCGCCCTCGCGCAGACGGATCTCATCGGTGCGACGCAGGCGAATAGCCAGGTGTTCCGGTGTGATCTTCTTGCCCTCGGCCAGAATCACCGCCCGCTCGATGGTGTTCTCCAGTTCGCGGACATTGCCCGGCCAGTGGTATTTGTCCAGGATCCCAACCGCCTCACGCGAGAGATTCTTGAGCGGCTTACGCATGTCGCGGCAGTATTTGGCGATGAAATAGTCGGCCAGTTCGCGAATGTCCTCCTGACGCTCGCGAAGCGGCGGGATATTCATCGGGAACACCGAGAGGCGATAGTAAAGATCCTCACGGAATTTCTTAACCTTGATCTGCTCGGCAAGATCCATGTTGGTGGCGGCGATGACGCGGACATCGACATCGACCTGCTTGGTGCCGCCGAGACGCTCGAAGGTTCTTTCCTGCAAGACCCGCAGGAGTTTCGCCTGCAGGGATATCTCCATGTCACCGATTTCGTCGAGGAAAATCGTCCCTGTGCTGGCGATCTCGAATTTACCCATCTTGCGCATGTGGGCACCGGTGAAAGCGCCCTTCTCGGAACCGAACAGCTCGTTCTCGAGAAGCTCGTGGGGGATGGCGGCGCAGTTGATGGCGATAAACGGCCGGTTCTTGCGCGGCGAGAGCATGTGAATGGCCTTGGCGAAAAGCTCCTTGCCGGTCCCGGTTTCACCGTTGAGCAACACCGAGGCATCGGAGCCGGCCACCTTCTGCATCAACTGGCACAGCTCAACCATTTTTGAGTTCTTGCCAATGATGTCCTGGAACCCCTCGGAGGCAAACATCTGCTGGCGCAGCAGGCTGTTCTCGGCGATGAGACGGCGGTTCTCCATGGCCCGTCCGACCAGCACCGCCAGGTGCTCGGTGTCAAAGGGCTTGGTTATGAAATCGTAGGCGCCGCGTTTCATGGCCGACACCGCCTCTTCGATGGTACCGTAGGCGGTCATGACAATTACCGAGGTCTCGGCATCGACCTCTTTAACCCCGTCAAGAACTTTCAGGCCGTCCATGTCAGGCATCTTGAGATCCGTGACCACGACATCGTAGCTTTTGTTGCGGACCAGATCGAGCGCCTTGGTGCCGTTCTCCGCAGCATCGACCAGGAACCCCTCGTCGGTAAGCGTTTCCGTAAGCATGTTGCGCATCGAATCTTTGTCATCGACAACGAGAATACTCGGCATTGTTTACACCTCTGGTGCTGCTGCGGCGTCCTGCCATTAATTCCACAATAAGGGCTTGTTCCCATAGTATCGGCCGGGCGGGCCGGACCTATAAGCAAAGGCCTGTCCAAAAAAAGAGCAGATCTGAGCTACCGCTCGCCTGTGCGCCTGATGACGATTTACATTGTGGTTCCATCACCGTGATTTGCGAGTAAGGCGAATTTTCGCCTCGCGGGTGTAAGCACCGATGGTGAGATGGACGAGAAAAACACCGACATACCCGGGACGCGGCGGGACCCATTCGAAAACGTGCCGCCCCCCGTGCATCAGGGAATCCGTCATCGGTTCATCGATGAGCCGTCCCCGTTGATTGAGTACCGCCGCCGATACCAGGGCCGAATCGCGGGTGAGTTCGAAAGCAATGCCGGAATTTCCTGAATCGGGACTTTCGACCAGGAGAAAATCGCGTTCCCAGTCGGAATACCGCACCGACAACTTTCCCCCGGAGCGCTTGCCGCAATCGTTGAGACGGAAACGATATTCACCGGGAGCGACATAAGCGCCGGAGTCGTTCTTCTTATCCCAGTAGATATTGCAGATCCCCGGCGACAGCAATTGATCGACGAGGCGACGAACGACGCGGCTGGAATCATCGAGGACATTAACCGTCACCAGACAGGGATTGCCGCGATTGATGGTAAACCATATGCGCGTTCGCTCGGCATCTAGCGTATCCAGCGGCGGGCGGCTCAACTGGCTGAGGGTCGGCATATCGCCCGCGCGGTCTTCGGCGCGGATATCGGAAACAGCGCTGGCTCCCCAAAGGACGGCGAGCAGCAAAAAAACACCTGCGATTGACCTGAATGTTTGCATGGTCGTAAAAATGCGTCTCCTTACGGGATCGAGCAACCAAAAACCCACGAACGCCGGCCTCCGCGGCAAACCTGCCTCCACCTCATTACAGAGTATATGACAAAGCGGTCGTTTCGAAGCTGAAAAAGTCAGCAATCCGAAAACAGAATTAGCCAGCCCAACGGTGTTGTAAACAAAACGGTGGCTACCATAAACTATAGCACAACAATAACATATAGCACAAAAACACTACCCAATCGTACTTATTCACAAACTTATCAACAGTTCCGCATTTTATGCGACCGGATCTTTAGGCAACCGCAATGAATCGCGAAAACTGCTGATTTGGCAGGCTTTTAAGGCCTCACTTGTGGTGGATCTGATGGTCCGTCGCGACACCAATTCCCGCTCCAGAAGCCTAAAACACGAGTGTCGCAGAGAGCATCGGAAGCCCAATGAACCTAGCCGATCTTTTCGCCAAACTTTAAGAAAATACTTATTGACAAAGAATCTAAAACAGCTATTATTGAGGTGCATTTCACGAAGCCCTCCTAGGCCCTGCCTGTCCTCCCCGTGTGCTTGATCCTTAAACAGGCAGGGCTTCTCCTTATCTAAGAGCTACTTAAACTTCCCTTATCTTAGCAAACATAATCCATTTTCCTGTCATTTTCTGGCAGTACGACAGGTCCGTTGAAACCGCTTCAAGTCAGGGATAAGATCACGGGCGGAGACCTTAAGCCTTTACCGTTGCCTGCCGAATTACTGAATGAGAACAACCGTGAATAGATGGATCGGTGGAACCTCACGTCCAGGCAGAATGCAGGCAGGTTCTGAATTGATGACTTTGAAGATTCCTGTTGTCTACGTATATTGTCCAGCGGCGATGACAGCAGATCGCATGACCCAGCCCCTGTTACTTGCTCGGCGAGACCATGATATGAACCAGATCCGGAGGCAATTGATGAGAACACCTGTGTGTTTGAGCGTTTTATTCCTCATTATGATGTTAGCTGCGGCGCCGGCCGGGGCCCAGGGAAGTATCAGTCTTGACAGCGTCAGCGGCCTGACAACCCAGGGCAATCTGACTTCGGGCCAGCCGATTCGTTTCTTTTTCCGGCTGACCAACTCCGGCATCTACCGGATCGCGGGATCGACCAACGGTTTTCGGGTCTACTCCCCTGACGGCGCCGCCTGGGCCCCCATCGTCGGTGACTCCGTTCAGCTTGGCTGGTCGGACCGTTATGACGGCGGGTTGTTCTTCAGCGCCTGGAGCGCCACCGGCAACGGCGCGGACACAATCGGTTTTGGCGGTTTCGCTATGGAGAACGGTGGTCTTGAGGTGGGCTTCGATCAGCAGTCATTTATCGTGGAGACGAGCATCGAAGCCGGTCAGAGCGGCAAGACCCTTTGTATCGATTCCTGTTTTTACCCCCCTGCCGGATACTGGTTCTGGTCTCACTCCATTGACGGCAACAGCGAACCGGCCTGGGACGGCCCCCATTGTTTTCCCATCGGCGGATGTTGTGAAGGCGTGCGGGGTGATGTCAACGGCGACGGCGCGGTGGTGATAGACATCTCCGATCTCGTCTATCTCGTCGACTACATGTTCACCGGCGGTCCGATCTCACCCTGTTTCGAGGAGATGGATATCAACGGCGACGGCAATGAGATCATCGATATTGCCGACCTCGTCCACCTCGTCGATTTCATGTTCACCGGCGGCCCTTCGCCGGCCGACTGCCCGTAGAGATCCTGTCATCGGAGAAATTTCAGGACGCCCGGCTCGAAGAGTCGGGCGTTTTTATGTGTTGAGGGAAATCGACCTCACGGTCGACAGCGACGGCACGGGGCCAGGCCCTCGTAGAGGGCTTCCTCTCGAGTCTCGAAAATCCGGTAGCGGCCCGGTTTTAGATCCGACACCGACGCACAATGAGGGCGGTGGAACCTCAGGCTGCCGGACAGCGCAACATAGTGTTCCTCGGGCTCCCGTTCCAGGGACCACAATCCCACCTTATCGCTCATAGCCCGGCGCTGGGCCGCCAGCAGTCGCCGAACCATCGGCTTATAATAGTCGGCCTTGCTGAAGAGCAGGATATAGCCCAGCCCGCGGCGCAGGATTTCCTCCCCGGCCACCATCGTATCGACATGCAGGTAGCCCAGCAGACGGCCATACTTGTCGCGCTTCGGTTCGGAAAACTCCACCCGGCACTCCTTGCCTTCCACCAGATCCGCCAAAAAGCGGGTCGCCTCTTCATAGAAGGGTTCATCCAACTCGGGGGTATCGATATTCGCCAGGCGCAATTTGTCGCCGCCGCTCAAGTGCACGGTGTCACCATCGACAACTCTGACAATGAAAAAGCGGTCACCTTCGGCAAAGTCCAGCCCGATTTCTCCAACCAGGCGGAAACCGACAATCACAACCACCAGCAGGCCCAGGATCGCCCACTTCAGGATTTTTCCTGCGGGTGTGGTTTTCTTACGTAACCGTCCCACCATTGACACGCACCTCCGAATATCCGTGACCGGTCGGCGACACCTCAACCAGGGTCTCGACCCGGTCGCGAAGGTCCTCAATATGAGTAATGAGCAGGATTTGCGGGAAGCGGTTTTTCAAACTGCCCAGAGCATTAATAATCAGGTCGCGCCGTTCGACGTCCTGGGAACCGAAGACCTCGTCGAGCATGACAAAGGAACGTTCCAGGCCGGCCGCTTCGGTCAGGGCCAGAGAAATGGCGAGGCGCAGGCAAAGGTTGGCCAAGTCCTTCTCGCCGCCGCTGAAGCGGTCAATTTCGAAAAATTCGCCGCCGTCCATGACCCGCAGATTATACTTTTCGTCCAGTTCCACCAGCGAGTATTTGTTATTGGTCATATCCGCCATAAGGCGACTCGACAGATCGGCCAGCGTCGGTCTAATCTGCGCGATCAAGTGTCCCCGAAAATCGGTCATGAGACCGGTCAATTTCTCTCCATAGAAAAGACTGTCGCGGGCCTGGTCGAGCAATTGACGCGTTTTTTCCAGGGCGGCCAGCTGTTCGCGCCGGGAGACAAGCTCACGTTCGGTGAATTCCAGCTCCTTGGCCGAGCTGAGCGCCTTTTCGCGGGCTTCGGTATGATTCTCCCGCGCCCTTTCGTCGGCTGTTTTCGCCTCTTCAAACACGACCTCGGAGAAACTGAGGTCCTCCCTCTCGCGGTTTAACCCGGCCAGTTTGTCAGCCGTCCCGGTGAGTTTGCCCTGCAGATCCCTGATACTTTCGAGAACCACCGGCTGACGGACAAGTCGCCCGGCGATATGCTCCCGGCGAGCCTGCAATCGGTCCAATTCGGCTACCCGGGAAACAAGGCTCTCAAACAAGGCGGGATCGAACTCGATTTTGCCGATTTCGGCAAGTTTCTCGGAAAGCTGGGCGCTCATGGACCGGACCTCGTCCCGGCGCCCCTCAAGGGCCTGTTTCTCCTTAAGGAGCGACTCATAGTCCACCGCCGCCTGATAGCGTTTTTGCTCCTGCTCCTTTAATACCTCCGTCTGCTCCTTTAGCTGTTGGCCCCGTTCAACCTGTGCCGCCAAAGCACTGTCGAGCCCCCCGGCTTTTTTCAGCAGGGCCGCCTGTTCCTCCTGGAGGTGTTTTTCGATAGCCGGAAGATCGTCCCCGAGTGGACGATGACAACGGTCGCAAACCGACTCCGGGCCGAATTGGGTCATATCCGAGATCTGTTTTGCGAGCTTCTGGGCCTCGGTCTTGACGGCTTCCGCCCCGCCCTTGAGACGGCTGAAATCGTTGCGGGCTTCGTCAAGCTTCTCCTCGGCCGTCCGGCGGCGCCGGCCGATATCCTCAGGTATTTCAGCCAGCACGGCGGAAAGCCCGGTCGAACGTTCGGCCAATGATACCAGTTTTTTCTCTATCTCAACGACTTCCCGCTTTGCCTGTCCGAGCCTGCCATTAATGTCTTTCTGGGCAGTCATAGTGTCACGGGCCGTTTTCATCTGCTCCAGCTGAGCTCTGACAGAGGCGGCGGGCTTCAACTTCGATTCAAGATCGGTCAATTCTTCGCCCAGGTCTTTGAGCCCCACCGATTCCTGTTCAGCCGCGGCCAGTTGCCGCTTCAATTCCTCGGTCGCCTGTTCTTGTGACTGGATGGCCGCCGTAAGTTTGCCCCAGGATGCCTGGGTTTTCTGCAGCAAAGCCAACCGATCGGAGGCGGCTTTGCGGGCTTTCTCGGCCGTCTCGAGAGCCTCCTGGCAGGTCTTTTTCGTTACAGCCAGCTGCTTGAGGCGATTTTCGAGATCGGCAATGGAAGCGGCCAATTGATCCGAAGTGGCCATCTGCTGTTCCATGAAAACGACGTTTTTGCCGGTTGTTCGGATGTCGTCTTTGACCCGAATTATGGCCTTATCGAGCCGCTCGATGCCCAGCATTCCGGCCAGGTGATCCCGCCGCCGGGACGGTTGAAGGTCGGACAGGGCGTTGAGTTCCTGTTGCCGGGCCAGAAATGAGGTCAAAAAACCCCTCCAATCCAGCCCCAGGAGTTGGCTAATATATGAGTTGGTTTCGCTGACTCCAACCGACTCCGACTTCCCGGCCCGATACAATTGGACTTCCGGCCGGTCAGTACGGCCGATCAGCCGTCGGACGACACGGTAGGCTTCCCCGGCGATATCAAAATCCAACCGGACTTCACAGGAATCACCGGCGGCGCAACCCTGGAACTTGATTTGCTCCTTCCCCGTTCGGGCCGCCTGGTTACCGTAAAGGGCCCAGGCAATGGCCTCGACCAGCGAGGATTTGCCGCCACCGTTGGGACCGATAATTCCGATCACCTGGTCGGGGAAATCGACCCGCGCCCTCTTCAGGACCCGGTAGTTGGTAATGTCAAGCGAGATAATCCTCATAGCTAAGGCAGATAAAGCCGGAATCGCATGGAAAAGTCAAGAATTCGCGATCAAAACCGGCCAATTTGTGATAAATGGGCTGGCAATCAAACTGCGTATCTTATTCCGTATCATACAAGTGCATACCAGTAAACCCGCAAAAAATAAGGGCAAAGGTCACTTTTGTCTTGACAAAATCGGGAAATCGCGTACTTTGGCTACAGAGTGTGCGACAGTTATGTTTGCGGATCCGAGAGCCAACTTATGATCTTCGAGCGTAACGCACCACAAATACCTGCTTTTTGACGAACTTTTAATGCTAACGAAAACCCTGTTACCTTTGGTTACAGGTGTGCCACGAACATCGTGTTGACGGTTGTAGCAATTCTTCCGGAGACTGATGTTTAGATGTTCCCCGTTGGTATGATTAGTTCCACCTGATCCCTTCTTACTACAGCTGACTTCTCTCACTACTTCCCACTTGATTAGTGGAGTTCTCAGGAGGTGAAACAAGAAAACCGAGCCGACTGAAAAGCGGCAGAAGATTTTAAATTGATAACACGACCGAAAACGGGGTTTTAACCCTTTGGTAAACTCCGACTCCAAAAGATAGGAAGAAAATGAACCCGCCAACCAGAGTGATTGTCCCAACTTTCCCTAGACACAAATCGGGATGTGGCAAATTGCCTTATGACTGCCGATATAAATCGACAAGTCCGGTAATTTTCCAGCTTTGGCAAACGAGTTTGAGTTTTTCCTTACTTTTAAGGAGGAATAAATGTTAAAAAGACTGATATTCGCTGTATTCGTGCTGGGTATATTTCTGACCCTTAGCGGTACCGCAATTTCAGACATTGGGAAAAAAGAAGGATTGAATCCGATCCGCACGACCAACGTCGATGCTCAATATTATGGGCAGCAAGATGACGGTCGTCCGGCGATGCCATCCTTTAAGAAGCCGGAATCGGCTGCTCTTGAAGTCCAAATGTCAGGTGTTGCTGCGAGTCCTCCCTCTACGTATTTCTGCGAATTAGACTACTATTACGATGATACCGCGACGGCCGTCAGGGTTCATACTATCCCTGACGCCTATGGTGACGATCTGTTCAACACGCGGTTCACCGTTGATGAAGGTCTCCAGGAATGCACGTTGAAGGTTTCGTGGTTTCTAATGTACGGCGGCTTTATGGCCGGTACTCCGGACATGCGAATCTACCTGTGGGACGACGATGGCTTCGGCTTCCCCGGAAACAAGCTGGATAGTGTTGACATCCCCAACGCAGTATTCGCCGGCAATACCAGTTTTTACTGGGTAAGTGCCGACTGGTCTGCGGCTGAATGGGTCTTCGGCGAGCTCGAAGAATACCATGTCGGCTTTACTACCCTGGGCGACGGTGTTAATGATGTCCTTGGCATAGTCGCAGATTATGCCACCGGGCCTTATACCGGTGAAGAGCGTTCCAGTGAGAACTGGGGCGGTTATTGGGGCTCCATGCTCAATGACTGGGGCGACGATCGCGCATTCTTCATCGAGTCTGAAAGGTGCTGTTTTGAGAAGCCTTATTCCGATTGCTATCCTCAGAGTTATGACGAGGGCACGGCCTATATTTGGAAGGCCCCGCATGACGCTTATAACGTAACCGACTATTCTCAGCGCTTCAGCGTAAGCGGACCTGAGACGCTGACTACGGTCGAATTGGCTATTTACGACTTCGAAGGCGCTACTTGGCAGAATGCCGGTATCGTTGGCGACGATGACATTTATGTCACTGTCTACCCCGATGACGGCGCCGGCGCACCCGACTATACCACGGTGCTGGGTCAGAAGACTCTGCCCGCGGGTACCTACCCCTTCTATCCCACTTACGCGGCGGTCGATTTCAAAGCTGATAACCTTGTGTTTACCAGCGATTTCCATATCGGCTTCTCGACCAGTGGTGATTTTAGTGCAGGTAACTACGAAGTCCTCTTCAGTGACGACGAACTAACTCCTACTGGTCGCGGCTACTGTGACGCTCCCGATTTCGGCGGGCTGTTCAGCATGTTCGACCTCTGGGGTATTGACGTCGACTTCAAGATCACCGCGACCATGTGTATCGACCCGTATTCCG
>CAZVUZ010000135.1:0-8673 GCA_964630485.1 uncultured Ignavibacteriales bacterium
TCTTGCCCGAATCTCGCTCTCAGACCAATCGCCTGTTCACACCGACAATATCCTGATATCTAACGAGATACACCTCTTTTCGTCTTGCGCAGGAAACATTATTCGTCTATTTTCGTCCTAAATACGATACCATAGGATGTTACACTTACAGGAGGTATGATGAATCGCAAGGTTTTCGCCCTGTCGACGCTCGTATTACTGGCTGTCCTGATCACGGTCGTGGGATGTCAGCAAGAAACCCAAACCTCTCCCCCGGACAAAACGATATCCCTGTTGACCCAGGGTGAGTACATTCCGGATATTGCCACCTTCCTGCAGATCGGTGGGAATAACCCTGCCGGCTACTCCTGGGACGGCAAAGATGTATATTTCACTTCCTCAATGTCGGGAGCCTCGCAAATTTACCGACTCACTGACGAAGGCTGGCCTTATCAACTGACCACATTCGAAGACGGGATCGACTTCTTCACGCTGGCTTACAACGGCGCGATGGCCATCGTCGGCGCTTCGGTCGGTGGATCGGAGCAGTCGCAGCTTTATCTGATGGACACCAAGACCGGACGCACCATGCAGATAACAGATTTTGAGGACACCCAGTTCGGTTCGGTTGTCTGGGCCAAAGACGACAAGTCCATATTCTACCGTTCCAACCAGGAAAACAAGCGGGACTTCTTCCTCTATCGCATGGATATTGCGTCAGGAAAGTCGGAAATGATTTTCGGGTCCGACAACGGCGTGCCCGGATACAACGCCATTTTTGATGTATCCAAAGACGGCAACCTGATGATTGTCGGTAATTTCACATCCAACGTCAATAACGATCTGTACCTCCTCGACCTTACCACCGGCAAGGCAACGAAGCTGAACGAAGACGAAATCGACGTCTCATACTATTCGACAACATTGATGCCGGACAATGAGACAATCTGGCTGACCTGCAACAACAACGAGGACGGCATCCAGCGTCTGGCAAAGATGACGGTCGGCTCACCGAAAGTCGAATATGTAAATGACGGCTGGATCGACCCCAAGTGGGAAATCGACGGCCTGGCTTTCTCCCGCGATTACAAGTACATGGTCGCGACGGTGAACGAGGACGGCTACATTCGCGGGAAGATGCGCGAGGTGGAGTCACTCAAGGAAATGCCCAGCCCGCCCCTGGACGGCATTGTCGGCGGCGGCATGGTCGACATGAACGGCAATGTCCTTATTTCCTTCACCGGTCCCACCCGGGCGCCGGATGTCTGGCGTTACAATCCACATAACGGCGACTTGAAACAGCTCACCTTCTCCATTTATGCCGGCATCGACCGCGAGCTTTTCCAGGATCCGCAGCTGATCCGCTACAAGAGCTTCGACGGGTTGGAAATCCCCGCCTTCATGTACCTCCCCCCGAATTATAAAAAGGGCGAACCAATTCCGTTCGTGGTTACCGCGCACGGAGGTCCCGAAGGCCAGTTCCAACCATACTTCCAGCGCAATATCCAGTACTTCCTGCTCAACGGCTTCGGTCTCATTGCGCCCAATGTTCGTGGTTCCTCCGGCTACGGCCGCGACTACCTGAACATGGATAACTATAAGAATCGCAAGAAATCTCTTCAGGACTACAAAGCCTGTGTTGACTGGCTGATAGAAAACGATTACACCGCCAAGGGTATGATCGGCATTCGCGGCGGTTCCTACGGCGGTTATGTGGTGGCCGGCATGATCACGGAATATCCGGATCTCTTTGCGGCCGCGGTCGATGAAGTCGGAATTGTCAATTTCGAGACATTCCTTCGGAACACCAGGGCCTACCGTCGGGCCCTGCGCGAGTCGGAATATGGTCCCCTTTCGGATCCCGAGTTCCTTCGTGAGATTTCCCCCATTCACAAGGCGCACCTGATCGAAACGCCCCTCCTCGTTGTTCACGGCGAGAACGATCCGCGCGTTCCGGTGGGCGAGGCCCGCCAGATCATTGACGCCATCCTCCAGCGGGGCGGAGCTGTCGATTCGCTCATTTTCCCCGATGAAGGTCACGGCTCGAGCAAACGGGTAAATATCATTGCGGAATACCGCAAGCAGGTGGAGTTCTTTAACACCTACCTCAAGGGTATGAAGAACTAAAGTCTTAACGCTAAGGCGCCCGGAAGACGCCCGAGGCAAAAGTAAAGGCCGAATCGCTTTCGCGATTCGGCCTTGTTGTTTTGGATTCGAATCTTACAGCAGCGCCGTTCACTCACCGATGATTTTGATTATGACCCGCTTGCGGCGGCGACCGTCGAACTCGGCATAGTATATTTGCTGCCAAGGACCGGTGTCGATCCGTCCCTCGGTAACCGGCAGAACCGTCTGATTATGCATCAACAGGTTCTTCAGGTGGGCATCGCCATTATCCTCACCGGTGCGATGGTGCCGGTAGTCGGGGCCAAACGGCGCCAACTTGTCCAGCCACTCATCGATATCCTCAATAAGACCGGATTCGGCGTCATTGACATACACGGCGGCGGTAATATGCATCGCAGAAACGAGAATCAGGCCCTCTTTAATACCGCTCTTGTCGAGGGCTTGCTCGACCTCCGGCGTAATATTAATATAGTCCCGCCTCTTCTCGGTATTGAATGTCAGATACTCGGTATGGCTTTTCATTCTGTTTCAGTCCGTCCCGGTATCAGTTGGAATAGCCATCCACCCAGCCTACAATCGAATACATGTCTTCGATTTTGGCCTTGAGCTTTTCGACCTCCGCCCTGTCTTCGAACTGGCCGAGCCGGACGCGGTAATAAGTCTGTCCGTCAACAACGGCCGAGGTCATGTAGGGTTCAAAGCCGCGGTTCTCGAACTTGTCAATCAGATACTGGGCATAGCTCATGGACGGACAGGAGGCTATCTGAAGGGTGTACCCCTCGCCCACCGGCGCAGTTATCTCCGCGGATGCGGATTCCTCGGGTTCCGGCGGTGTCGTCTGGGCCGCATCAACCGGGGTCATCTCCGGCGGTACGGTGGCAGCGTCAACCGCTGTATCGGCAAGGGTATCCTGACCGAGCATTTCACGCTCGAGTTTGGCGGCATCCTCCTGCCTCTGAGCACACCCGAGAGCCAGTAACAAAGCGAGGACAATCAAAACGGCCGACATTAAGTATTTCATCATCCCTCCGGGGATTCCTTTAGCCCGCCCCCGGAGCGGCTTGCCTCAACGGGAGATCCGGGCAGGTATTATATATCTTTACGCGGATATAACCGAGACCGCGGAGGTATGTCAATAATAAAAACCGGGAGAATGCTCGCACGTCTAACCGATTATACAAATTAGATTTAGACGGTTCCCTGGGCGTCAAATGCCGATGATCAGTCGTGGGCGCTGGGAGATATCCCCCAATGCAATTTACGCTTGAGCACCTGGTAGAAGGAATTTTGTGGAAAGACGATCACCTTGACCAGGAAATCGGCCTTTTTGACGACTACCTTGTCGGTGTCAATCAGGGGCGCCATAACCTGACCATCAAGGGTCAGACCGGCGACACCGTGTTCCGACCGGATATTCAACTCAAGGATATCTTCGGCGGAGAAAATGACCGGTCTCGTTGACAGCGAAAATGATGAAATCGGGGTAGCGATAATGGCCTGCATTTTGGGCTGAACGATTGGTCCTCCGGCCGCCAGCGAATAGGCCGTCGAACCCGTCGGCGTCGCCAGGATCAGCCCATCGGCGCGATACGTAACCAATTCCTCGCCATTGACCTTGAGGTCGATATCTATCAGACGGGCAATGGGGCCGTTATCGACCACGACATCGTTGAGGGCATAAGGACTTTCCAGGGCCGGTTTGCCTTCGATCTCGGTCTTGAGAAGCATGCGTTGCTCGATCCAGTAGTCACCATCGACGATGGCATCGAGCGCACCGGTCAATTGTTGGGGCTGCAATTGGGTAAGAAATCCGAGCGACCCGAGGTTGATTCCCAGCAATGGCGTACCGACCGAACCGACCGATCGGGCGGACGAAAGGAATGTGCCGTCGCCGCCCATGGATACGAGGATATCCACTTCCGGGGCAAAGTCCTCCGGCTCGGCGACTTCGAGAGGTTCATCGGACATGCCCTCGAGTTCCTTGCACAGGATGAGGTCATTGCCTGTTTTTCGCGCCCACGCGGCGAAAATCTTTATTGCTTCGCGCGCCCCTTCTCTCCTAAGATTCGCAATCAGCCCGAAACGCATAGTTCTCGCTCGTCAGTCTTTATTTACAGCGGCCATCGTTTTCTTGTCGTCGTGATTTCTCTTCTTGTGGTGTCCGTTCTTGCGAAAGATATATTTCTGCAAAAACCCGACGTCGTTTTTGGACACCGGGAAGGCCTGTTCCGCCACGGACTGCACCACCCCGTCGACGTCCAGTCCCAGGTCGGTCAGGAGCCGCGCCCGGTTGCCATGGGTTACGAACTCATCTGGAATACCCAGGGCCTTGAAACGCCCGTCAAAACCTTCACCCAGCAGATACCCCGCGACAGCCTGACCGAAGCCCCCGGAGAGGGCGTTTTCCTCAATCGTCACAACCACACCCGCCCGGCTGCGGACCCTGTCAAGCATTTCCATATCCATCGGTTTGACAAAACGGGCATTTATCACCGCCACCGCCAGGCCCTTTTCGCGAAGTCTCGTCGCCGCCTGCATGGCCGTGGTCACCATGGTGCCGACCGCGAGTATGACCACCTCGCCCATCTGGGTGAGAAGTTCCCAAGAGCCCCAATGGATATCCGGTATTTCGGTCCTCATGTCCGAAGGGATCTCGGCCCGAGGATAGCGAATCGCAACCGGGCCGTCGAGGTCATTGTCGGCCGTGTAATGCAGCATGCCGCGCATCTCATTGCCGTCTTTGGGCGCAGCGACGGTCAAATTCGGCACCGCCGACATGAACGAGAGGTCGAAGACGCCGTGATGGGTCGGGCCATCGTCGCCGACAAGACCGGCTCGGTCCATACAGAAGACCACCGGCAGTTTCTGGAGGGCGATATCATGAATAACCTGATCATAGGCCCGTTGCATGAAAGTCGAATACACCACGACATAGGGTCGCGCCCCCGCCGCCGCCAGACCGCCGGCGAAACAACAGGCGTGCCCTTCGGCAATACCGACATCGAAAAAGCGATCGGGAAATTCCCGCGAAAACTCCACCAACCCCGTCCCGGAAGCCATCGCCGCCGTAATCGCCACCACACGGTGGTCCTTGTGCCCAAGCTCGACCATGGTATCGCCGAAAACGGAAGTATAGGCTGGACGGCCGGGAGCTTTGCGGGCCAGTTTGCCGGTCACCTTGTCGAATTTGCCGACGCCGTGATAGCGCGAGGGGTCTCCCTCGGCCGGTTCGAAACCCTTGCCCTTAACCGTCGCAACATGCAGGAGAATCGGACCCGTGAGGTTCTTTAGATTCTGCAGAGTCTTGATCATGGTCGGCAGGTCGTGGCCGTCGATAGGGCCAAAATAGCGAAAGCCCAGATTCTGGAAAAGCATCCCGGGAACGAGAAAGCCCTTGATGGTGCTTTCGAGACGGGAAATGGTCGAGCGAATCCGATCGCGTCGTTTGAAACGCCCGGTCAACTGCCAAATCTCATTCCGGAGCTTATTAAACTTCTCGTCGGACATGATGGTCGTGAGATACTTCGACATGGCCCCGACGTTCTTCGATATCGACCAGGTATTGTCGTTGAGGATGACGAGCAGATCCTTCTTCGAGGTCCCGGCATTATTTAGTCCTTCAAAAGCCAGGCCGCCGGTTAGGGAACCATCGCCTATTATCGCAACGACTTTATAGTCTTCTTCGGCATTGTCACGAGCGGCCGCGAAACCAAGAGCCGCCGAGATCGAGGTTGAAGCGTGACCGGCGCCGTAGGGATCGTATTTGGATTCTGACCGCTTGGTGAATCCCGCCAAACCGCCGTATTGCCGGATGTGCTTGAAGCCTTCGCGCCGTCCGGTGAGAAGTTTGTGCGGATAAGACTGATGGCTGACATCCCAGATCAACTTGTCCCGGCCGGGATCGAAGACCCGGTGCAACGCCACGGTCAATTCCACCGCTCCGAGATTGGTGGCCAGGTGCCCGCCGGTATGCGAAACCGTCGAGATAATCTCACGCCGGATATCGTCGGCCAGCGCCACCAGTTCCTCTGGTTGCAGCTGTTTCAGGTCATCCGGAGAATTTATACGAGAAAGGTAGTCCATAACACTCAATACGTTCGGCGCTAACGATTTCGTTGACCGATATAGGCGGCGGCAAAGGTCAACAGGTTTTCTTCGTCGGAATCAAATACCGACACCGCCTCATCAAGCAGTCGGGCGGCGTCGAGGCGCGCCTGCTCAAGCCCCACGGCCCCGGGGTAGGTGGCTTTTTGATTTTTATCGTCGGAGCCAACTTTTTTACCCAGCAATTGCTGGTCACCTTCGATATCCAGTATATCATCAACAATCTGGAAAGCAAGGCCTGTTTTCTCGCCGTACTCAGTCAACCGGGTCAGCTTCTGCTCGTCGGCTCCGGCCAGGATGGCTCCCAGACGCACGGCACAGCGAATCAGGGCCCCGGTTTTGCGGCGATGGATATTGACAACATCCTCGCGCGTAACCTCGCGGCCCTCGGCCTCGACATCGGCCATCTGGCCGCCCAGCATGCCCTCGGTTCCGATTGCGCGGGCCAATTCCGCCACGGTTTGGGCCGAGCCGGTCCGGGCCAGAAGTTCAAAAGCAATATCGTGCAGAGCGTCGCCGGCCAGCACTGCCACCGCCTCACCGAATTTCTTATGACAGGTCGGCATTCCGCGCCGCAGGTCGTCATCGTCCATGCACGGCAAATCATCGTGAATAAGCGAATAGGTGTGCACCATCTCAAGCGCCGCCATGGCATAGTGAATCGGCAAATCCTCGCCGTCGGTAAGGCCGCCGCAGTATTCGAATGTCGCTAGCGCCAGCATCGGCCGGAGGCGCTTACCGCCGGCCATGACGCTGTAGCGCATGGCCTCATGCAGGATCCGGGGTTCCTCGGATGCCGGCGGGAGGTATTTCTTCAGCAGCGCATCGGTGAGTTTCTGGATCTCCTGTACGCGGGTCATAGTGTTATCAGTCGCCACCGGCATCACTCCACCGTCTTTTCATCGAAGTCCTCTTCGGCAACAAGTCCGTTCTTGCCGGTGATGATCTTGATTTTCTTCTCCGCCTCGCTGAGCTTCTGGTGACACTCGCGGGCGATTTCGAGCCCTTCGGTGTAGAGAGCTATGGATTCTTCCAGCGGGGCGTCTCCGGTTTCGAGGCGCTCGGTGATTTCTTCAAGGCGCTCCAGCGCCGATTCGTAGTCCTTATACTTCTTTTTTGCCGGCATGCCGTTTCTTCTTTTCGATCTTTTCGACGAACGAGACAACCTCGCCGTCGGTGAGTACGGTTTCCATTCTGTCGCCGGGGAGGATATCCTCCACCGACCGCAGCAGCTTCTGGCCGGGCATGCGGCGACTAACCGAATACCCGCGAGCAAGTATCTTCAGGGGGGACAATCCCTCCATTTTGGCCAAAATCAAAGATAAGCGGTTTTGGTGCCGCTCGAAACTACTTTTTCCCGTGGAGACCAGCGCTCTGCTGATCTGGTCGAGATACTGCTGGCGCTGACGGACCATATCCAGGGGTCTGCTGAACACCGGCCTTTTCAAGATGGAGGTCAACTCCTCGCGGGCGCGGGTGCAGAGTTGGTTGAGGAGCATGGTCTGGCGGCTGATGTTGCCGTCGACCTGGTCGGCATAGTCTTTCCGGTCCCAGACGGCCAGTTCCGAGGCCGCCGAGGGTGTCGGAGCGCGCAAATCGGCGACAAGATCGGCCAATGTTGTGTCAACCTCATGCCCAACGCCGGAAATGACGGGTATGTCCGACGCCGCAATGGCCCGGACGGTGATTTCCGTGTTGAACGGCCACAAATCCTCGAGTGAGCCTCCCCCCCGGCCGGTGATGATGATATCGATATCGTCGCGGGTGTTGAAATAGGCGATGCCGGCGGCGATGGTGTTTTCGGCGCCGTCGCCCTGCACCTGGGCCGGGTGGATAATTAGCTGAACCGAGGGGTTGCGGCGACGGGCGATCTGGATAATATCGCGGATAGCGGCCCCGGTCGGCGATGTGACGACTCCGATCCTTCGGGCGTATGCCGGGATTGGTTTTTTGCGGTCATCGTCGAAAAGACCTTCGTTGGTCAGTTTTTCGTGGAGTTGCCGGAAGGCCAGTTCGAGTTCGCCGACGCCGACGGGGACGATTTTGCGGCAATTGAGTTGATAGTTGCCGCCTTTTTCGTAGACGGTTATATCGCCGTATACCAGGACTTTCTGGCCGTTTTCGGGTTCGAATTTGAGGTAGGCCCCGGCGGATTTCCAGAGGGTTACTTTCAGGACGGCGCGGTCGTCTTTGAGGTTGAAATAGCGATGTCCGGAGGAGTGGTGGAGGTAGTTGGAGATCTCGCCTTCGATCCAGATACCTTTGAGGGTATCCTCGAGGGTATTTTTGATAATGCGCGTGATGGCGCTGACGGTGTATGCTTTTGGATTCTCGCTCATGTGGGATAATAAAAAGTTCATTGATAGTGAGGCAATGACATTTTTCTGAAGTTCTACTGCCAGAAATTGACAGGGGGGACACTTATTGTTTGCTTAACGCAGAGTGTGAAGCCGATTTGTCAGG
>CAZVUZ010000135.1:8707-9173 GCA_964630485.1 uncultured Ignavibacteriales bacterium
AGCGCATTGAGACTCGTGGAGTCACTGATCCATCCTAAGAGGGAGGAAACGAATGGGTGATACCGAATCGCCTGGAAGTGTGAAGTCAGAGGAACGTAAAGGTGGGAGTGAGAAGTGGTTAGTGCACGTTGTTGTTTTTGTTGCCGTCTTCATTGGAGGATACCTTCTCGTTAGACCAATACCTCAAGTCCGATCACAGGCGAACGCGCCCCACAGCGCATCGACACCGGTGTCAATCTGCTGTGAGCAGGTAGAGACTACGGCACTGGGCTGTAGGCTCACACTCAAACTGATTGTCAGCGATAGCACAGTCCAGGATCTCTGGGGTCAGTTTGAGTTCTTCAGGCCACCCGAGAAATTTGGCATTCGCCCTGATACACTCGGGTTCACAACTGCAGTTGACAGTTGTCTGTTCACCATAAGGAAGACCGGTTGGTTGGGAATGCAAAGAAACGGCTCTGTGGTA
>CAZVUZ010000136.1:0-9103 GCA_964630485.1 uncultured Ignavibacteriales bacterium
ATTGGAATCGACCGTAAAGCGGGCGAAGCAGGTATCATAGGGCAGGCCCCAGGCGTTGCCGTCGAGTAATCGGGTGTTCACGTAACCCTGTTTACCGGACAGGAAGCGCTTGAGGTCAACCTCCGCCGTCATGGCCTCGCCATACATATCGTATATCCAGACCGAATCGGAAGTGAATTTTCCGCTCAGATCGGGATCGGTTGTCTTTCCCGACATGACAGCATCCAGCCGACCCCGTCCCCCCGGCTGATCGATGAAGAACTTGCCCTCGTAACGATTGAGGTTGGCCAGGTCACCGGTGATCGAAAGGTTTAGCTCATCCCGGTACTCGATTGCACCCGCTACGCGATACTCGTTTTCGTAGTAGTCTATTCGGAAGGAATCGAGGAACACCAGCGAGTCGGTGGTGATGATCATATCACCGTATGCCTGCTGGAAATGATAATCGTAAAATACCGACTCGAAAAGCCGGGCCCGCGTTCTCAGCAGCATCCCCTCCTTCTTGAACGACTCACCGTCGAGAGTGAGGTGCCCGTTAAGATCGGAGGTCAGACCTTTGTGAATGAGGCTGTCGAGATTGAAATTCCGAATGTCGGCCTCGAGGTGATAGATTGCGGGCTTCATTGAGAAATCGATATCGGCAAGGCCGTCAATGGCGCAGTTGCCCAGGAGCATCCCGTAAAGCGTATCCAGATACAGACGGCGATCGGCTACGTGAAAATCAACATAGAGATTTTCGAACGAACCGATCATGAAATCCCCGCCGATATCCACTTCACCCTCGAGACCCTCAGAGTCGAAACTGATCTCACCCGTGAGATCGAGGATGCCGGCCAGGTGCGGGCCGATATATCGGGTCACCTGATCGATGTCGAGATTGTCGATATTGAAAGTGACCATACCGGCGGTGCCACCCCTGAGTTGCACGGAGCCGCCGAGTTTGAGGCTGGTCCCCGCCGAGATAATGTGGATATCCTGAAATGTCAGGCGGCCCTCGGAGTAGGTAAGTTTACCGATAGCCGATTCGAGTTGCAGATTGTCGCTGGACTCGAAACGCAGTTGGTCAACATCAACCGAATATGTCTTCTGGTCGCCCTTGAGGGCCAGACCGAGGGTGATATCGCGAAAGATGACGGTGTCCTCCCCCTGTACCAATCGCAGCGTGAGGTCGTGCAGCCCCAGCGCCCCAACCTCGAATTGAGGTATGGTCGGCCCTTCCCCGGCCGTGTCACTCGGAGCCGGTCGCCCCGGTAAAAACCAATGTCCGCTGGTGTCGCGCACCAGGGTTACGAGGGCCGAATCGACGTAGAAGTATTCGAGTATGTAGTTATTGTTCCATAGATTGGCAAGAGCGTAGCCGGTCGTTATGCGGGGGATATCGGCCAACTCATATGTTAACGCCGTGTCGACATATCGCACCTGGATGTTTTCCAGCACGAGGCCGGTAAAGAAGTCACCCTTGACATCACCTATCCGCACTTCGATCCGATAGCCGGCTTTGGCAAGAGACTCCAGGCGGCTGTTGATGATAATCTCCAGCCCGCCCCAGCGAAACACGTAGAAATAGGTTACCGTCGCCGCCAGTACAACAATCAGCACCACCGTCAGGGATATCTTCTTCCAGCGTTGCATCAGTCGGCATCCAGTTTATCAAGAATGGCGAGGGCCGTGCGGTAACCGTCGCCGGCGCCGTCACCCAGGTCACTTATCACGGCCGCCAGCATTTCGAGGGAAGCGCCCACATTGAGAGCGCCCTTCATATGCGAAAACAGCTGCTGCTCGGTGTTCTCGATAACAAGACACGAGACAATACACAGTTCTCGCGATATCGAATCGAGACCGGGCCGCGACAGCACTTTGCCGTAGCCCTCGATGATCATCCATCGGAAGATCTCGGGACTTATGGACTCGACCCTGTCTTTGAGGGGCTGGTAATTGTCCCGGTATACTCGGTGACAGAGATCCACACCGCGCTCGAACCAGCGCGCGGCTTCATCGGCTCCCACCGGCCTGAGCTGTGATTCTCGGTCGGAGCCGGGCAGAACTTCGTCAAGAATTCCGGCGGCGATGAGCATGCGCGGAAAACCCAGAAACAGATACGACTGCAACAACACCTCGCGCAGAGCTTCGATCGAGACCTCATGCACCTGGGCAATCTCGATGGATTTCCTCAGGCCGGAGGCGTCGCTGACGGCGATAGCGGCGGAGAACATGGCCAGGGCGCGACGTTGGCGATCTTCGGTCGGTCTGAAACCCTCCAGGGTCTCCATAAACCGATGGGTATCTACGGCATAACTCATTTGTGACTAATAAACATCGGGGGGGCCGCAGGGGCAATAAATAACTTACTGCTTGCGGCTGCGAAGGCGTGATTCAAGATCCAGAATGATCTTTTTCATACTGTCAACCTGGCGAAACAGCTCCTGTTCTGAGATAGGCGCGCGCAGGTCACTAAGCTCAGCGGTTATCTGGTCGAGGTTGCGCTGACCGACGGTGACACGCACCGTATAAGGCTGACTGTTGCGGATGAAACCCAGGTCGATGGTACTGCCCGGCCGGAGCGAACGGAGTTCGGCCATGAGATCCTGCGCCGAGTTGATCGATCGCTGGTTGACCCGGTAGAGCAAATCTCCGCGGGCCAGCCCGGCCCGGAAAGCCGGTCCCCCAGGGACTACCGCCGTAATAATCGTTCCTCTCTCAATAGTCAGATAAGACCGACCGCCGGCGCTGGCCGGTTGCACCGGAGTGCGTATCTGCAACCCGGGAGAAATTTCGATGTCGGTCGTGGTGACGCCGACATAACCCGACTCGCGATCGCCCCGGACGAGGATATGCTCGACAAGGGCATCGAACTCGTGTACCGGCACTGCCAGGCCCACCTCCGAGAGCGGGTGCTCACCGATGCCGCCTATGATAACACCGACGAGATGCCCCGACAGGTCGAAGAGGCCACCGCCCAGAGTTCCGGGCGTAATGGCCGCCGAAAACTGCATGGTTCCCTCGGGCCGGGAACCGGCGCAGAACCCCAGCGAGGGGCAGGCACGCAAACCATAGGCATTGCCGATGGTTATCACGAGCTGACCGGCGCAGGCGTATTGCTCCGTCTTCGGCGCCGGCTGGCCCACTTTGCGTCCGACATCGAGCAAGGCCAGACCGGTGCGATAATCGGTACCCAGCAATCGAGCCGGCAGTGCCTGGCCTTCGAATTTGACAATGAGACGGTCGCAACCGGCAATAGTCGAGGCCGAAACCAGAATATGACCGGTGCTGTCGAGAATGACGCCCGAAGATATTACACGGTGGACAGCCTCCTCGGCCGCGCCGTGCAGAAAGTCGGTGGGCACCGCCCGGGAAGCCTCGACCGTCACCACCGACCGTGAAGCTCGATAGATGAGATCGCTCAGGCCGTTCTCGAGGGTTGCCAGCGAGCTGTCAGCAGCCGCGACTGAGCCCGTAAAAAAGACCGCCAGAAGCATTGCGGCACAAGCTCTCCTGGCGGTCGGGAGGAATCCAGTTAACATTTCAATACGCCTTCTGACCCTCCTTGCCGGACGTCGATGACGGCGCAGAATAATACCTCTGTACCGGCCTCATCCGACTCAGGGAAGTAGAATACGGAGCCGATCGATATCCCGAAGAAACCATCGTGGTCAGCGACCGGGCATCACTCCAACCGGCATAACTGCTGGCCGGGGCGACCTGATTGGATATACGGCTGACTCGTTCGGCTCGCGCCAGCTGACCGTTCAAAGACCAGTCCCTGGTCATATGCACGGTCATATTCGGATTGCTGTCAGGCTGAGCCGTGAGGTAAGAATTGTCGAGATTACCTTCATCGGAAACATTATCGGGACCGCGATCAAGAATGGGGCCAAGTCCGGAGAAAACCACAAAGACGGCCAGGCAGAACGTCGCCAAAACCGGAGCCACCCGACGCCACAGAAACAGCGGAGCGGGCTTCGGCATATAGGCCTTCGTCCGGGTCTCCGCAAACCGTTCCTGGGCAATGCGGTTAAGAAGCCGGGAATTGAAATCTTCCGTAATACCCATTTGCGGCACCTCGGCGACGGCTTCAGCCATCTGCCTGTATACGGCCTCTTCCCGGCGACAGGCGGCACAGGTCAAAAGATGCTCACTGACCGCCCGGTTATGACGGCGATCAAGTTCGCCGCTACAATAGGCTGACAGGAAGGAGCGTACCTTTCGACAACGCATTAATTTCCTCCATTCTCGGTTTCAATTTCTCCCGCAACATCATGCGGGCCCGGTTTACCCGTGACTTGACGGTGCCCAGAGGCACACTCAAGATCTTGGCCACTTCATCGTAGGCCAGTTCCTGTATATCGCGCAGAACAAACGCCATCCGGTATTTCTCCGGAAGTTCCTTAATGGCGGCGTTCAACGCCTGCGGCAGGCGGCTGGGTATTTTCGCCTCAACGGCAAACTCAGACTCGCCACCCTGCATATCATCTATATCGTAAAATTTGAACTTCTTTCGCTTCCGGAGTTCGTTGCGAGCAAGATTCAGGGCAATCGTGTAAATCCAGGTCGAAAAGCAGTGCTGGAAATTGAACGACTGCCGGTGCAGATATACTCGCACGAACGTCTCCTGCACGATATCCTCGGCCTCTTCGGTGGAGGACAACATGCGACCGATGACGTTCATCAGGCGGTCCTTGTAGCGGTCCACCATGCGATTGAACGATACCATGTCGCCGTTCTGAATCGCGCGCATCAACTGATAGTCTATGTCTTTCTCGGAGAGCTTCGTCATAAGCAACCCATATTTATGTCGTTCTAAATATAGTACCCGGACCGACCACTAAAGTTCCGGTATTTCTGGGTACACCTAAGAACTTAATATGCTGTCATATAATAAGTTAACCAATAACGATAAAAAAACAAAGGATTTGACCGGGATTCTGATCGTCAACGGGCAATTATCCCAGGACAAGATATTCGCACCAACCGGACAGATACAACAAATACCCGGCAATCGCAAGCAGGGCAAGAGGAAACAGCAATTTTCGATAGACCGCAGCCAGGTCGCTTTTGAAATAGTCATTGGTCAGCACCAGACATAAGTGAGTGGGCGAAAGCATTATACCAAGGTAACCGGAGAGGTAGGCCAGGAAGATTCGCGACGGCATCAACTCCGGCTGATAGAGCATCCCGGCCAATAACGAATAACCCAGGGCGACATACCCGGCCACCATCCCCGTCAGCAGGCCAGTCACGAAACAGACGAGAAATATCACCACCTCCGGCGGCAGGCTCAGCGAAGATGCCAGGCGCGGGATGGACTCGATGCCGCCGGACAACTCCAGCACCGTCTGGAACGACAACGCTCCCAGGACGAGCACCAGCAGATTCAGCGAAAACCCCTTTTTCAGGGCTACTTTCAATGCGTCGAGCGGTGGCCGCTCCTTGATCAGCAAAACGCCAATGGCGATAAGAACCGCCCAGGCGAGTTCCAGGTGAAAGACGGCGTAGATAGCAATGGCCAGTACTATCGGCCATATCGTGGCAGCGACTTCGCCGGCAATTCGCAGGCCCGGAACGGCTTCAGTTTCAAAGTGGCCGAGCTTTCGGGCGAAAAAGAATATGCCGATCACGGCCATGATGACGGACATGGGTAGCTGCATCAGGGCGACCGTTCCAAGCGGAATACCGGTTATGGCCTCGGTGAGGATTATGCCCGGGTACAAGGGCCAGGCGAATTCTACTATATGCCGGAACCAGTAGTTGGTAACGGTGCGCAACTCCGGAGTGACCGTGGTGTCCGCCAGCACATTGTTCACCAGTGGCGCCGACAGGAGTGACCCGCCCGGCATGGGCATCATACCGACCAGCGGCGGCAGGACCATTGCCGCCGTCCGCGCTCCCCCGGGCATCCCCCGGCAAGCCGCCGATAGACGCCGCAGATACCCCATTTGCTCCAGGAGTGTTCCGAGAATGGTGATAAGGACGACCACCGAGGTCAAAAACAGAAACCGACCCGACCGCAAAAGGTCGACATAACCCTGCAACAGAACCGGGATTTCCACGCCGTAGAGCAGGGCCGCGACAAATCCGGCGCCGAGGAGGGTAATCCCGACGGGGACCTTCCGGCGCAGGGCCAGTACGATAAGGGCGAAGACAACGGCAAGGCGGGCAGCTTCCATCCGACAGAATAGCGGTTGAAACCGCCCGAGTCAATCGGTCTCAAGCTTGACAATTCCCGCCGGCAGCTTAGTTTCCCGTTAGTGATCTCAATGAAGGACTGTGATTGACATGAATAGCAAACGGCGTCTCAAAACAACGACCACGATCAACGGGCGTCTCGTCTCCCCGGAGGAAGCCTGCATATCGGTATTCGACAATTCGCTGCTTTACGCCGAGGGTCTCTTTGAGACCTTCCTGGCTATCGACAACGAGGTTGTTTTCGCCGACGACCACCTGCGGCGGATGTATCGCGGCGCACGGGTAATCGGGCTGGAGATCCCCGTCGACCCGGAGCGGCTAAAAGTGTGGATGCAGCGGACGGTTCGGGCCCATCCCGATCGCATTAAGAAACTGCGCCTGACCCTCACTTCCGGCGAGGCCGCTCGCTGGGTCGGCCGCCAGGGCAAACCGCAAATCATCCTGAGCGCCTCGCCGCATACCGTTCCCACCGAACCGTTCCGCCTGCACATGTCTGAGTTCAAAGTCGACAACAAATCTATCTTCCGACGTATCAAAACTCTCTCTTACGCCATTCACGCCGCCGCCCTGAAACAGGCCCACCAGAAGGGTTGTGATGACGCCCTGATGCTCAACCGTGAGGGGCGCGTGGCTGAGGTATCTTCCGCCAATATATACATGGTCAGCAAAGGCCGGGTATACACACCCCCGCTCACTTCGGGCTGTCTCGAGGGTGTCACCCGAAAAGTCGTCCTGCGCGAGTCGCGTAAGATGGGGATTCCCATTATCGAAAAGAGCCGGCCGCTCGAAGAGACGCTGAAATCGGACGAGATATTTATCTCCAGTTCGCTCAAACTGATCGCCGGCGTGTCCCTTATTAAGGGCGGACGCCGACACCATCGGTTTCCGGAGGGACCGATCACGGCCATGTTCCGCGAGCGCTTCTTCCGCCTGGTGAATCTCATTTGACGGCCTCGATCCGTTTTTAGTTTGACTTGAATTCGCCCGCCGGGGTAACTTCGATTATGTTTTGCCCAAATTCCGAATAATCGAGGATCAGAGATATGCCGACGAAAATATGCTTAGCCCTGTTCATAACGCTTTGCTGGTTGCTTCCCATAGCCTCGGCGGCGCAGACCGATGCCTATGGCGGCGCCCAGAGCAGCCTTTACGATGTTCCCCCGCGCCAGCTGGTGGATATGCCCACGGCCGGTACGCTCCCGAGGGCGTTCTTCTCCATCGGTTTCCGGTTCTATCCCAACGGCGGCACCATCGCCAGCACCGACATCGGTCTTTCCAGCCGCTTCTCGCTGGGTATTTCCTACGGCGCGGAGGATATCCTGTCCAATCGCGATCCCAGCTGGAATCCGAGTATCGAGTTCAACACCAAGTTCCGGGTCATAGATGAGCTGGAGGTCTTCCCCGCTTTCACCATCGGCTTCAGCTCTCAGGGCACGGGCGCCTGGAGCGACGACTGGGAGCGGTACACTTTCAAATCGCGAGGCTTCTACGGTGTCGTCAGTCGCAGTTTTTACTTTTACAACTGGACCTCCGGCTGGCATATCGGCGTCAATTACTCGCTCGAGGATGATGTCGACAATGACGATGACATAAACTTTTTCGCCGGTTTTGACGCCACCTTCAAATACAACCTGGCGCTTTTGCTGGAATTCGATGCCGCCCTCAACGACAACAAATCGCTTGATTTTTCCGGCAAAGGGCGGGGATACCTGAACGCCTCGATCAAATGGTTGTTCACCGAGAACCTCGAGATAGAGTTGTTGATGAAGGATCTTCTGATCAATCGTCGCGAGGCCGACACGTTCACGCGTGAGGTCCGCCTGACCTATATCGATCGGTTCTAAGCTAAACCGATCAAAGCTTACTTCGCAGATCGGCATGGAGGATTCACTGAACACGGGGGCAGTGCTAATCCGCGGGAGGGAATCAATGTCCGTTAAAGAAGTCGTCTTCGAAATTCTGGAGGCTAAGGACACGGGGAATCGTCTAACTCGAGCCTTCAGTGTCTTCATGGTTTCGCTGATCACGTTAAATGTCGTCGCTGTCGTCCTTGATACTGTCGAGTCAATATCACTCGAGTTCGGTAGCCAGCTCAGGCTGTTCGAGATTGTATCGGTCGTAATATTCCCTCTTGCGTACATTCTACGACTCTGGTCATGCGCCGCAGACAGCCGGTACGCCGGTTCACTCTGGGCCAGGGCACGGTTTGCCCTCACGCCAATGGCGCTCGTTGACCTTCTGGCAGTGCTGCCATTCTATTTACCTCTTTTGCTACCTTTCGATTTAAGGGTATTGCGAATACTCCGCTTGTTCAGGATCTTTAGGCTGGCCAAGATCGGCAGATATTCTGAGTCGATGAAGGTACTAACCAAAGTGATGCAGAACAAAAGAGAAGAACTGCTGATCAGTCTTTCCACTACCGCGATTATGCTGGTCTTGATCTCTTCGTTGATGTATTATGTTGAAAGAGATATTCAACCAGAAGCATTCTCCAGCATTCCGGCAACTATGTGGTGGGGTATCGCTACTATGACCACAGTCGGCTATGGCGATGTATACCCGTTAACAGCTGTCGGTAGAATTCTTGGCGCGACTGTGTGTCTGCTCGGTATTGGCGTATTTGCACTGCCCGCAGGGATCATAGCGTCCGGCTTGAGTGACGCTATGCGAAGACGTGGAAAAACGCGGCACGTGTGCCCACATTGTGGCAAGGATTTTGAGGATTGATCCGGGAGACACAATACTACCATGGCAAGCAAACGAATAGATCAAAAGCAATTCCTGTCCGACCTGGCCCGGGATCTCGACGTTTACAAAGGCCCTCAATACCGTATCAATGCCCAGCAGTTCTTCAAGGAAGAACTCAAGGTCAAGACCGCCATCAGGGGCGCTCTCGTAAACAAACTCATCGCAACCTACT
>CAZVUZ010000137.1:0-9089 GCA_964630485.1 uncultured Ignavibacteriales bacterium
TCTGTCAGGTGTCGTGCTGTGAGATACGTGGTGATGTCAACCACGACGGTTCGCCCCTGATCGATATCGCCGACCTCGTCTGGCTGGTGGACTACATGTTCTCGGGTGGGCCCGAGCCGCCGTGCTGGGATGAGGGTGACATCGACGGCAGTGGTACGGAGCCTATCGACGTTTCGGATCTCGTCTATATCGTCGACTTCATGTTCACCGGTGGCCCGCCGCCCCTGCCGTGCCCGTGAGGACATCTCGGATACGTCGAGGTATCTGCGATACGTAAAAGTAAAACAGGGTCGGGAGAACAAACTCCCGACCCTGCTATGTCTGTATGCCATTGCTGAGAATGCGGACGTTAGATCATCGCCACGCACTCGATCTCGACCATCACCTCTTTCGGCAAAGTCCTCACCGCCACCGCCGCGCGGGCCGGGGGATCTTCCTTGAAATAGGTCGCGTAAACCTCGTTGACAGCGGCAAAATCGCCCATGTCGGCCAGGTAGACATTCACCTTGACGACATCGGCCAGCGTCGCGCCACCCGCCTCGACGACCGCCTTCATGTTCTCCAGGGATCGCTTCGCCTGCTCGGCGGCATTGACGCCGACGATTTCACCGGTTTTGGGGTCCATCGGAAGTTGACCGGAACAGAAAATGATCTCGCCGCACTTGACCTTGATTCCCTGCGAATAGGGACCGATCGCGGCCGGGGCATCGGTAGTCTTAATAACAGTCTTCATATTTCCTCCATATATTTACGCCATATTTACGCCGTTATATAACTCCGCCCCCCGCCCGGCGCAATGGATATGAGGATAATTGATGATGTTATCTAAGACCCGCGACGCGGGCTTAAAGATCCGCCAGGCCGGTCGGGCCCATGAGTTCGGCGAATTGCCTGAGCAGGTCCTCGTGATAGGCGCCCTTGAGCGCGAACATGATTTTCAGCGCCGGGTAGGAGTCGATGGCTTTCTGGTAAACCCGCTCGGTGGTCATGGCGTCGAAGGTGTCGGTGATGGCGACGATTTGGGAGAAGAGATGCATCTCGTTGAGCGAAAGTCCGTTGGGGTAGCCGCGCCCGTCGCCGCGCTCGTGGTGCTGTAAGATCGGGTAGCGGGAGACGGCGCTTATATCTTCAGTTTCGGCCAGGATATCAACGCCCCACTCGGGATGTTTCTTCATAATCTCGAACTCGTAGGGACTGAGCGAGGAACGCTTGTTGAGAATGCGCTCAGAGATCCGCGACTTGCCGATATCGTGCAACAGCGCCCCGACGCCGAGTTCGTGCAGGGCCTCCTCCTCACGCTGGCCGATTTGCTGGGCCAGGGCGATCGAGAAGGTGCAGACATTGACCGAGTGGGTGTAGGTGTAATAGTCGAACGAAGTTATCTTGAGGAGGTTGTGGAAAGCCTCCTGCCCCTGCAGGATGTAGCTGACGGTGTTGCCGACAAGGTCCTTCGAGCGACGGATATTGTCGCCATAGGTCGGGTTGGTCAGGACATCCTTGACGAGACCGGCAGAGGTCTCATAAAGGATCCCGGCTTTCTTCTCATCGTCGATGTCCGGGTCGATCAGGATCTTGTCGAGGTTCTTTTCGATATAGCGCTGATAGGCGCGGCGGTTATCGGTTTTGATATAAAGCCGCTCGACCTTATTCTCAACGAGGTTTTGCCGGGTGCGGTCGGTGAAGGGAAGGTTGGCCGAGCGGTAGAGCACCCGGGAGGCGTCAACCTTCAGGAAGAGGTCGAAATCGAGGACAGAATCCACCCGCAGGCAGTCGAGATAGACCGCCATATACTGCTGATCCACGCCCTGTTGTTGTGTCGTCGACGTCATAAACACACTGCATCTTGCCGCCGGGGCGGTCCGTTTGCCGAGCACAGCTTACCCTGCGCCCTGATTTTATTATCGGCAGAACCTCACTGTTGATATAGAAAAACCCTCCGGTCGGGGAAACCGGAGGGCACCATAGGAGGGAACGTTGGAACTTACGGTTCGTCAGGAACCGTAATTTTTGATCATTCCGAGAACGGAATTCAGCGAATTCGTAATATTCGTGAGAATGCCGGAGTATTTCTTGAGAAGTTCCGAATACTGCCAGCGCATTTGAAAGGCCTTTTCCGGGAAGTCGAACAGCTCGAGCAGGGAAGTCTTGTAGATTTCATCGATGTAGCGGATAACGTAGTAGGGATATTCGGGGACATTGGCGTCCTGGACCTCGCCGCGGCTCATGCGTTCGCGGTAAACCTCGATCTTTTCGAGCATGACGGTGCCGAAACACCAGGGGGACATGATAACCCCGAGGTTGGCACCGTCGGTATAGAAACGCCGGACGGTGTTCAGCAGCAGATCAACGATGACCGACCGGGCGCGGTAATAGGCTATGGTTTCGAAGCGGTTGACCGGGGTGGCGGCCAGTTTCTGCTCGAGGATCTGGCGTTCCATCGAAGCGCGCTGATAGGTCGCTTCAAGGAAACCATAGTAGTCATCGAAGTACACCTTGGTGTTCTCCGAAAGGGACATAACGAAATACCCGCGGGCGTCTTTGCGGATCCGGGGCTCGTTGCCCTTATCGAGCCTGTCTACTGAAAATCCTCTTTGATACCTGTTGTCTAACATCACCACTCCTTGCTTGTCGTATCTGCCGGGTATTGAGCGAAGGCCGTGCCCGACGAGACGAAAACCCGCCCGAAGATTGAAATCCAACGTTATCTACTTTTGTGACAAGGGAATAGATAAGACCCGCGGCCTCTTTGCAACCGTGCAGAACCCCGACACCGGCACCGCAAAACAATGCCTGCCCTCACCGCGCCTTTCGAAAATGTGTAAGACTCTGCAATCCCGGGAATCGCCGTAAGGGCCGCTGTTCAGCCACTGAACAGCCCCCGGGAGAGCAAAAAAAGTTGAGCAAAAAGCCAGAAATATCGTAAATTAGTGCCGAATAAGAGAATGAGTTCTGTCATCTGAAACCACCACACTCTCGGAGGAAAGAGATGAGTGAGGAGTCTGGACGCGACCGGATACAGCGTCCAACTAACGGAAAGAAATCCAAACGCCGCTACAGCAAATCCGGCAAACAGCGGACCGAAGATTCACACGACACCCTGGTCGATCGCAGACGCCGCCGAGCCAGAAAACAAATACTCGAAGAGATTCTGGTCGACGAACTATCCGAGGAGCAGTATCCATAGCCGAAAGCAGTCATAACTGTCCTTAAAACACCCATCGCAGAAACACCCTTAATGGGCCGGGGTGAGATCTGCCCGGTAAGATACGAGCCGGACATGTTTGAGTTTGCTTTGCTGGCCATAAATGGCCTTCCTTAATCGACGCAAACGATAATAAACGGGAGACATATAATGAGAACCGCCATACTGATTTGCCTGGCCCTGTCCCTCACCATGCCGCTCGCGGCCCAGGAGGCGCCTATGGTGCTGGATAGTATCCTGAGCGAGGTCGGTTTCGATAAAAGCGACCTGGGCTACCGGCCGCAGGGATACTGGAACCGCTTCCCGCTCGATGTACCACACAAATTGACGTCTTTTGACGCCCTCTTTGCCGAGCCTCTCAAGCTGTATGATTATGCCAGGGTCATGGCCAACACGGTGGAGTTCTACCTCGACCCGGCCTATGCCGACAGCGCCGATGACGGCCTCTACAAACTCGTGTACAATCTCGGGGTCGATAAGAAGCTGGGCGGTTTTCGATCCTACTCGGCCAACCTTCTCGGGGCGCCCGAAACCGACGAACCGCTGGTGACCGCTGTCGATGGCCTCTTTTCCCTCGCTGGCCGCGCCACCGAGTTTTACACTTTCGGGAGTCGCGCCGACTGGCCCGACTATAAGAAAGACATTCGTGACAAGGCCGCCGAATTGCCGGACTCGGTACGAAGCATATTGGCCGAGCTCATTGTCAACCTCGGCGACGCCATCCGCTGGCGCAACCTAGCCTTCCGCAACTGCGACTCCGAGGACATGCGCCGCGCCTTCGAAATTCGCGACCTCGCCAATACCCAGAACGACGGCATGGTCTATTACCCGGGACTCGACGATCTGGCCGCCACAATCGACTGGCCGTCATTGCACTACGCCGCCCTCAAGGTAGCCGCGGCGTCCGAGAAAGCCGAACACGCGCTCCGGCCGTACGTAAAGAAAATACCGCGCGACTTCGCCATGGAGATACCCACGCCCTTCGGCAAAATCATCGTCCTCTCCCCCGTTTACGAGCGCGACCGGATTCCGACGCATTTCATGTCGCACCTGCGGGCGCCTCTGCCGGACCTCATGGCCCTTGACGCCACCGCCTCATTGCTGATTCTCGATTTCGGCCGCGACATCGCCTATCAGGGCACACCGGGCGCCAATGCCTCGCTCTCAAATCCGATTTCCGTGGTCATCGATATGGGCGGGGACGATTTTTACGGTTATGAGCAAAGGACCTATCCCCCGTCGGCCGGGGTCGGCCTTCTCGGAGTCGGCCTGGTCATCGACAGTGACGGTGACGACCATTACAACGGATCCACCTACGCCCAGGGTGCCGGGCTTTTCGGGGTGGGGGTTTTGCTCGACCGCGCGGGCAATGACAGTTACCGGGCCGAGCTTTCGGCCCAGGGTTGTGGATACTTCGGTATCGGACTCTGTTTCGATGGCGTCGGTGAGGACGAGTACTATCTCTACGGTGACGGCCAGGGTATGGGCGGTGTCGGTGGCGGGGTCGGTATCTGCGCATCATTCGATGGTAACGACAAATACACCGCCGAGCCCATGTCCGAGGTTTACAACCGGGGCGACTACCACAGCGAGCACACTATCAACGGCAACAATGCCCAGGGCTCCGGGTTCGGACGGCGCGGTGACGGTTCCGACGGACACGCCTGGGCCGGAGGGCTGGGGGGTATTATCGATATTCACGGTGACGATCACTATTACTCCGGCAACTGGACCCTCGGCGTCGGCTACTGGTTCGCCACCGGCGTGGCGGTCGACCGCAACGGCAACGACATTTACGAGTCCTGCTATTTCACCCAGGGGAGCGGCGCGCATTATTGCAACGGCATCCTTCTCGACGAGGGAGGCGACGATCATCACGAGTTGTATGAGACCGCCGGCGCGGCCCTTGGTTTCGGCTGGGATTTCACCAATGCCCTCCTGATCAACAAGGGCGGCAACGACATCTACCGGGCGAAGATGATCTCCATGGGCCTGGCCCAGATAAGATCCTGCGCCCTGCTGGTGGATATCGGTGGTGATGACGAATACTATCTCGGCAAAGGAACGCCCGGCCTTGGTGAGGCTACCTTCCGCCAGGACTACGCCACGCCGTCCAGGCTGACACCGTATTACACCTATGCGAAGTCACTCGGCGGGTTCATCGATATCGGCGGACGGGATATCTACATGGAGTTCGATGACGACGGCGAAACGCCGCATCCCGATGCGCGTGAAAATAGCCTTTGGCTGCAACCGTCACGTACTGACAGCACTTTCGGGGCGAACAATTTCGGGGTCGGTATTGATACCAAGCACGGCGTCATCCCCGATTTCATCAAATGGGATTAGCTCAAATGCGGCTGAGCACACTCCGTAGATAGGGCAAACGATCGGTCGGTTGTACCTGTGACAGGTCGATGATCACCTGAGCCCGACCGACCAGCGAAAATTCAAGCGGCCAATCGGTGGCTTTGCGGAAGGCCTCGACCTCCTTGCGTTTGAGCATCCGCCCTTCCTCGAAAAACAGGTTAGCCCGATCCTTCCTGAGCTTCACCTTGTCGATGTCGAGCAGGGCCGCGGATACCTTAACGGCGGTGGCATCGAAGAGGTTCACCGCCGACTGCGGCGGCCTTCCGAAACGGTCGATAACTTCCTCGCGGATAGCCTCCAGCTGGTCGAGGTCGCGGCAGTCAGCCAGTCGCCGGTAAATATCCACCTTCTGGTGCCGGTCGTTGATATAGGTATCGCTCAGGTGCAGTTCGGCGTCGAGTTCGAGTTTCACATCCGGGAGTTTCTTGACTTCCTGGCCCTTCAGTTCGGCTACGGCTTCCTCGAGCAATTTGTTATACATGTCGAAGCCGATTTCCTCGATGAACCCAGACTGGCGCGCCCCGAGGATGGTTCCCGCACCGCGGATCTCGAGATCGCGCATGGCCAGGGCAAAACCCGAGCCGAGATCGGAGTGGGCCTCGAGCGCCCGCAAGCGTTTGATAGCCACGGCGCTCAGAAGGCGCGTCGGCGGCGTCATCAAATAGGCATAGGCCCGTCGGTCGGAACGCCCGACGCGGCCTCGGATCTGGTACGTCTGCGCCAGTCCGAAGCGGTCGGCCCGATTGATGATGATGGTGTTGGCGCTGGGGATATCCAGACCGGATTCGATGATTGAGGTGCACAGAAGGACATTGAAGCGTCCGGCCATGAAGGCCAGCATGACGCCCTCGAGCGAGCGCTCGTGCATCTGACCGTGGGCAATCGCAACTTCCGCCTGGGGTACTATCTTCTTGAGGTAGCGGTGCATGGCCTCGATGGTCTGGACACGGTTGTGTACGAAGAAGACCTGTCCGCCGCGATCCATTTCGCGCAGGATGGCCGTGGCGATAATCGCCGGATCGAATTCGACGATATCGCTGATGATCGGCATGCGGTCCTTCGGCGAAGTCGTAATCAGGCTCATGTCGCGCGCACCCATCAGCGACATCTGCAATGTCCGCGGGATCGGCGTGGCCGTCATCGAGAGCGTGTCCACCTCGGCCTTGAGGCGGCGCAGTTTTTCCTTGTGGCGCACCCCGAAGCGATGCTCCTCATCGACGATGAGCAGACCCAAATCCTTGAAAGCGATATCCTTCGAAAACAGCCGGTGCGTGCCGATGACCAGGTCGACTTTGCCCTCGGCCAGATCCTTCACTGTCTCCAGTTGCTGGGCGCGGGTGCGGAAGCGCGAAAGCATATCCACCCGCACCGGGAACTCCCGGAAGCGCTCGGAGAAGGTCTGCAAATGCTGCTGCGCCAGGACCGTGGTCGGCACCAGCACCGCCGCCTGTTTGCCGGCGTCGATGGCCTTGAAGGCCGCCCGTATCGCAACCTCGGTTTTCCCGAAACCGACGTCGCCGCAGATCAGGCGGTCCATGGGACGGTCGGCGGCCATATCGCGCTTGACGTCCTCGATAGCCTTGGCCTGGTCGGGGGTCTCGTCGAACGGGAAGGACGTCTCCAGCTGTCTGAGCCAGACGCTGTCGCCGCCGAAGGAGAAGCCTTCCTTCGATTTGCGCTCGGCATAGAGCTTGAGCAAATCCGCGGCCATGTCGGCGATGGCCTTTTTAGTCTTCTTCTTGAGTTTATCCCAGCCGGGACCGCCCAGGTGCGTCAGCTGCGGCGCCGAGTCCTTGCCCGAGTATTTCGACACCCGGTTGAACTCCTCAAGGGGTACATAGACCCGGTCGTTCTCGGCGTATTGCAGAAGCAGGCAATCGCGGTTCTTGTCATCGACCTTGATGGTCTTCAGCCCGAGGTATTTGGCGATGCCGTGCTCGGTGTGGACGACAAAATCTCCCATAGTCAGGTTGGAATAGTCGGAGATAGCTATCCCTTCCTTGAACTTCTTGCGGCGCACGCGGCGGTGGTGGCGGCTGAAGATCTCGTGGTCGGTGAGGACGGCGAAACCGTGTTCCTTGCAGACGAAACCGCCCTTGAGGTTGGCCACCTCGAGGCGCGGTTCGAACTCGACCTCGGATTTCTCCACGATCAACTCGGCCAGCCGCGAGGCCTGTCCCGGCGTATCGGTGGCTATGAAATAGCGCAACCCGAGCGATTCGTACTCGGTCACGGTCTGACCCAGCAAATCCAGGCGCGATCCCAGGGCCGGGTGCTGGCGACAGCCAAAATCGATTATGTCGCGCTTGCCCCCCCGGAACGGGACCTGGTCGAGCTGGGTGAACGATGCCGTCCGGTCGAAGAGGGCCGCCGGTGAGCAGTAATACTCCTCGGGTTCCGGCAGGTGCTCCAGCCGCCCCTTGAGGCGCTCCCGCAAATGACGGGCTTCCTCGATGATAGCCTCGGCCTCGGTCTTGAGAGATCCCTCACTACAGAAGTAGATGATACCGTCATTATCGAAGCAGTCCAGGAGCGACCCCTGTTCCAGGCCGAAAAGGGTCGTCAGCCATTCCAGACCCGGTAATTCCGGGTCATTGAGATACCTGGCCCGGATATACTCGGCGTCGCGCTCCGGAATACCGTCGAGGTATGTCTCCAGGGTTTGCTGGGTGATGGGCACTTCGCGCTTGGGCAAAAGGCTGACGCGGTCGATGCGCCGAAGGGTGCGCTGGCTGGCAACATCGAACTCGCGGACGGTATCGACCTCGTCGCCGAAAAGCTCGACGCGCACCGGGGCTTCGGAGTCGGGCGTGAAGAAATCGATGAGTCCGCCGCGGAGAGCGAAATCGCCTACTTCGCCGACCACCGGAACGCGCGTATAGCCCAGACGCAAAAGGCGCCGGACCAGGTCGTCGAGATCAACCTCGTCGCCGGGCTTGAGCGTGATACGGCTTTCGCTCAAATACGCCGCCGACATTGTCGGTTCCATCAGGGCCCGGATGGAGCAAACCACCGTCTTGAGGGAACCGTCGGCCAACCCGGCCAGGGTGCTGATGCGGCGGCCCATGATCTCCCCCACCGGCGCCCGAAAATCGTAGGGCAATATCTGACGGGCAGGGAAATGGCCGACTCCCTCGGAGGCCATCAGAAACGTCAGGTCATCGTAAATATCGCTGGTCGTCTCCGGGTCGGGAGCGACGATGAGAACCGGCTTTTGCTGGTCCTGAACGAGATTGCGAATCAAAAACGATGGCGCGGAGCCGGTCAGACCGGTAACGGTGGCCGTGCGCGAGGTAGCCAACGCCGCAGTCAGACGCTGAAAGGGCAACGACTGCCGCCATAAATCCAGGATTGCCCCAAGTTTTCCGGGAATTTCGATGGTGGTTGTCATATACGCATCATCCTCACCTCAGAGCCAAACCGCAAACATGCCAAAAACCCCGGCACTATTATGCACGGGGGGTGTTTATTTTCGTTGTCGAACAATATAGCCATTAGTTTAATAAACGCCACTATT
>CAZVUZ010000138.1:0-8846 GCA_964630485.1 uncultured Ignavibacteriales bacterium
GACGTGGGTGGGGGCTGTGAGAAGCGCCGGACCCGCAGTTCTATCGAACTGAAGACTGTCGATTTTGTCGTGAGTTATGGCTATCGCTACATCCTGAAGGACTCCGTGCTGAAGCGTTTCCCGAACCGAGCCGTAAATCTGCACATCAGCTACCTGCCGTTCAACCGCGGCGCCGACCCGAATCTTTGGAGCTGGCTGGAAGATACGCCGAAGGGCGTTTCAATACACTATCTTGATGCCGGCGTCGACACCGGTGGTGTGCTGGCGCAAAGACAGATGCATGTCGGAACCGACGAAACCCTGCGGACGAGCTACGAGAAGCTCACCGAAGCGATCGAAGATTTATTCGTTGAGATCTGGCCCGGCGTCAAAGCCGGTGAACAGCAGGCGGAAGAACAGCCGCTCGGTGGCAGTTATCATCGCTTGGCCGACAAGGAACCCTTCGTGCGTTTACTCCGCAACGGTTGGGACACGCCCGTGGCCGAACTGGTGGGCAAAGCCAAAGCGCCACGTCTCCGGGAGGTCGTCTCTTGAAGGATATACTGATAGCCGATAGAAAAATCGGCTGGGACCATGAACCGTTTGTTATTGCAGAGATGTCGGGCAATCACAACCAGTCTCTGGAGCGGGCATTGTCCCTGGTCGAGGCCGCTGCCGAAGCCGGCGCTCACGGCCTGAAAATCCAGACCTACACGCCCGATACCATGACCCTCGATATTGACGAGGGCGACTTTCATATCGATGACAAGACTTCACTGTGGGAGGGGACGTCCCTCTACAAATTATACGGCCAGGCTTACACGCCCTGGGAGTGGCACCGGCCGATATTCGAGCGCTGTCGCGAACTGGGCCTGATTGGCTTCAGCACGCCGTTCGATGCCACGTCGGTGGAATTCCTCGAAGACCTCGACGTCCCGTGCTACAAAATTGCATCGTTCGAGAATGCCGATCTGCCGCTCATACGACGGGTGGCGGCCACGGGTAAGCCCGTGATTATTTCCACCGGCATGGCGACGGTGGCTGAACTTGATGAAACGGTTCGAGCCGCCCGCGAGGCGGGATGCCGCGACCTGGTACTGCTCAAATGCACCTCGAGCTACCCGGCCTCGCCGGAAAACACGAATCTCAGGACTATCCCACATCTCAGGGAGCTGTTTGATGTCCACGTCGGTCTCTCGGACCACACGCCTGGGATAGGCGCCGCCGTGGCCTCGGTGGCTCTCGGGGCAAGTGTCATCGAAAAACACTTTACGCTCGCGCGTTCCGACGGCGGTGTGGACTCGGCTTTTTCGCTCGAACCCGATGAACTCAAGAGCCTGGCTGTCGAAACAAAACGAGCCTGGCAGGCCCTGGGAGGTATCTCATACGGAATCACCGAAAAGGAACGTCGTTCCCTGCGGTTCAGGCGCTCTCTCTATGTCGTTGCCGATATGGACGAAGGGGAGACGCTGTCACCGGAGAACCTTCGCGCCATTCGCCCCGGTTTCGGTTTGCCGCCGAAATACTACGATCAGCTTCTCGGTAAGCGGGTTTCGCGACCGGTGAAGAAGGGTACGGCTCTTGACTGGGAACTGGTCGGCTGATGCGGGCACATGGAGGTCATGTTTAACGAAGAAGTAAAAATCGGTCAATACCGGGTAACGATTCAACTCGAAGGCGACCTTTGCCGGCAGGCAGAGCAGGGGTGGCTTTTTGGCTTTCAAACGGGTATCGATCCACAGGAAGTCAACAGCTACAACCTGCGGGAGATACTGCCGCACATGCGGGGTTACTTCCTTTATCTGGGCTACGATTCCGACCGGTTGGTGATTGCCAACGACATGACCGGTGGTTATCGCCTGTATACGCACGAATTCGAAAATCGAATCTGGTTGTCAGACAACCTTCAATGGATCCTTGATCAGATGGTTGCCTCGGGAACGCTGACACGCAACGAAAACGAATACAAATACTGGAAACGGCATCGCTTTACGACCGGTGAACGGACTTTCATAAAGGGGCTTAACAAGCTGGCCCCGGCGGGGATACTTGAGGTGACGAACACTGGTATCTCCCGTGACACCTACTTCCCGGACACCGTGTGTATTCCGAACCATAGTACGCACCGCGACTGGTGCCGACTCGATCTGGAGCAGACTCTGGAAGGTCTTCGCGCGGAGAAGGGACCGCTGGTTCTGATGTTCTCCGGCGGCGCGGATTCCACGTTACTGGCCGTGTTGATGCAACGACTGAATATCCCGTTCAAAGCCGTGTTCTTTCGATCACAACCGACATACAAAGCCAATCATGAAGACTGGCTTCGCGCCCGGAAGGTCGCCGAGTCAATCGGAATAGATCTCTTAACGCCCGAAATAAACCTCGACACCGCTCTCAATCAACACCGGGATTTCGTCCGGCGGACAATCTTCGACCGTCACACGGGAGTGGTCCTCGCGGAAGGGTTGCGCGGTATTGCACGGCGTTTCGGAAACGACGCCGTCGTCATCAACGGGCAGGGCGCTGACAATGTTCTGTCCTTCGGTCCTTCGGAACGACGACCGGGCTCCTTCGCCTCGCGCCTATTACTGTATTGGCCGTTTACGTTGCGGGCTCGTCTGGCGGCGTTGGCGGTTTCCCTCCGGCGTGGACAGAGTCTGCGTTCGCCGGATAACTGGCGCGAGTACTATCGGGCGTTTTTCGACCCCGTTGCCTATAACTGCCTGCTCCAACAGGACATAGCGGAAGAATATACGGATTACATTGATGATATCGTCAAGAGCCAGGCCGGGAAATTCAGTTCCCGTGACTCGTTGCAAATGTACCTCAAGTGCTATTGCTACTTACAGGGCTCGGACAATCAGGTGGTGATCCGGGGCGCCCGGGCCGCGGGTTTGCCGCGCGTCATCCTGCCATATTGTTCATACGGTTTCATGGCGGCGACGATAGCGGCCAAAGACGACCGCCGTGAGTTGTGGCGCCCCAAGTACGTGATCCATGATATGCTGGCCGACATGGGCTTCAAGATGCCCACGGTTGAGAAACGAACTCCGGACGGCGAGTCTGTTAATCTTTATGACCTGACGAAGACCGTTGACGGCCTGTACAATGCCTGTGTCGATGAGATGTTTGCTCCCCGGAAATCCGGGGAGAGGGTGCCATCATGAACAGGGTTGCGGCCGGAATAAAGCGCCACACCGGGCTTATTAAATACACCATTCTAAATTATGCCGACAAGGCTCTGGCCTTTGCGGTGCCGCTGGCGGTGCTCTATCTCTTCGACGATCGCGCTACCTACAATGAGATCGAATATATATTTTCGCTTGGCGCTGTCCTTGCCGTGGTGATCGAACTGGGCGTGCGCAATTATTCCCTCTATGCTTACCGCAATGCCGCCGATCGCGATGATCTGGTGAACCTTGTCAAGGGTGCCTTCCTCGTGCAATTCGCCGCCTACACCGTGATTGCAGGCCTGTTTCTGGGTCTGCTCTGGTTGTACGACGGGGTGTTCGGTGCGGTCTATGCTTTTATCGCCGTGCGGGCGCTGTTCATGTATTTCGTATCTTTTTTCACGATATACTATCGCCTGGTGGATCGCCCCTCGACCGTCTTTGCATTCTCGGTGGCGGTGAATGCCGTCACGGTCGCGGTACTTCTGATCTGCTACACCTCTCTCGATAGTTTGCCGCTCGGTTACTTCTTCGCCGCCCAGGGAGTGCTGGCGTTGGCCGTGCTGGTATATTTCGCGTCGTCCTTCAAAATGATAGATTTCACCCGCGTGTGGCGCTATGCTCGCCAGGCCCTGGTTTTCGCCTGGCCGATTATCCTCAACGTGTTCCTCTTCATGTTCATCTGCAATTACGGCCGGGTCTATGCACGGAATTTCCTCCCGGAAAGCGATATGTTCCACATCTCCTTCGTCCAGCGGGTGGCGCTGATCATCCAGCTGGCCCATGCCTCGGGCGTGGGATACCTCTCGAAGAAGATATTCATCGAAACCAAAAGCGGTATAAACCGGCGTGTGCTGGCCCTTTACAGCGGCATGCTGGGCGTGGCCGTGATCGGTGTCTTAGGAGTTCTTCTGGGAGCCGGAATTGCGGATCCATCGCGAGCGGTGCCGCTCGACACCGTGACATACCTGCTTATCGCTTATACCCTGCTGTGGTGTTTCGTGGCTTTCTTCGAGCTCTACATGAACCGGATGAACAAAAACAAATTTGTCCTGGCCTTTTCGATTGCCGCCGCCGCCGTTTTTCTCGGTGTGTTACACTTTTTCGGAGGCGACAGCCTGCTGATCATCGCCACCGCCATGGTGGCCGGTATGAGTGTCAATCTCGGCCTCCTGTTAACGTTCTTGATAAGAAAAGAAAGAAGAGACAATGTTCCGCAAACTACTGTTGATGACTATCAGTGTACTCCCGCTTAACCTGCTGAGAATTCTGGCGTACCGGCTCCTGCCGGGCTACGACATAGATTTTAACAGCTATGTGGCGCCGCTGGTGATGCTCGACGTAAAGATCTGCCGCCTGCGCTCGGCGCACGTTGGTCCCTTAAACTGGGTCTGCACGCACGCGCTCATCATGCGTCCCCGCTCGCGGATCGGCAAGCTTAACAAGTTTCAGCACGCCCACGACATTGTCCTGGAATACGGGTCCGCTATCGTGTCGCACAACAGTTTTGTCGGCTCCGAGGATCGGTGGTCGCCGTTTGCCACCGGAAAGGATCTGAGGCTGGGGGAGAAGTCGGTCATCACCCGCAACCACGTCTTCGATTTGACCGACAGCATTACCATCGGTTCCGATGTGACCATCGGTGGCCGCCAGTGTCAGCTCTGGACGCACGGTTTCGATCTGACCCACGTTCGCATACAGGCACCCGTGAGAATCGGCAATCACGTGTATCTCGGGTCCGCATGCCTCGTGCTTCAGGGTGTGGACGTCTGCGACCATGTGTCCATCGGCGCCGGGACGGTGGTCTCGAAATCAATAATGGAGCCGGGTTTCTATGTGTCAGCCGGCCTGACGCGCAAGTCGACCACCCGCGATTATTCAAACGATACCGGCGTTGTTGAGCACCGGGGGGCGAAGTTTATCCGAAGAACGCCGGAGATTAGGTCTGAATCAGTGTTCACGGGAAGTGTCCGCACCCTGGCTTTTAAGGAGCAAAGTCATACGGCGGATATGCACGCCGGGGAGACCCATTGAGCCATGACGAGTAATACCGAAAATCGCCGCGTTTGTTTCATAGCGAATTATACCAAGACGTATTTCTTCCACGAAGTCGCGAAGCTCCTGGAGACTCAGGGCGTTTCGATATACTGGATCGTTGTAAACCCGCGTCTCAGAGAGTTCCTTCTTGAGCATTATGAGGCCGGCCGGGTGCTCTATATCGGTAAGGAGCGGGCGGAAGGGCGATTGGCGCGCGTGGGCGAGTACAAAATAAATGAACTTGTAGATGGCGACCGTACCTTGCGTCTTAAGCCGGACGCGGGTCGCAGGTACCTGCTTGGCATCCAGCGCCCGATATTTGAGTTTCTCCGGCTGAATGCCATTCAATGTGTCTTCGGGGAACTGACCTGGGCCCACGAGATCCTGACGCGGCGTATCATTGCCGGACATCCCGAACTTGGATGCCGCTATTTGAATCCGCATACGGTTCGCATTCCCAACGGCCGCTTCGCGTTCTTCACCGATGAATTCCAGTCGGAGTTTCTCGAAATGAAGGGCCATGAAAGTGTGGCGGAGGGACCCCACCGACTGATTCTCCAGAAGCCTGACTACCTGGCATTGAACGATCGGCTGGTGCGCAATTCCCGTTCGGTCACCGCCCGCCTGCAGAAAATTAAGCGCTTTATTACCGCCGAGAACATCGACGATGACGACCCGACGCTGGTTAATCGCCGCTGGCGGCGCCTCAAACTGCGCTGTCGGGAAGAACTAAACAAAGAGCTCTATCGTTTCGTCCGGCGCATTTCGCTGAGCGATGTGGACGGCCGGAAATTCGTTTTCTGGGCCCTTCACAAACAGCCGGAGGCATCCATCGATGTCATAGGCCGTTACTACGAGGACCAGTATCGCGACATCGTCAACCTCTGGCGCATCCTCCCGGATGACTGGCATCTTCTGGTCAAGGAGCATACCAACGCCATCGGCGACCGTGCGCCGGCTTTCTATCGCCGACTGCAGAAATTGCCGAATACCCATATCGTAAAGGAAACTGAGGATTCGCACGAAATTATCAAGCGCTGCGAGCTGGTCGTAACCGTCTCCGGGACCGTTGCTTACGAGGCGGCCCTGCTCGGCAAACCGGCCTTCACTTTGGCGCCAACCTTCTTCAACCGTTTCGAGGGTTGCCGCCGTCTCGGCCTGGACGATATTCGGAACGCCCGGGATATTTATGAGTTGCTCCTCGGATGCGGAAAGAGTGCGGGGAGTGTTCAGGACTACGTCATGTCCCACAGCCGTGAAGGGATAATCTCGGATCCATCCTCGAACCCGCAATGCATGGAGCCCTCGAATCTCAGCCGAGTGGCGGAGGCCATGCTGGCCGCGACAAACTCCGCGGAGGCAGCCATCTGAGGCTGGAACAATGAAGAAACGCCAGATTGCCATACTCGGATATTATCACGGCCCCAGGCTGGGTGTCGGTGTTTTGATGGACCATCTCGTAACGGCCCTTGCCTCGCGGCCCGATCTCGCCGGCGACCTCGTGTATTACACCAATCGCAATACTCTCGGAAATATGACCGGTGAGATCTCAGACGTTACCATAAGAACTCCGCGAATGCTGGAGATGGGATCTCTCGCGGCCGTTGTCTGGTCGGCGATAGTTTTCCCGCTGGTGTGTTGCTTTCGTCGTATTGATGTGTGCCTGATCCTGGCCAACGCCGTGGTTGTTTTGCCGCTCGTGCGTACGGTTTCGGTGATTGCCGACCTCAATGAGTTTGAGATCGAGGCCAAGTACGGTCGTTTGCGGTCGTGGTATCGCAAACACATTATGTTGGCCAGCTCGGTGGCGAATTCACGTCGCCTGGTGGCTATCTCGGATTTCGTCTCCCGCCAGCTGACACGTTGTTTCCCTCATGTCGAATCGCGGAAAGTCAGTGTCATTTATCCTGGCGGCGGCATCCGGGTCGTCAACTCCGAAAATACAACCGTCACTCCTGATTGCTCTTCGAATGCAACCGACGCCTTTTACCTCGTGGTCGGGCGCATCGATCCGCGTGGGAAGAATTTGTATTCCGTTTTGCGTCTTTACAAGGCGCTGGAAGGCCGTTTCCCGGGACACGAACTCCTGTTCGCAGGAGGCATCAACGAATCCACGCACCATGAGGCCGAAAAGTTTCTTGACCACATAGAGTCTGATCCAGACCTGGCCGGACGCGTCCGCTACCTCGGATATGTGAGTGATGAAAAGCTGGCAGATCTCTATCGCAAAGCTCGGGCGACGATATTGTTCTCGGCGGTGGAAGGTTTTGGTTTCCCTATGGTCGAGGCCTTCCGTCATGGATGTCCGGTGATTTACAACGCGGCCTGTGAAGCCCTGGCCGATAACGCTCACGGATGTGCCATAGGTGTCGATGAAACCGCCGTTGACAGAGAGTTGCCGGACGAACTTGAATTTCTCTTCGATCCGCAGGGGCGCGCTTCAATGACGGTGCGTATGAAAGAGGTCGCGGCCATGTTTAGCTGGGATCGCTGCGCGGCCGACTTCGCGACCGTTCTGGAAGAGGTGGCGCCATGACCGATTTTCTCAGGAGGAGGCTTGTCCTGGCCCTGTTCCTCGCATTCGCCGGATACTATCTCGTCGGTGGCCTGGCTTCCTATTTGCTGGCCAATTATCTGACTTTCGTCCACTACGATTTTGACTATCAGGTTGATCTTCTGGCTCCGACACTGTGGACATTGGCCGCGCTGGCCGCCTTTGTCGTGGCCTATGCCACCTTCGCACAGGTACGATTCGGCACCGGCAAGCCTGCTCCCGTTACAAAAAAGGACCCGCACGGGAACGTAACCAGCACCCACACCTGGGCTGTGACGGCTGTCTTTGCGGTCGGTTGCGCCGGTCTGATGATGATGATTGCCGAGTACGGGGGGCGGATTCCGGCTTTCTCCGCCCATGCCGACGATTTCCGAACGAATCTCAGCAGTGGCCTGCCACAGCTATGCTATTTCCAACTCGTGGTCGCCGCCCTCATTGCCTACGCGCTTTCGGTGCATGCCGTGGCGAATCGCCGACGAACCTATCTCAGACTTATTTGTGTGGCATCGCTGGGCCTGATTTTCATGGGAGCTTCACGATCCATGTTTCTTACGCCGATAATGATTATGCTTCTGGATCTCTGGCGGCGGGGGAGAATCAGGACCGGTCGTTTGATCCTCGGCGGGTTGACCTGCGGCCTGATCCTGTTCGCGGTCGGTTTGCTCCGCATGGACACCGAACTGGAACAGGGCGTTTACCTGCTTCGCTTTGCGGCCGACTTCGCACCCGAGTTCCGGGAATTCGCCAAACTGCTGGAAATCATGCCCGACGGTGCGCCATTCCTTCACGGCCAGATGTTCGCCAATGCCGCGCTCATTGTCCTTCCCGGCAAGGTCCTGGGATTGGTGGGGCTTTCCAAAGCTGAGTACTGGCTTCCGTTCGGGGAGTATCTCAAGGATTTGTTCAATTATCAATTTGCCGGAGGCGGTCTGAGGGCCGGACTGATCGCCGAGTTCTACGCCAATTTCGGATTTCCCGGCATTCTCGTCGGTTTCTACGGGCTCGGGCTGACGGTGCGCCTGGTCGAAAGCGGGGTTCACGCGGCGGGCGCCGTCCGCCGGCTCTTTTACCTGGCGGTCGGTCTGAGCGTGGCCTCAAGCCTGCTCTTT
>CAZVUZ010000139.1:0-8789 GCA_964630485.1 uncultured Ignavibacteriales bacterium
GCAATTAATGGGACATACGTCAAGGTATAACTCGCCTGTTGGCGCGGGTTTTCAGGGGATTAGGGACAGAACAACCCATTCAGAATTGGCCGTGGCTTTTCACCCCTCTCCGCGGACGGCCTCGATGCGCTTTCTCAATGAAGGATGGGAATAAAACCAGAACTCGATCGCAGGATGCGGATCCGGGTCCGATAAATTGAAAACCGACAGCTTCTCAAACGTCCGCACCGCCGTTTCCGTCGAGACCCCGGACATCTCCAACCCGTACCGATCCGCCTGGCGCTCCATCGCCCGACTGGCATAGTTCGTGGCCGGCTGGAAAACGAACATTATCACCGTCACAAAGATCAGCACCAGCGGCAACGACGCCAGATCCGACAATCGATCGAACCGAAAGCACCGTGAACAGCGCCGGATCACCGGCCGTATCGTCCTGTCCAGCAACCACAAAGCAAAGAGCATGAAAACGATTGCAACTCCCAGTCCCCACCAGATGTGATGCATGACATAATGACCCATCTCGTGAGCCATGACGAATCTTATCTCGTCGGTCTCGAAATTGTCGATCATGGTATCGTACAGCACAATGCGCTTGGAACCGAAAAGACCCGTCACGTAGGCATTGATTTTCGACGATTGCTCTGAAGCATTAACCTGGAAAACGTCAGAGTCCCCGATCCCCGCCCGCGAGGCCAGCGAGAGAATCTCATGGCGCAGTTGAGGATCTTTCAACGGCACATAATCATTGAAAATGGGGTCAATCACCACCGGCGCCACGACAATCCCGATTATCACTATCGGGATAGCCCCCAACGTAAAAGCCAGCCACCAGCGCTTCATGCGGCCGACCAGCCAGTAGAAGAACCACACCGGGATAATGCCGATGATGATCTGCAGGACAAGGCCTATGAGACCCTCGCCTAACCAGCCACCGAAACCCTGATTGAGAAACCCGTAGTCACTTTCGACAATGAAACCGCGATAAATCGAAAACGGAAGGTACAGTGCGTATTCGACTACGCAAAACATGGCCCAGAAAAGCCAGACTACGAAGAATCTCTTGCGAGCGACGCCGGCCCAGGTGCGAAGGCGTGCCGATAACCCGGTGACCAGAATCAGGAGATAGACACCAACGATAGCAAAGAAACCCGCGAACCGCCAGATGTTCACAAAGCGCGAATACGATTCCAGCTTGTCCCTTCGCTCCTCGGACATGGGATACAGCGAGGCCCCTTTCGGCTCCGGTGACTGTGAGCCATCCGGGGAGGCTGCCATTTCCGCCCGGTTTTCGATCGCGACGGCTGTATCCGCAGTTGCTTGTACCTCAGTTGATATCGCGAACGCGGGCGCGGCGGTCATTAGCATCAGCAATGTAACCAACGCTGCCAAAATTCGGTATGACCTGTCTTTTCGAACTGAACTCACGATATCTCCTCTCGACCCGGGCTCTGTTTTCCAAAAGCAAAAGGGCAGGTTATCCCTGCCCCTTTTCAAAATCGCGGACAAAATCTCTATGCTACCGTGACATCCTTGCACAGGTAGACATCCTGGATGGCGTTGAGCAGTTTCACGCCCTCGGCCATGGGTTTCTGGAAGGACTTGCGTCCGGATATCATACCCATACCGCCGGCGCGCTTGTTCACAACCGCCGTGCGCACGGCTGCGGCCAGATCGCTGGAGCCGGACCCGGTGGAGGCACCGCCGGAATTGAGCAGTCCCGCCCGGCCCATGTAGCAGTTGGCCACCTGGTAGCGGGTCAGATCAATCGGGTTATCGGTGGTCAACTTGTCATAAACCAGTTTGTGCGTCTTGCCGAACTTGAGGGCATTGTAGCCGCCGTTGTTCTCGGGCGCCTTCTGCTTGACGATATCGGCTTCAATGGTCACGCCGAGATGATTGGCCTGGCCGGTCAAGTCAGCCGCAACATGGTAGTCCGTGCCCTCGTGTTTGAAAGCGCTGTTGCGCAGGTAGCACCAGAGCACGGTGAACATACCCAGTTCATGGGCCATCTTGAAGGCCTCGGTAACTTCCTGGATCTGGCGGTGACTGGTCTCCGAGCCGTAGTAAATCGTGGCCCCGACCCCGACCGCGCCCAGGTTGAAGGCGTTTTCGACATCGGCATACATGATCTGGTCGGGGGTATTGGGATAGGTGAGCATTTCATTGTGATTCAGCTTCACAATGAACGGGATCTTGTGGGCATACTTGCGGGCAACCGAACCGAGGACGCCGAAGGTCGAGGCGACGGCGTTACAGCCGCCCTCGAGGGCCAGTTCGACGATTTTGGCCGGGTCGAAATAGTCGGGATTGGGCGCGAAGGAGGCGCCGCCGGAATGCTCGATTCCCTGATCCACCGGCAGGATGGAAAGATATCCGGTCCCGGCCAGCCGACCGTTGGTGTAGAGCCAGCTCAGCGACCTCATGACCGCCGGCGTGCGATCGGACTCGGCCACAACGCGATCGACAAAATCCGGCCCGGGAAGGTGCAGCCGCGAGCGCGGAATCCCCTTGCATTCGTATGCCAGAAGCGACTTTTCATCGCCCAATAGCTTTTCAATCTGATTGATCATCGTATTTACTCCCAAATTGGTTATTTGACTTTCCGTACTGGTATTTATATAAGTTTTAAGGTCAAAAGCAACTCCAAAGAAACCGGAGGTCGGCCCGGCCGGGAGCACTTTAACACAGCTCTAACAAGGATAGCCTTGACTTTGACAATCCACAAAAGTATTCTGGCTGACAATGAACTCGTTTGATTGCCAACCATTCGTACGCCAACGGAAATTATGATTCTTGTAGAGAACCTTCGCAAGCAATACGGTCAACTGGTCGCGGTCGATGGCGTGTCGTTCTCCATCGAAGACGGCGAGACCTTCGGTTTCCTCGGACCGAACGGAGCCGGTAAATCGACGACGGTGAATATGCTGGCCGGTGTACTCAAGCCGGACGGCGGCAGTGTCGCCGTTAACGGATCAAAAGATCCGACCCAGGCGGCGGTGCGGCGCCGGCTCGGCAGCGCCCCCCAGGCTCTGGCGATTTACGAAGAACTGACCGGTGAAGAAAATGTCGCCTTTTTCGGCCGTCTCTACAGCCTGGGCGGCCGGCATCTGAAAGAGCGCGTCGACTGGGCCCTGGATTTCGTCGGCCTCAACGAACGACGCAAGAGCCGGGCCAAAACCTACTCGGGAGGGATGCAGCGACGTTTGAACCTGGCCTGTGCCGTCGTGCACGATCCCGCCGTATTGCTTCTTGACGAGCCGACGGTCGGCGTGGACCCGCAATCGCGAAATCTGATTTTTGAGAAAATAGAGGATTTCAAGAGCCAGGGTCGGACGATTCTATACACCACCCACTATATGGAAGAAGCCGAGCGCCTCTGCGATCGTGTCGCTATCATCGATCAAGGCAGGATTCTGGCCATGGATACCGTAGCGGCGCTGGTGGCGGCTCACGGCGGCGATTCGGTGGTCGAGGCCGAACTCGCTTCACCGCCCGATAACCCCGCCGATCTGCCCGGACGGCTCGAGGGAACCACGCTCAGGGTGGAAACCCGCAAACCGCTCGAGGTCGTGGGAAAACTGGCCGCCGGCGGCAACCGGTTTCTTACCATGCGCGTTGATCAGGCCGATCTGGAGTCCGTCTTCCTCAATCTCACCGGCAAAAGGTTACGTGACTGATGAAAGCAATAGTCGCCCTCGCCCTCAAAGACATAAAGCTCATAATGCGGGACCCGTTCGGTCTCTTCTGGCTGCTGGCTTTTCCCCTGATTATGGCCCTCTTTTTCGGTTCCATATTCTCAACCGGAAGTTCCAGCCGGGCAGCCATGAAAGTGATCGCCGTTGACAATGACCGCACTGATTTCTCGAAATCCTTCCTCGCAAAACTGGGCAAATCCGATGCCATAAACCTGGTAGAGTCAAACAAAGACTCGGCCCGCACCCTGGTTCGAACGGGCAAAGCCGTGGCTTTTCTCGAAATCCGCGAGGGCTTCTCCAGTTTCGAAAATGTCTTCAGTTCCGACACGGCGCACCTTGTTACCGGCATGGATCCCTCGCGCAAAACGGAATCCGGTTACCTCAAGGGCCTGTTGATGTATGCCTGGTTCGGCGCCATGCAGGAGCAGTACCTCAACCCGTCAATGGCCCGAAAGCAGATACAGGAATATTTACCGAGGATCGACAGCTCTGCAGGACTCGATCCGAATCAGCGCGGGATACTGAAGTCCTTCATGGGCTCCCTGGATACCTTTATGGGGGAACTTGACAGCGGCGCCCTGGCCTCGTCGGAGTCATCCGACACGACGGCGGCCGCAGGCGGACAGAATGTTATGAAGGGTCCCCGAATAGAGGTAGAGAGTGTAGCCCGAAGCGGCAGTTACCCGGCCTCGGCCTGGGAAATAACCTTCCCGCAATCAATAATCTGGGCCCTGATCGGTGCCGCCACCGCCTTCGCGGTCACCATCGTCACCGAGCGTACCACCGGCACCCTGCTGCGCCTGCGCCTGGCCCCGATTTCTCGCGGTCACATTTTGGCCGGCAAGGGGCTTGCCTGCCTGATAACGTGCGTGACAGTCTGTGTCATTTTGTTGTCTATAGGAAAGTTGATCTTCGATGTTCGCACACCCAACCCCGCCGCCCTGGCGGCGGCCATTCTCGCCGCCGGCGTCTGCTTTGTCGGCCTCATGATGCTCATCAGCGTCATGGGGAAATCGGTCAACAGCGTCGCTGGAGCCGGCTGGGTGATTCTGCTGGTGATGTCCATGACCGGGGGCGGCATGGTGCCCCTGATGGCCATGCCTCGCTGGATGGCCACGGTTGGCAGTTTCAGTCCCGTCAAGTGGACAATACTCGCTCTCGAGGGAGCGATTTGGCGTGGTTTTTCATGGGTCGAAATGGCCCTCCCCCTGTCAATCCTGACCCTCATCGGCGTCGCCTGCTTCACGGCCGGGGTGATGATCTTCAGGAAAACCGACGCCTGAACCACGCCTCAGAGCGTCGGCGGTTGCGGTCAAATCCTCCAGAAATACTGAAGTTTACAGAAGAATTGGCGTTCTCCGAGACTCCAGTCGGATTCACTGAGACTTTCGAAATCGGCGGCATCGTAATGCTGATAGCGGGATGTCATACCGATGTAAAACTTGGTGAATGGATTCACGCGATAGGTCACCATCGGTTCTATCGCCAGGTCCTCACCGAAGTCATCATACTGCACGATCAAACGAAGGAATAACCTGCGCGTAAACTGGTAATTGATCCGGCTGCGAACGATGTACCCCTCGTAGATATTCCTGTCTGCGCCGGGGTTGTCCTCCATGTAACTGTCGAGATGATCCATGCTGGCGAAGTAGAGGTCATTGGAGATATATAGCTTCATGGTCGGTTTCAGATTCAGCCACATTCCGAAATCCTTCTGGTATCCCATTTCCGGAGCCGTGCGATCACGGCGGATGGAACGGCCGAAGTCGGCGTTGAAACCGCCGGAGAAAAACTCACTGAAACGGGTACTGATTGCAAATGACCCGCGGCTGATCCCCGGGAAACCCTTACCGGCATATATTTCCTGGCTGTTCAAATAGCCTACTGCCAGCGAGGTCTGGCCCTTAAAGGTGAAATCCAGCTCGCCCCGAATCCACTCGTCAAAGGCTCCCTCACCGAATTTCTGCAATCCGAATTTGCCGTCGTAAATCCAGTTTCTTCCCAGCATCAAGCTGGGTTCCCATGCAATCAGCCACTCGCGATTGGGCCGGAAAGTCACCCCCGTCCAGAGATCCAGGTTGCGATAGTCGGTTTTGTTTTCAAAACCGTTGGCGGCCCTGAAGGTCGGGCTGAACTCGCGATATTTGAGGCTTAAATTCCACTGGCTGGAGCTTCTGATCAGCCCCAGGTAGACGGCATCGCCCCAGAACTTCTCGCCGTCGAGAGCCACCGTGTGCCGGTCGCCGTCGAAATGGCTCTGGGCCCGGCCATCCTCAAAAGTGGTATCAATGAGGGCCGGCGCATTGACTTCTTCGGTGTGACTGAAAAGCGCCTGAGCCTCGATACGATACTTCTGCGTCAGACGAAAACGCCCGTCAAACCCGAACAGGGTTCCCGAGCCGCCATCGTAGGTCTCCGACCCATCGTCGAAATCCTCCAGTCTCTGATCGGTGAAGACGAGTCCGACGAAAGAGTCATCGCCGAATCGCTGTTGAGCCCTCAGGATGTTCACGATGCTCTTGTCAGCCTGTCTGAAAATGCTCTGTTGCTGCAGGGGCACGGTCACTGCCGAGTTCTCCCACGTCCAAACTGACCCGTAAACTTGCCGGCCGCGATCGGATCATTTATCGTGCGGGTGTAGACGGCGTTTATCCAGGTGTTGAAAAGATCACTGCCTTCCTGGAAAAAAGGTCTCGACTCAGAGTAAAACAGCCCGAAAGTAGAGTTTACATCAACCTGGGCCGCATCAGACTCCACCTGGCTGAAATCCGGGTTCAGGGTCAGTTCCAGCGACGAAGTCGAGGAAAGGCCATAGCGCATATTGACCGACACCTCCCCGTCCGGGTTTTCGTTATCGAATTCCGAGGCGGGGTCATCGATATCTTCCATCGCGCTGTACTGGGAGCCTACAATCGCCGGCATGATCTCCAGATTCTCGCCCGGCTTGATATTCCTGATACCGTTGAGGTAACCCCACTGGCAAATGAAGCAGGGTTCGTTCCGGTCCTGGGCCGCCCAGGCGAAACGTCGCCGCTGATCGCGCTGATGATCCCGCCAGAAATTGACCCGCCAGGTCTGCTCGCCCTTCTCGGGAAAACGCAAGGAGGCAAAGGGTATGGCCAGTTCTACCTGGTAACCGGAATCGGTAACCACTCCCATCGACTCAAAAATTATATCATAGGAGAGGTCCTCGTTACCGCTTGACTCCATGCGCAAATCCCCCTGTATGCCCAGAGGATTAACGAATATCTCATATCCCCATGAGGCATCGCCGTAGGTATCGATCATGATCCCGAAGTAATCATCCTGAAATATGTCGTCGCGGTCCCTCAGCGAGGCCCGCACCGTCGTTGGATCGTCCCGGGCAATCAGGGCAATGTAGAGATTGTCATCATCGTAGGTGATCAGCGCCGACGACGCCACTGGCGGTGCCACCTGGTCGCCGGGGGACACTTCGGCGAAGTTGTCGGCCACTCCGGCCGCCTGCCAACCCGGATCATCGAGCCGGCCGTCAATTCGAATTGACTCCGTAGTTTTGTTAATCTCGAGAGTTGGTTTATAGACCGGCTTGAACGTCGGTCCCTCAGAACCGAAAGAACTCACCGCCAATGACAGAATTACAGTCAGAATCGCCGAAGACACCCATCCCAAGCGACTATCCTTAACGCTGGTAAACATCACCGAACCCTGCCTTCCTCCGATACCTCAGATCAACTTCCGGCCCCTCCGGAGCACCGTAACCGAAGCCCTTGTCATGCGGCCACGGGCGGCGACTCCGATATGCACTCTACCCATTACGTGGAACTATTGGTTAATGTTTCGCCGAGACCGATGCAACGTGTTGGCAGGCAGCAAAAAGCCCCGGAGACGGGGCTTCTTGAAAACATAGAGCGCGGTCACAATCAGGCGGCGAATGCTTTCAGGGCTTCCTCGCGACTGTCAAAATGCTCGAATACCGAAATCAGGCGCGTAATCGTGAGAATGGCCTCAATATTCGTAATATTGGCCAGGACCAGGCGGCCGCCGGCGTTCTTGACCGTCGTCAGAGCCGAAATCAACATACCGAGACCAACCGAGTTCATCCAGTTGACATCTTTCAGGTCGATAATGATATTCGTCTTCTGCTGGCTGATATACTCATGGATACGGCCATGAAACATGGTCGTCTCCTCACCACCCATGATCTTCCCGGAAATATCGATCACGACAATGTCGCCTTCCAAAAAATCCTTAAATCTCATCTGAACCTTCCTTCATATATACAAATGCCGTTCCGGATTCTGTTTCGTAAATTGCTTCGGGATCCGGTGGTGTCAGTCTGAGAGATTCAGCACCCGACCACCCTGTTTACCCCTCGCCGGAAAATAGTCTTCCCGATTTCAAAACACAAGTGCTTTTTAGGGTATCGGCAGCGCCCATCGCCCCGGCTTCCAAGCCCTAAACTCAATTATTGTAATGCCTTAAACTGCTGAGCTACACCACGCCATGGCGTCAATCTGGGTCCGGTGACGCCCCGGTAGGGCTAATCCTCATTCTTGCGCCTGAAACGACGTCTGGTCAGATGCCCCCCCAGAACGGACGTTCCGCGGTCGAAACCCCGGCAGCGCACCAGCGCCCTGGTCATCACCCTCCTACCGGTAGCCGTTTGTCTGAGTCGGCATCAATCACGGTTGAAGCATTCAGGGTTTAGGTCGCTCGGAGCCAAAACCAAGAACAAGGTTGATCAGGGTTAAAAGATTGCCCGAACGCCTTCCCTCGAAGTCGCGCCCGAAAGTGATTGCGATTGACTTATTCTTGCCGATAGCATAGTCGAGAGCGAAGGCCGCCCGCCAGGTACTTTCGTCGCTGTCACGATCCGGAAAACGACGGTAGAGACCCTCCGCCGACAGCGAGAAGCGTCGCCAGTTATCGAATATCAGCCGGGCCCCGAAATCGAAATTGCATAGGCTATCCTCATCGTGATGCAGGTAGCGGGCAACCGCGAGAGCGCTCCAGTCATCCCATGTATAGCCGCCGGTGAGCCAGAGCCCGGCTCGGCTCAGGTCGCCGTTGTCGAAATCACGCTCCGGGAAATCGACGACCACCCCCATGGAG
>CAZVUZ010000140.1:0-6514 GCA_964630485.1 uncultured Ignavibacteriales bacterium
ACGGCTGCGATTTCAATCTGGAGCCGGCCGACGGCGGCGGCTCGTCCTTCTGGATCAACTTCCCCGGATAGACTATCGCTCCGTCTTCTTCTTGTAGGGCATGTTTGACTTCACCTAAGGCCCGCCAAAGGAGGGGGTGTGTTTTTGGCAATGCCATGCCCGCGATCTTGCGGAACGCCCCGTCGGCTGTTATGATTGCTATGGTATTGAAGCTCGTTGATTTCTAAGACACCTTTTCGTGAGGAGATATGTCAGATGACCTTTAAGAATCGCAATATCCTCGTTGTTGGCGGAAGAACCGGTATCGGTCGATCGCTGGTGGAGAAGCTCAGCGGTTCCGGCGCCACTCTCTGGTGTGCCTCGAGACAACCGGCCGACAACTACGCCGCCCTCGGTGTCAACTATGTCGAACTTGATGTTACTTCCGAAGACCTCTCCGCTCTTACGCAGACCTTGCCCGCGGAACTTCACGGCCTCGCTTTCTGCCCGGGAACAATAATCCTCCGGCCTTTTCACGCTCTGAAAATCGACGATTTCCGTCATGAGCTGGAGGTCAACCTCCTCGGTGCCATCAAGGTCCTGCAGGCCTGCCGGGAGAAGCTGATGGCGCCAAAGGGAGCCTCGGTGGTGCTGTTCAGCACGGTTGCGGCCGCGCTCGGTATGAACTACCACTCTTCCATCTCCGCGGCCAAGGCGGCCGTCGAGGGCCTGGCGCGGGCCTTGGCGCTGGAATGGGCTCCACACCGGATTCGAATCAATGTCGTCGCCCCCTCGCTTACCGACACCCCACTGGCGACGCGACTTCTGGCCGATGACAAACGCCGGGAGGCCTCCGCCGCGAGACATCCCCTCGGACGGGTAGGCGATCCCGCCGACCAGGCCGCGGCGGCGATGTTCCTTCTCGGCGACGATGCCTCATGGATCACCGGGCAGACAATCGGCGTCGATGGCGGTATGGGGAAGCTCAAGCCTCTGTAACACCCGATCGGGGATACATCTCCGGAACAAAGCCCCGGGTTTCTGACCCTCCAGGACTTGGTCAGATTGTGCTTGCGTCGAATATATTGTCCAATTACTTTTCAAACTACAACGCAAGGTTCAGTGTATCAGTTTTACGGAGGAAGGAAACGATCATGTCAATTCACAAACATGCCGTTTATGCAATTCTGGCCCTGGCAGTATGCCTTTTGGGTGGCCAGGCAATCGCGGCGGAATTCAGCGCCGATTTGGTCATAACGCAGCCGGACGAAAGCATTACTATCAAGTTGTTCGTGCGCGACAGTGTCTATCGCGTGGAGCAACTAGAAGGGGAGAACCTCTTCCTCGCGATCGAGAATAGCTCCACCAACGTGACGACGGCCATGAACCCCGAGGAGAAGACCTACAAGGAGCTCGACGGACCCGCGGGAGCCTTTTCCAACCCCGTCAAGGGCTGGCAGTACATGACAAAAAGCGCCGAGGAGAAGCTGGTCGGCACGGAAACGATCAACGGCTTTGAGTGTGATCACTACACCTACAACTACCCCGGCCAGACCGAGCTGGTGCTCGAACGCTGGCATTCGAAGAAGCTGAACCACTTCGTCAAGTACCTGGTCCACTACGATGGCGATATGGGTGACGGCACCATGGAGATCCAAAATGTGGTCGAGGGTCCCCAGGACGATGCCCTCTTCACTGTGCCCGCCGACTATACCCGGGAGAAAACCCCCGACGAGATCGAGATGGAACGCCCGGCGATAACGTCGCTGGCCTCCTCCGAGGCCCCGATCAGACGGCGCATGGCCGCTGGCGGCGAATTACGGGTGAAGGTGGTCCCGGGATTAAGCTCTCGGATCAAGGCCAGCAACCTCATCGGGGATACCTCGACGTTTCGCGTGCACCTTTACGCGGCCGGACAAAAGATGGATTTCTCGAACGTCTCACCGGTCCCGGAAGAGAATTTCTCCCTGACCTACAAGGGCGAGCGCGGCGAGAAGATGTACGGCATGCAGCACGAAGCCGACGAGATCCGCGTTCTGTGCGACAAAGGGCGCATCATGATGACCGTCGTCGACGAATACTCGTCATTCGACGACATGGCGCGAGAACAATACTATTTCGACGCGTCCGGTGGTGGGGGAGTTAGCGGTCGCGAAAATCGGCCTCTTAAGGTGATAGTCACCGGCGACAGCCCGACCGCCGAGGTTTCGCACGTCAAGATTCACGTCTATGCCCAGGAATTCGTAGATGGCTATGAGCAGAAAGAGACCATCGAAGAGATTGAATTCGACCTCAAGAACAAAGAGGTGAAAACGCTTGAATATCCAGCCGGTGAGAAAGCGATTGTTTTGTACATCAAGATCGATGAAGGCGGCGGTATAAAGGTGCTCAAAGAAGTGCCCCGATTTTAACCACGCGTCATGGTAGTCAGGTTGCTGGCAGTGGATAGCTGACGTGAAATCGGTTCAGTAGTTCTAAGAATGGCGGGTTTGGTGACAAACCCGCCCTATAATTGAAACCGATTTATCGGCTAAGACCGATTTATCGGTGAAACCGGTTTACCGGTTTATCCGCGGCGGGGACGGTTCTTCCGACGCCCACCCTGACCAACCGACTTCTTCTTCGCGGGACGATGCTTCTTGAAATTCGCCCAGAAAGGACTCTCCTCTTTGGGCTTCTTTTTGTCCGACCCCTTCGATTTCGAGCTCTTGCTCGGTGAGGCCGGTCGCTTTGAATCCTGATCGGCGGCGGCGCGGTTCTTCGATCCGGGGTGCTTGCCCCTGGATTTCCGGTCATCGCCGGGATTCCCGTCAAACCTTTTAGGGGAACGATCCTTCGAGAACTGTCGCCTTGAGGGCCTCTCATCTCCGGATCGTCCGGCTCTCCCATACCTTTGGCCGGAGTCCTCATGGAGGCGCTTTTCGGGCGGCAGGTCCGGCAAAGCCGAAACCGCCAGCCGCGTCTTCATGAACTTCTCCAGGTCCTTGATCATGCCTTCCTGGGCGCTCGTGGCAAACGAAACAGCGTGGCCGGTTTTTCCGGCCCGGCCGGTGCGGCCGATACGGTGCACATAGTCCTCAGAATTGGCCGGCATGTCATAGTTGACCACCATCTCGATACCCGAGACATCGATCCCGCGGGCCGCAATATCGGTTGCTATGAGAATCTGGAACTTGCCCCGCTTGAACCCTTCGAGGGCCTTGCGTCGTTGCTCCTGACTGCGGTTGGAATGGATCTGCGCCGAGGTGAAGCCCATGTTGTTAACCTTCGAGGTCAGTTTGCGGGCCATCCACTTCGTGCGCGTGAAAACAAGCACCGGACCCGAACAATGCTGGAGCTGGAACGCCAGGAGCCGGCCCTTGTCCTGATTCTTTATAATGAACATCTCATGACTGACTTCGGCCGGCGTTACCCCGGAGCGGTCAACCTCGACGCGGGTCGGGTCGTGCATGATGCGGGCGGCGATGGCCTCGATTTCCTTAGGCATGGTCGCCGAGAAGAGCATCGTCTGGCGTTCATCGGGAACGGACTTCATAATTCGCTTAATGTCGGGAAGGAACCCCATGTCGAGCATCCGGTCAGCCTCGTCGAGGATGAAGACATCGATATTGCGAAGATCGACCGCCCTTTTCTCGATGAGATCCATCAGCCGTCCGGGCGTGGCTATGACAACGCGGGGATTTTTGCGGAGAATGCCCAACTGGGCGGTGATGGAGGCTCCCCCGATCAGCACCACGGAGCGAATATTCAACGGCTGGCTGAGAACCTGCAGTTGCTCTTCCACCTGGAGGGCCAACTCGCGAGTCGGGACCAGGACGAGCCCGGTGCCTCGCTTGTTCGCGAACAACTGCTGGAGCATGGGGATACCGTACGCCAGGGTCTTGCCGGAGCCGGTCTGGGCAATGCCGATAATGTCCCGGCCTTCATTGGCGATGGGGATGCATTCCTTCTGAACCGGCGTCGGGTGCTCAAAATTGAGGCGGCTGACGGCCGACATCAGGTTGCGGGCGATGCCCAGGTCGGAAAATCCGTTGGTCGATATCTGGGCCGCTTTATAGTGTTTTCTGCTCCGGCCGGGGTTGTCCCCGAGAGCATGACGTAATGTTTGATTTGAATTCAAGTAATTTTCTCTAACGTGTGTGTTTCATTGGCGCCGGGACGTTCGCAACCCTCGGGGGGGCGATACGAATCGGCTGTGGGGATGCAGTCATGCGGAAAGTCGCGACTGCATCGTGGTGGAGCTTCCGTCTTCTTCCGGCTGTTTCTTCGTGCCGCGTTTGCGCTCCAGGGTGTTGAGGATCGATTTCCTGATCCGTAGGGATTTCGGTGTTACCTCGACCAGTTCGTCGTCGCGGATCCACTCCATCGCCTGCTCCAGGGTCATTTTGCGCGGGACATCGAGCTTGACGCCCATATCCTTGGTCGATGAGCGATGGTTGGTCAGGTGTTTGCGTTTGGTCGGGTTGCACGGCATGTCCATGTCGCGGGAATTCTCGCCGACGATCTGGCCGGTGTAGACCTTCTCGGTCGCTTCGATAAAAATCACCGACCGTTCCTGGAATCCTTCCAGGGCATAGGCCGTGGCCGTGCCGGTTTCGATACTCACCACCGAGCCCTTGCTCCGCGAGATAATCTCGCCGCACCAGGCGCCGTAGCCGACGAAACGCGAGGCCATGATGCCGAGGCCGCGGGTATCGGTCAGGAATTCCGACCGGTAGCCGATCAGGCCGCGGGTGGGGATTTCGAATTCGAGGCGAATCGTTCTCGTCCCGGCGTTCTCGACCGTGACCAGCTCGCCCTTGCGTTTGGCCAGTTTTTCGATGACGATACCCTGGTGCTCCTCGGGGATATCGATTATCAACTGCTCCATCGGCTCGGTGACTTTTTCGTTTTCGTCGAGGCGGGTGATGACTTCCGGGCGCGAGACGCAGAACTCGAGCCCTTCGCGCCGCATTTCCTCGATGAGGATAGCCAGGTGAAGTTCACCGCGTCCCGATACCTTGACGCCGTCCGGGCGGCCGACATCTTCCATGCGCAACGCGACATTGACGCGCAGTTCACGCTCGAGCCGATCCTTGAGCTGGCGGAGCATGATCGCGGTGCCTTCCTGGCCGGAGAAGGGGCCGTTGTTGACGAGGAAGAACATCGAAAGCGTCGGTTCTTCGATTTCGAGCGGTTTGAGGGCCTCGGAAGGGTCTTCATTTTTGGAGAAAGTATCGCCGATACCGATTTCGGGCGGACCGGCCAGCCAGACGATATCGCCGGCGGAGACTTCGTCGGTATCGACCCGGGTCAGACCGTGGGTGGTCCACATGTGGATGCCCTTGACTTTTGTGGCCGATTCCAGCGTCCAGCCGCTGTCGGCGTGGAGCGGGTCGTTTAGTTTTGTGGCCAGGCGGGTGAATTCTTCGCCCTTCTTAAGGGTACCGCGCAGCACGCGTCCGCAACCGATCTGGCCGATATAGTCGCTCCAGTCGAGCGAGGAGACCTGCATCAGAAAATCGCCGTCCTGGTTCACTGCCGGCGGCGGGACCTCTTTGATGATTGTCTGGAAGAGGGCGTCCATACCGCTGTGGGGTTCTTTATCGAGGTCGTTGACGAACCAGCCGTCGAGGCCGGAGCCGAAGAGAATCGGGAACTGGGCCTGTTCGTCGGTGGCGCCGAGGTCTATGAAGAGGTCGAAAGTTTTATCGAGAGCGTGGTCGGGCCGGGCGTTGGGCCGGTCGACTTTGTTGACGATGACTATCGGGCGCAGGCCGAGCTTGAGCGCGCGCATAAGGACGTAACGCGTCTGCGGCATGGGGCCTTCATTGGCGTCGACCAGGAGCAGGACCGAGTCGACCATCGAGAGCACCCGTTCGACCTCGCCGGAGAAGTCGGCATGGCCGGGGGTATCGATGATATTGATGAGGTAGTCGTTCCAGGTCACGGTGCAGTGTTTGGAGCGGATTGTTATGCCGCGTTCGCGTTCGATGGGGTTGTTATCCATGAGCCGTTCAGCGACATCCTGGTTTTTGCGGAAGGTCTGGGTGGCTTTGAATACGGAATCGATGAGGGTAGTTTTGCCGTGGTCGATATGGGCGACGATGGCGAGGTTCCGTATGTGAGCTATGTCGGTCATGGTCAACAATCTTTCGCGGGACAGAATCAACTGTGCCGTAACGGGTTTACAAGCAATCTACCGATTATACTTTTAGGGGAATAATCACGTAGAGGAAGACCGGGTATTATAGGCTATTATCTTATATTGTCAACGAGTATTTTGTGGATAAGTTCCCGGGGAGGGGGGGGACGTAAAGCGCCCTCAACTACTGCCGATACTAATATCAGTCTAACGACACACCGAGAATCCACTTCAACCATGGGGGATGTACCATGCGCACGGGAGATTGACCTTTTATCTTACTGTCCTAGAGAAGATTCTAGAAGAAAAAGTGCTTCTCTAAGGTAATGTCGAAGTGCTCTCGTAGTTCGCTTGCAGGCCTATAGCAACGAGTCACGCAATCCCAGATTTGACGTTCCTTAGACTTCACTT